>JBEKOV010000089.1:0-15262 GCA_049521415.1 Chthoniobacteraceae bacterium
AAGGTCAATTTCGATCTTCATCTCAAGGAATGCGAGTGGCGCTACAGCCAATCCCCTTCCAAACTCCGCTCAAATCTGCTATCTCTCATCAAGACTTCTTCAAATCTTCTGGTCTAGAGCCAATCCTAATTCCCTTCTACCTTTGTGCTTTTTGCGCCCTTTGTGGTTAAAAGTCTCCCTCACTGCCCCCCGTCGGCAGCGTCATCGATGGCGCCGCCGTCAGGAAACCCCGGAAGAAAGTCCCAGCCTGACACTGCGCCAACAGATCGAGAAACGCGCTCCTGAAATCAGCAAATCCCATCCTGTTAATCCTGTTCATCCTGTCTGAAAACTTCGGGAATCACTGCCCCCCATCCGTCTCCAGCGGCCCCGTCGGCAGCGTCATCGATGGAACCCGCTTTATGTCCCTTTCACCCCTTCCGTCCTTGAGTCGAAGGAAATCCTAAATCCTGATTCCCTTCTGCCTTTGTGCTTTTTGCTCCGCGACAAGCTCGGAGCCTTGAGCGTGTCGAAACGGCGCCCTTTGTGGTTAAAAACCTCCGTCACTGCCCCCCGCCGGCAGCGTCATCGATGGTGCCGCCTCCACGGAACAATCAGTTGCAAAATCCCTCCCAAACGGTATTATTCCCGTATGAACGGTACAACTCGCCTGGCCTATTCCCAGCTTTCAAGGATTCTGACAAGCCACCAGTTCACCGTCGCAGACTTGTGCAAGAGACTGAACAAAAGGGGAATCCCTTTCGACCGGAAAACCGTTTACCGCCTTGCGGGCTTCAAGCCCATCCAGACCATCAACGCCCCCATCCTTCGCGCCGTTTGCGAGGAACTTAACGTCGGCATCGGCGACATCATCGCGTGGGAGCCCTCCAAGCCGGTGCTCCACCATATTGACGAGAAGACTCAGGAACGCCTCTCATTCCTGATGGACAAAAACAACGAAGGCCGGCTCTCGGGCGCCGAGGCAAAGGAACTTGCAGAGCTTGGCGATTATGCCGAAAAACTCTCGCTCGAAAATGCCCGCATCCTCGCCGAAGCGGCCGCCGCCGCGAAAAGGTTCAATCCTGAAGCAAAACGGCGGACTCCCGTGGCGCCTATCCCCGCCGTCAGAAAATCCCGAAAGAAAGTCCCAGCCTGACACTGCGCCAACAGGTCGAGAAGCGCGCTTCCCGAAGGTGCGAATATTGCCACGCTCCGCAGGAGGTCTGTGCCTACACATTTCACCTCGAGCACGTCACTCCCGAATCGAAGGGAGGCAAGGGGCACCTGGCGAACTACGCCTTGAGTTGCTTTTATTGCAATTCATCCAAACAGGATCATACAACCGGAATTGATCCCGAGACAGAACAGGAGGAGCCGCTCTTCCATCCGCGCCGGCAGAATTGGGACGATCATTTTGAATGGACCGAAAGCCACACGGTCATCAATGGCAAAACCCCGGTTGGACGCGCCACTGTCAATCAATTTCAAATGAACAACGCGCCTCGCCTCACGGCGCGGCCTCTTTGGTTGGCGACTGGAACATGGCCTTAAAAACCGCTTCCATGGGAAAGGTCCGGTAAACTCAATCCCGCTCCCCTCACTGCCCTCCATCCGGCTCCAGCGGCCCCGTCGGCAGCGTCATCGATGGCGCCGCCTGTTGCACCGGAATCGTCCCATCCTTGTTCCGCGCCCTCACCCATCCCAGCCCCGCAAGCGAATCATAATACGTCGACGACCCCTGATCGCCGAACACCTTCACCGACGCCCGCACATAGTACGCCCCTTCCTTCTCATCCTTGTGCGCATAGCTCCACGCCGCGTGCGCGAAATAATATCCCGGCGTGTCGCACGGGAACTTCATCGAATCCAACTCCTCCTTCGCCGCGCCATCATTTCCCGCCAGCAACTCCGCGAACACAATCTTGAACTGCACCAGCTCCTCGTGCCCGTGGTAAACCTCCAGACTCTTGAACTCATCCGCCGCATCCGCGTACTTCTTCTCGAACAGCAGCAACTGCGCGATATTGTACGGCGGCCAGAAATCCCCCGGGTTCAACTTCGACGCCTTCTCAAACGCCTCCCGCGCCAGGTCATACTGCTGTTCCTCCGCGTAGATCGCCCCCCGCATATTCCACGTGTCCGGGATATTCGCATGAATCTGGTCCGCCTCCTCCAGGTCATCCAGCGCCTGCTTGAAATCACGGATCGAATACGCCGACGCCGCCGTCTCCAGCTTCCGCATATAGGCCGGCCCTGCCGCCATCGCCGCCTTTGACGGCCCCGTTTCCTGGATCGCATACATCGGTCGGGCAACAACGGCGGCAATCACCGCCACGGCAAAAAGCAAACGGCTGAAGGATTTGTTTAAATTCACGCCCCGTATTTAACCCAAACTCCGCCCCGCGCCATAGCGGAAATATCCGCGAAAAAATCGGAAGCCCTCCCGCCCCCCTACCCCAGCGCCTTCTCCACCTCCGCCTGGCCCAGCGCACGGTACGCCGGCGCCTCCTTCGCCTTCCGCTCGAGCACCGCCGCCTCGATCATCGCCTCGCCCAGCCGCTCCTTCTTCGCCGCTTCGATTGCTTCCGCCGTTGGCGGCGGCCCCTCCTCGCGCGACAAGTGTCCGACAGTCCATGTTTCAAGTCCGGCGCGAATAGCCTCGTCAAGGCCCGGCGCGCCGCGCTGCATCGCCGCCAGGTGCCGCTCCATCGCAGCCGCCTGCGCGGCGGTCCCGGCGAGCACGCCGTAATCCTCGAACGTCCGCAATTGCGGCCCGCCGCTCGAGTGCATCGTGCCGTCATAGTCCATCCGCACGAACAAGTTGCCCTCGCCTTCGCGGCCCAGCTCCGCGAAGAGCATTCGCGTCAGGTAAGGCGGCCCGTAAATCTGCTCGAACGCCCCCTTGAGCGCCGGACTGAGCGAAAACGCCGCCAGCCTCCGCAGCGACACATCCCGCGTCGAGCGCGTGAACCCCTCCGTGCTCGCCACCTCGATCGCCGCCATTCGCAACCGCTCGATATCGCCCGGATGCCCAATCGCACCCATCGCAATCCGGTCATAGATCTCGAAAATTTTCTGCCGTTCCCGGCTCATCGTCAGAAACAGAATCCCGTCACTGTACGACAGCGCCACGATGGGGCTGCCGCCCGCCAGTTGATGCTCGATGTACTCCCGGCGATTCGAGATCGCCTCGACCCAGCGATACGGTTCCTCGGTCATTTCACCTCCGTCTTGAATGTGTTTGCCAGGTCCTCTTCCGTCAGCGTCTCGATTCCCTCTCCGCTCACAATCTTGACCACAGGGTAGACGCGGCCCCGCCGGTCCACGCCGCCCGTCGCGGTGTCGGTCTCCGCCGCCGTATCAAGCGCCCGCAACGCCAGCACCACCGCCTCCGCGCGCCCCATCTCCTTGAGCGGCTTCTTTCCCCAGGTGTTCTCGTAATACAGAATACTTCGCACCGCCGGCGAACCCGAGCCGCTCACCGCAAAATCGACCGCTTCGAACTGCGCGCCCATCGCATCGTAGAAATAGAGCCGCGCCGCATGCGCCCCCGTGTCGTAAGTGGCAAAGATCGGCACCACCACGCCCACCCCCTGCATCACAAAGCCAAAGTTGTCCCGCAGCAGCTTCGACAATGCGCGCACCTTCCCATCCAGGCTCATCTCCTGCAATTGGGTGCGCCGGTAAAACTGGAACGAATGCTCCAGCACGCGCGCCATTTCCCACGCCGTGGCCGGGACCCCGGCGATGGCCATCAGCGAGTGCCGGTCGATCTCAAGCACCTTGTCCGCGCGGTCGTACACCACCGTATTTCCGGCCGTCGCGCGCCGGTCGCCCGCCATCAGCACGCCATCGGCAAATTTAAATGCCATGATGGTCGTCGCCTGCGTCTGCTCGATTGCGCCCGCGCCGCCATGGTATGGAGCGCCCGCCGCCTGCGGGTACAGCCCCTGGCGCTTGAGCAACGCGGCAAAATCCGCCGGTCCGCCCAATGCGACCGATTGCGCCGCTGGGGCAAGCGAACCGCCTCCTCCCAAGCCTGCGGACGATCCCTCCATCACTCTCCGGTCCGTTGCCGGTATCGCTTCGACTGATTTGGGTCCACCTTGCGCATCCGTTTCAGCAAATCGCGCGTATCGGGCTTCGAGACATCGGGAGCCTTTGGTCCGCCCCCGCCGTCGCCCTCCTTCGGGCTCCAGGGTGCTGGCCCCGTGGGTCGTTGCGTCCTGTCAGGCATGGGAAAGTCTAGGAGGGTTTCCTCAAAGGCGCAAGGGGAGATGGGTGGAATTGGATAAATTGCCGGTGTCGGATTCTCTCTCCACTTGCGTCCTTGCCGGGGACGTGACATCACTTCCATCGATGACGGTACGCCTCGCCCTCGCAATCCTCCTCTGCTCCGCTCCCGGCGCTCCCCTGCTCGCGCAGGATGCCGCCAACTCTTCCGGCCCTTCCGGCGACCAACTGAGGGACCTCCGCCAGATGATCGAACAGCAATCCAAACAGATCGACGTCCTCGCGCAGGAAATCGCCCGCCTCAACCTCCTACTCGAGGGCAAAAAGACTCCGCCCGACCTGGCAACCGGCTCGGAGGAGACTGACCAGACTGCCGGCACCGCCGCTCCCGACACCGCCACCACTCCCGCCGGCCCCATCCACATCGTCACAAAAGGCGAAACTTTGACGGCCATCGCCAAGCGCTATAAGGTGACTGTGCCCGAATTGTTAAAGATGAACAAAATCAGCGACGTCAGGCGCCTCCAGATCGGCCAGCAACTGGTCCTGCCTCCCAACGCGAAAATCCCGGCATCCCCCACCCCGCATCCCTAGCCCAAAAAGAACCCTCGTCATGGAAGAAAACAACCAGTGGTACCTCATGAAGTATGACGACGGCTCCGTCTTCGGACCCGTCTCCTTCGACCAGCTTCGCCAATGGGCCGAAGACGCTCAAATCTCCCCCCTCGACAAAATTTCGCCCGACGAATCGACCTGGATCAAGGCGCCGATGGTTCCGGAGCTCGGCATGGATTACCTGGTCGAGGTCTCGACCGACCAGTATTACGGCCCGACCACCCTCGGGGCTGTCCGCGAGTTTCTCCTCATCGGAGAGATCAACTCCGATACTTGCCTGACCAATTGCAAGGATGGCGCCCAGTTGCGCGTCTCCGATTTCCCCGAGCTCCTGCCCAAGCGCGAAGAGGAGCAGCCTGTCCGCACCAGCATCCGCCTTTCCCTGCAAAAGCGGATACGTGAACTTGAGGAAGCGCTCATGGACGAGCGCCGCGCCCGCGAAGCCTCGGAATTGCGCTGCGAGCGACTCGAAGCCCGCCTGGCCGAGAACGCCTCGAAGAACTATTGAGCCAACTCTAGTTCGTAATCTCCACCGGCGTCCCAAGCTCGACACTCCGGAAAAACGCCTGCGCCATGAATCCCGGCATCCGAATGCAACCGTGCGAAGCCGGATACCCGGGCAGAAAGCCCTCGTGCATTCCGGTCCCGCCGACGATCCTCATGAAATAGGGCATCTTCGCGCCGTCATAGATCCCGCCGGGCGGCATCGGATCCTTGTCTCGGTCGATATTCTTCATCAGCACATGCCCGGAGGCATCGTCGTAATCGCCGAAACGCGACGACACATGATCCTTGTCCTTCTGGATAATATGGAAATTGCCCAGTGGTGTGTTGTACCCCTCGCGCCCGGTCGAGATCGTCGAAATGCCCACCAGCGTATCGCCCTTGTAGAAGTAGGCCCGCTGCTCCCCCAGCCGGATGATCACCCGCGGGGCGCCCGCCACGCCATCGCCCTCCCAGTAGGACACATCGTCATACGGAAGGCGGCCCGCCTCCTGGCCCTGCCCCCCGCCCAAGTATTGCGTATGAGTATCAAAACGGGGGTCGTTGGCGCATCCCGCGAGCAAAAGCATCGCAAGGCAAACCGGAATGAGTCCAAAAGAAGCGCGCGTCATCGACCGTGAAAAAGGTTGCGCAATAAAGCGTTCCCTTAATTCATCGTCAAGCCCCCTTCGCGCGGATGCCACGCGCCCCGCTCCGCAGCATATAGCCCCATCCCGTCCATTTTCCGGTTCCGGTTTGCCAGTTTCGTGCTATAGGAACCGGGCGCCGGCTTGCCCGCAAACCCATGCCCACCTACGAGTACCATTGCGAGAAGTGCAAAAAGGATTTTGATCTCTTCCAGTCCATGAAGGATGCCCCCCTCGCCACCTGCCCAAAAGAGCAATGCCGCCAAAAAACCTGGGGCAAGGGCAAGGTCCGCCGCCTCCTGGGCACCGGCGCCGGCCTTATTTTCAAGGGGTCCGGATTTTACATCACCGATTACCGGAGCGAAGGTTACAAACAGGCGGCCAAGAGCGACGCCTCGGCGGCCGGCGATGGCGCGAAGACCGCGGATTCCAAGCCCGCGGGAACCAAACCGGACGCAGGCTCGAAACCGGCTGCCAAGGCCCCGCCTGCCACCGAATCCAAAAAACCAAGGAAAAAGGAATAGATGCCCCCCCCTGCCCCGACGCTCACCTGCAAACAGTGCAATTTCGCCAACGAACCCGAGCGGGTCTATTGCCACAATTGCGGCGCGAAACTCGACCGCTCGCTGCTCCCGAGGGAGCCGGCAAAGGCCGTCAAGGAAGCGCAGGAGAAGTCCGCCAGGCGCGTCAGGAAGATGGTCACTCCGTCGCGCGGCTTTTTCACCAACTGGCACAAGGCCCTGCTCAACGTCCTCTCCTCGGCCGTAACTGTCGCCGCTCTCATCCAGATGGCGCGTCCACCCGCGGGCGTGCCCAAGATACCGACCAGCGACGATCTGCTCGCCGCGCCGCAACTGATCGAGCAAATCGAGGACGCGCAGATGTCCCCCAAGCCGCAAGCCTGGCAGCTTAGCGAGTCCACCATCAACCTCTACCTGGCCTCCTCGATCAAAACCAAGGGCGACTCCTCGCAGGATTACTTCAAGTTTGATCGCGCTTTCGTGAACCTGGGCAAGGATGTAATCAAAATCACGGCCCAGGAATCCGCATTCGGCTATCCCGTCTATGCCGGCACTGCCTACAAGCTCACCATCGCCGGCGGCAGGCTCGTCGCCACCAATGTGGGCGGAAGCGTAGGCCGCATGCCGGTCCATCCGATGATCATGGAATATTGCGGCTTCGCCTTTCAGCAGCTTTGGGATGCGCTCTCGCGCGAGCGCGAACTCCTGGATAAGATGCAGAGTGTGAGTGTGCAGCCGGGCGTCTTCACGTTTGTGACCGCCCCGCATCCGTGATGAGATGAAAATTCGAATTTCGAATTTCGAATTTCCTCTCCTGCTGCTCTTGTTCGCCGCGCTCGCCCCCGCGGCTGTCGCCACGCCGTGGGATGCGCTCGAGCACCGTTCCATCAGCCGTTCTCATCAATTCGTCGTCTATGCCAGCGACCCAAACGCGCGCGCGCAAATCTCGATGGCGGCGGAGGACGCGAAGGACAAACTCCTCGAGCTCCTCAATACCGACGACGATTGGAAACGTCCGATCGTCATCGTCCTGAACCCTTCGGATACGGACGACCCTGCCTTGCCGCCGTCGGATGTCCACCTCATCGATACCGAGGACGGATTCAAGATCGAACTGGACATCGTCCTTGGCGACGATCCGCGCGCCGCCCGTTTCCCGGAGCAGATCATGCGCTGCCTGCTCCTCGAGTATGCTTATCGCAACCAGCCCGCCCTGGTCGAGCCCGGCGCCACCTATGCCGAGCCGCCGGGATGGCTCGTGGACGGTTTTGCCACCCTGGCGGCGGATCCCGATCCCAGCGACGTTTCCGAGCTCTTTCGCGGCCTTATCCAGAGCGGCAACACTCCCTCGATTGCCGAATTCCTCTCCGAGAACCCCGCCACGATCGACGATACTCCCTCGCGCCACCTTTACTCCGCGTGTTCAATGAGCCTTGTCCGGCTCCTCCTTGGCCTGCCGGATGGCCCCGCCCGCATGCGGGATTTCATCCGTCACCTACCCGGCCCGAATTCCGATCCGCAAGCCGAACTGCTCAAGGCCTTCCCGGCGCTCAACTCAGGGGGGCAAAGCCTCGACAAGTGGTGGACGCTCGGCCTGGCCAGTCTTTCGGCGGCGGATCGTTACGAAGGGCTCTCGCTGGACGAAACTTCACAACAGCTTGACGCCCTTCTCAAATTCGACGTTGTCGTAGACAAATCCGGCAAGACCAAATCCTTCACCCTCGACCAATACCCTGCCTTCCGGAACGCCCCGGGCGCGCCGGCGGCATTGAATATCCTCGGTATTCGCCTCCTCGGCCTGGAGGCGCAGGGGAATCCGCTCATGCGCGAGGTCGTCGGCGCATATCAGGACCTCGCGGTCCAACTCTCCCATCGCAAGAGCAGCCACTTGCAGGAGCACCTGGCCACTCTCGCCGATTATCGCCAAAAGCTTCTCGCCCGCATGGATCAAATCGCCGATTACCTCAATTGGTACGAGGCTACCCAGCGCACCCAGGCCAGCGGGGCTTTCGACGAATACGTCCATACTGCCGATCAATTGGACACCAGCGACGACACGGATCCAAACCGGAGCGATCCCATCTCAAAATATATGGACGCCATGGAGCAGGAACTGGCGCAATAGCGCCGGCAGGCCGGACGGCCATCCACCCCGCCTGAATGTTGCCCTAACCCCTGCTCCCCACAGCCTCGCCGGCCTGCAGCTTGGCCATGCACAAGGGGCAAATCCCGTGCGAGAAATCGGTCCCGGTCTCCTGATGGATATAGGTATCGATGGCGTGCCAGTAGTCCTGGTCGTCACGCACCGCCTTGCAATACATGCAGATCGGAAGCAGCGATTTCAGCTTGCGGACGTCCGCCAGGGCAGACTCGAGTTCCCCCACCTGGCGCGCGAGGGCGCGCTCAAGCTCCACCACGCGCTGCCCCACTGTGAGCCGCGCCCGCAGCTCGTCCGGGTCGAAAGGCTTGATCACGTAATCGTCGGCGCCCGCCTGCAACCCGGCGGCGATCTCCTCCTTCTGGCTCTTGGCCGTCAGCAGGACCAGGTAAATATACGGCCTGTTCGCATGTTCGCGTACGCGGCTGCACACCTCCAGGCCGTCGATCTTCGGCATCATCCAGTCCAGGATCGCCAGGGGCGGGGCGTCGTCGCTTTCGAGGACCGATAGCGCCTCCTGCCCATCCTCCGCTGTCACCACCGTAAAACCCCAGTTCATCAAATTCCGCTCCAGCAGATGGCGCGAAACATAATGGTCTTCGGCCACAAGGACCCGATTGGATTCGGACGCCATAAATTTCGATCAGGGTGGACTTTCTCTACATTCTTCGCAAGCAAGCCGTGTTCCGCGCGTCCGCCCGGCCTCATTTTTTCCTGATTTCGAATTTCGACTTTTCGGCCCATCTGCTTCAATGTCCCGCCTCTCCCATGAAAATCTCCGACCTCCGCGGCATCCTGCAATACGTTCCCAGGTTCCGGGAAAAGATTTTTGTGGTGGCAATCGACGGCGATATCATCGCCTCCGACAACTTTGCCAACATCCTGCTCGATATCGCGGTCCTGCGGTCGCTCTCGATCAAGGTCATCCTCATCCACGGCGCCAGCGCGCAAATCCAAAAGCTCGCCGCGGAGCGTTCGATGACCGTCTCGAACTCCGACGGCACGGGCATCACCGACGAGCCGACGCTCAAGCTCTCGATCGAGGCCGCCACGCAAATCCTCAACGACGTCATGCAGGGGCTCACCTCCGTGGATCTGCGGGCCGCGTATGCGAATTCCATCATTGCCCACCCGGCCGGGATCCTGGGCGGGGTGGATTTCCTATACACCGGTCGAGTCGAGCGCGTGGACACGAAGGCGCTCCACCTCTTCCTCAATGAGGGAATCATCCCCGTAATACCCCCCATCGGGTTCGACGGCGAGGGCAAGACCTTTCGCGTGAACTCCGACGGCATCGCCGTCGAGGTGGCCGAGGCGATGCGCGCCATGAAGCTGATCTTCCTCACCTCCGCGGAAAACCTCACGCTTCACGGCGCCGAGGTCCGCCAGCTCTCGATCGCCGAGACCGAGGACATCCTCAAGAAACACAAGACAAAGAGCGGCGGCTACGACTTCGATCCGCGGCTCGCCTCGAAGCTGGAACACGCCGCCCGCGCCTGCCGGCAGGGCGTGCCGCGCGCCCATCTCCTCAACGGCAGCGTCGATGAAGCCCTCCTTGCGGAGGTTTTCAGCCATCACGGCGTGGGCGCCATGATCTATTCGAACGAGTACCAGCAATTCCGCCGCGTCTATAAAAAGGACATCCGCGCGGTCATGGCGCTCATCCGCGAATCGGTCGAGAGCGACGAATTGATCCGCCGCACGCGCGCGGACATCATTGCTCACATCGAGGATTACCATGTCATCGAGGTGGATCGGACGCTCGTCGGGTGCGTCGCGCTCCACATTTATCCAGAGGCCGGCCAGGCCGAGATGGCCTGCCTCTACGTCAGCAAAAACCACAGCGGCGAAGGCTACGGCAAGAAACTGATGGCCTTCGTCGAGCAGCTTGCCGCCCAAAAAGGGGTCAAGGAAATCTTTGCCCTGTCCACGCAGGCATTCGCCTATTTCCAGCAAAAAGGGGGCTTCCAGGAAACCAGCCCCGACAGTCTCCCGGCCGCCAGGCGCGAGAAATACGAGCAAAGCGGACGCAACTCAAAGGTGCTCATCAAAAGCGTGGTCCCCACCGCGGTCACCGGAGTGCAGCGCCTCGGTTGATCGGGGGCTTCCCTCTATAATAATAGAGCCCTCATGCTGCTCGATTCGCTCGTCATCCTCACCTACTTCGCCGTCATCATTTCGATCGGCCTCTACAAGGGGCGCGGCGACCGGAGCATGGAAGGCTTCGCGGTCGGCAACCGCAACATCCCCTGGTGGGCCGTGCTCGCCTCGATCCTCGCCGCGGAAATCTCCGCCGCCACATTCCTTGGCGCGCCGGGAGAAGGCTATGAATACCGCAATTTCTTTTACGCCCAGCTTGCCATCGGCACCATTCTCGCCCGGGTGCTGGTTTCGATGATCTTCATCAAGCCGTATTACGATTACCGGGTCATCTCGATATACGATTTCCTCCGCGTCCGCTTTGGCGAGACGACGAAGAATGGGGCGTCCATCGTCTTCCTGATCACCCGCGCGCTCGCAAGCGGCTCGCGGCTTTACGTCGCCGCAATCGTACTGGTGCTCGGCTGGCAAAGGCTCTACCACGTCCGGCTTTCGGTCTCCCATGAAGTCTGGATCTACTTGGGCGCGCTCGTCTTCCTCACCGCCTTTACCGCCGTTTACACCGCCCTGGGCGGCATCAAGGCCGTTGTCTGGACCGATCTCATCCAGGCCAGCCTCATGTTTGGCGCCCTCGGCTTCGCCATTTACAGTCTGCTCCATCTCATCCCCGGCGGATGGCCGGCGGTCGTGCAACGCGCGCACGAGATGATCGTCGATCCTTCCGACGTCGCCAGTGACGGACCCGCCGTTGCCCTGCGCAAGGCCCAGGATACCGCCAGCCACGCGCTCAAGTTCTGGAACAGCGGCATCACTCCCGGCGCCGGCTTTTGGCCGAATGTGCGCAACGTCCTCGGGACCGAGTACACGGTCTGGGCCGCGTTCGTTGCCTCGACATTCACCACCATGGCCACCCACGGCACGGACCAGGATATGGTTCAGCGAATGCTCACCGCGAAGAATTACGTCCGCAGCCGCCTCTCGCTGGTGCTCTCCGGCCTGGCGGACCTTCCGCTCACGCTCTGCTTCCTGACCGTCGGCATCCTCCTATGGGCCCATTACCGGAAGCCGGGCATGGAGAACCCGTTCGCCTATTATATAGTGAATGAACTGCCGCCCGGCGTCCGGGGCATCCTGGTGGCGGGGTTGTTCGCCACGGCGATGGGTTCGCTTTCCACCGCGCTCAATGCGCTCGCGACCAGCTTCACCGAGGACTGGTACATCCCGTACATCAATCCGGGCGCGACTCCCGAGCGCGTCGTCCGCGCCGCGCGGGTCAGCACGGTCTTCTTTTCCATCCTCCTCGTCGTTATCGGCGCGCTGACGGCATTTGCCGTGCTGAAGCTTCCCACTCTCCGCGTCATCCCCATCGTCCTCGGCATCTTCGGCTACACCTACGGCTCGCTGCTCGGCGTCTTCCTGGCCGGCATGCTCACAAAAACGCGCGGCAACAACACGGGCAATGTGCTCGCAATGATCGTCGGCTTCATCGCCGTCGCCATTCTCAGCGGGCTTCACAACACGGTCTGGCAGATCATCTTTGGGCCGAATGCAATTCTTTGGAAGCCGGAGTGGCTGCCGGTGATCGCCTTTCCGTGGCGCATCGCCTTCGGCAGCGTCATCACTTTCTCGATCGCGATTCTCTTCCCCACCCCGCCCGCCCAACAGCAAATCGCGCGCGCCCACGTTGAGAAGACCTCGTGATTCAGCCTTGCCTTTTCGCGGTTTTGCATGACGCTCCGCTCCGCGATTTTTCCAGTTTCGCAAACACGAAAAACATTGGCCGTGCCAACCGTGAATTTTTTACGCCCAAACCTCATTTTGCTTGTCTGCAAGTGGACCGGTTTTTACGCTCCACCCGCTCCGGGCGGATGAGCAAGGGGCCTGTGAATAAGTTGTGAATAATAACCAGCAATTTTTTGACGTTTTCCCGCGCAAGCGCGCATGCGCATTTCCGCCCTCGAAGTATGCCAAAATCCCGCAACCATCAGTGTTCCACAAGCTTGACCATTGCAAGTGGCTGTCGGCTGGCTTCTTACATTTATATGATTTTTGCCGAAAATTCGTTTCTTCATCCGGCGCTGCTCAACCGCGGCCAAAATATTGCCGTCCGCACCCCTCGCAAATTGTGACAATTAGGTGCGTTTTCTCTCGTGGATAAATCTATGAAAACCGAGTTCCCCTCGAACCTTGAAACCATTTGGCAGGCAATCGCCGAGCGCATCTCCGCGCAGGTGACCAGGGACACTTACGAGCGCTGGTTCAAGGCCATTTCCATGACCGCCGCGGACGAGAATGACATCACGCTCACGGTCCCGAATAACATCTACCAGCTCTGGATCGAATCCAATTACCTCAGCCTCCTCCAATCCTCCATCGCCTCGGTCCTCAGCGGCCCTCGCTCGATCCATTTCGTCTCCGCCTCGGAGATCATCCCGGCTCCGAAATCCAACGGCCGTTCCACGGAAGCCGGGGAAAGCCGCGAGCAACACGAATCCGACGATTCCGCTCGCGGCCATCACTCGAAATCGCGCGCACACTCGCGCGACGCCGCGGGCGCGGCCCATGCGCCGGTCGTCGGCGGCATGAACCCGCGCAATACGTTTGCGACATTCGTCGTCGGCGCGAACAACCAGTTCGCCCACGCCGCTTCGCTGGCCGTCTCGCAGGCGCCGTCCCGCACCTACAATCCGCTCTTCATCTACGGCGGCGTGGGATTGGGCAAGACTCACCTCATGCAGGCCATCGGCCAGCACGTCGTCGAGCGCAACCACTCCTCAAAGGTGATGTATCTCTCGTCCGAAAGATTCACCAACGAGTTCATCGACGCCATCCAGAACAACTCCCTGGTCAGATTCCGCAAGCGGTACCGCCAGGCCGACGTCCTCCTCATCGACGATATCCAGTTCTTCTCCGGCAAGGAGCGCTCGCAGGAGGAATTCTTCCACACGTTCAATACCCTCTTCGACGGCCACAAGCAGATCGTCCTCTCGAGCGACCGCCCGCCGGCGGAAATCCAGAACCTCGAGCAGCGCCTCGTCTCCCGCTTCGAGTGGGGTCTCACCGCCGAGCTTCAGCCGCCGGACATCGAGACGCGGGTAGCCATTCTCCGCAAGAAAGCCGAGTCGCTTTCCATCAAGCTCGACTCGGACATCTTCGACTTCCTCGCCCAGCGCATCCGCACCAACGTCCGCCGCCTCGAGGGCGCCCTCATGCGCGTCGCCTCATTCGCCTCGCTCAGCGAAACACCCATCGGCACGGAAGCGATCGAGCACCTCCTCAAGGACATCCTTCATGAGGAAAGCCGCCGCACCGTCACCATCGACCTCATCCAGCGCAAGGTGGCCGAGCATTTTGACGTGCGCGTCGCGGATATGACCAGCAAGCGCCGTCCCCAGAACATCGCCTTTCCCCGCCAGATCGCCATGTACCTCGCGCGCGAACTCACCAAATCCTCGCTGGCGGAGATCGGCGAGGCCTTCGGCGGCCGCGACCACGGCACCGTCCTCCACGCCCATCGCCTGGTCCAGGAGCGGATGAGGAACGAGGAGAAGATTCGCCAGACCGTCTCGTTCCTTGATTCACATCTCAATCGCTGATGCGATTGAAAATTCGAAATTCGAAACCGGAAATTCGAATCGGGGGACCGGAAGTGGCAACCCTCCCGTTTCGGAAAACCGTGCGCTCACCGCGCCAAACCTTTCGAATTTCGTCCCGCAACTGCGGGATCGAATTTCGAATTTTTCCCCCCTTTCTCCCCCTTGTTCCCATTGACATGCTTTTCCAATCCGCCATCATGCCGTTTTCCTCCTGATCCATGAAGCTAAGCGTCAGCAAAGAAAAGCTCCTCGAAGGATTGCAGACGGTTCAGAATGTTGTGAGCACCCGCACAACCCTGCCGATCCTCTCCAACGTGTTGCTCGAAGCCGAGGACGGCCAGCTCCGCCTCACCACCACCGACCTCGACGTCGGCGTGCGCGGCGGCATCGAGGCAACCATCGAGAAGCCGGGCGCCGCCACCCTGCCGGCGCGCAGGCTTTTCTCGATCATTCACGCCCTGCCTTCCGCCGAGGTGCTGCTCGAGGTGGACTCGAAAAGCGTCGCCTCCATCCGATGCGGCCCCAGCTTTTTCAAAATCCTCGGCCTGCCCCAGGAGGAATTTCCGCCGCTGCCCAAGTTCGAGGGCGCAAAGACCTTCACCCTGCGCCAGAAGGACCTCAAGGATGGCCTCCGGAAGACCGCCTACGCCATCTCGACCGACGAAACTCGCTACGTCCTCAATGGCATTCTCTTTTCCTTCAAGGACAACAAACTCACCCTCGTCGCCACCGATGGCCGCCGCCTCGCCCTGGTCGATCTGGAGCTTGAGTTTCCGCGCAGCCACGAGGTCGATATCATCCTTCCCGCCAAGGCCGTTACGGAACTCGCACGCCTCGTCTCAGAGGAGGGCGACGTCAAGATGAGCGTCTCCGAGAACCAGGTCGCGTTCGAAGTGGACGGCACGCTGCTCGTGTCAAAGCTCATCGAGG
>JBEKOV010000090.1:0-17735 GCA_049521415.1 Chthoniobacteraceae bacterium
GTTATTTATAACCTCAACAACAGCACGCAATTTGACGCACTTTCGACGCTGATCCTCGCCGGCAATGGCGGCAACGCCACCGGCCCTACCGCCGTGGGCGGCATCGGCGGCAGCATCAAGGGCATCACTGAATCGAAGGACGTGAACAGCACGATCAATATCCTGCAGGCCGGCAACGGAGGCAACGCCGTCAAGACCGGCGGCGCGGGTGGCAGTGTCTCCGCGGTGAATACCGCCGGCTTGATCGGCCAGGCTTCGGACGATTGGGGCAACAAATTCGGTGTCTTCCAGACGGACCTCCCGCCTGACCCGAATTTCACCACGCTCTTCCCGTATGGCTCCGTCCCGCAGGGCGTATTCTCAGGTCGCGGCGGCACGGGCGCGACTGCTGGCGTCAATGGCTCCGTCACCAACATCACCGCCGCCGACATCGACGCCATCGGCGCCGCCATGAACTCCAGCGGCCTCTTCGCCCCCGCCGCGAAAGTCTCCAACATCAACGCCGGATTCATCGCCTACGATCAAAACGGCAACGGCCTCTACGACAACCAATCCGGCACCAACCTCAATCCGCCCAACCTCGATGTCCCAATCGACGGCTTCATCTTCTCCGAGACCACCCCCACAGGCGTCGTCACTGCCGACAACACCCTCCTCGAAGGCTTCACCTTCATAGGATAAGGCAGTTTAAGGTAAAGTGTGGCTGGAGGGACTTCAGACAGGATGAACAGGATTCGCAGAATACTGCTTACTGATTTCGTGATGCTGATGACATACATCCTGTAAATCCTGTTCATCCTGTCTTAAAATTCCTGAGATGACGGCGCAATCCCCTCCGTCTGCCGGTCCGACTTCGGATTCACGGCCTACTTCCCCCTCCCTCAATCGCCTCCAGCTTCTCCCGCGACTGATCATCATGCACATCATCCTCGATCGCCATCCGGTACGCCCGCGCCGCTGAATCCCACTGCCGCAGCCGCGCCCAATTATCCCCCAGCAGCCGCCACGTATCCGCCCGCCACCACTGGTCGCTCGCGATCGCCCTCAGCGTCGTCATCGCCTCCATATTCTGTCCGCGTTCCACCAGGTGCATGATGAACCGCTTCTGGATGTCCCAATTCTCCGGCGCCATCTCCGCCGCCTTTTGCAATAGATCCACGCGATCCGTCCGGCTTTCCTGAAACTCCAGCACCGCGATATCCTGCAGCGCATCCGGCGCCGTGATCGGATTGTCCAGCGCCTTCTCAAACTGCTCCCGCGCCAGCGCGAATTGCCTCGTCCGCAGGTACGCCCCGCCCAGGCTGATCAACGCAAACGGCTGATCCGGCGAGAGCGCCAGCGCCCCGCGCAGATCATTGATCGCCGCATCCGTGTGCCCTTCCGACAGCTCCAGCCCCCCCAGATTAATCAGCATCCGCCCACTCGCCCCCCCATCCGCGATCGTCCGTTCCAGAAAAGTCCGCTCATCGTGCCAGTCCGGATTCCGCAGCCACGTCCGCACACCCAAAAAACCCGCCCACACCGCCAGCACCACGATCCCCGCCCCTCGCGAAACTGGCAGCCACGACCCGCTCAGCAGAATCGCCACCAGCAAAAACGCCCCTGGCACATACATCCAATGCTCCGCCACACTCGCATTCAGCGAGAACAGCCCGCAGATCGGCACATACGCGATCACAAACCCAACCAGCCCCGCGAACACCGCCCCATCCCGCCGCCGCGCCCAGCGCATCCAGACAACCAATCCCCCCAGCAGCACCGCCCCCAGCAGCGTCTGGAATTCCCGCTCCCGCGCCATCCGCAACGTCGTCGCCGCATCCCCCTGTCCAAACGGCAGCACATCCCGCTCCATGTGCAGATGCACCGGCGCCACAAACAGCCCCGCGTATTCCGCGAATGCGCGCAGCGCAATAATCGGACGCGCCGCCCACGTCACCGGATGCGACGGCGGCGGCGGCGCGATATGCTCCGCCGTCAGCCGCAGCGTCAGATACGCCCCCACCACCAGCGCCGTCGCAAACACCCATCGCAGGATCACCTCCCGCCGCGCCCTCAGCAGCATCAGCAGCACGATGCAAATCAGCGGGAACATCGCCCCGCTCTCCTTCGAGCAGACCGACAAAAAAAACATCACCGCCGCCAGCGCGCTCGCCCCCCGCTTCTTCCCCAGCGCAAGCCACAGTCCGCAAAATCCGAACATCGCCGCCAGCGGATCCGCCCGGCCCGAGATGTAACAAACCGCCGACGTATACAGCGGATGAATCGCCCAGATAAACGCCACCCCCGCCGCCCACAGTCGCGCCCGCGGACGCTCGTATGAATTCAGCAGCCGCTCCACAAACAGAAACAGAAACACCGCCGCCAGCGCATGAATCAGGATACTGGTAAAATGATAAATCCCCGGCTTGAACCCCTCCCACGCATAATCCCACGTATAAGTCAGCCGCTGGATCGGACGGTAAAAATCCGACGCCGTCGCATCCGTAAACAGAAAATGCCGGAACCCTTCCGGGATCAGCCGCCACGATCGGATGAACGGGTCCCGCTGGATCAGCGCCGAATCATCCCACACATAACCATTCCCAAGCGAGGCCCCATACACGGCAAACACCGCGGCCGCGATGAGCAGAATAAAAAGGACCCTCTGTTTCAAAGCCGCGATCATGCGAGCCCCGCCAAAGACCGGCAACCCAAAACCATAAGTCCCATCCTCCCCCCCAATTCCTTGCCCCTCGCTCCCGCCGCATGCACTTTCCCTCCATGCCCTTCCGCCTCATCCTCCTCGCCATCGCCGCCTCCATCCTCACCGTCAGAGCCGCCAGTGCCGCCAGTGCCGCCAATGCCGCTGGCACCGCCACCGGCGTCGACCCCGCCACCTCCCAGTTGATCGTCGCCATCGCCCCCGATTGGAACACAGACCACGGCCTCCTCCGCCTCTACCAGCGCGATCCCGGCGGCCCATGGCGTGCCATATCCCAGCCATGGCCCGTCCTCTTCGGCCGAGCCGGCCTCGCATGGGGGCGCGGCGTCGCCGGCCAGGACGAGCTCGGTCTCCACAAAGTCGAGCGCGACAAACGTTCCCCCGCCGGCATCTTTCAGCTCGGCCAGGTCTACGGCTACGAGCCCGCCCTCCCGCCCGGCGGCGACTACCCCTACCATCAGGTCACCGACCTCGACGCATGGGTCGATGATCCCCGCTCCCCCCATTACAACCAGCACGTCATCGCCGATCCCGCCAACCTCCCTCCATGGTTCAGCCGCGAAAAAATGAAATCCGGCGACTTCGCCTACCATTGGCTCATCGAGATCCGGCACAACGAACATCCCGCCATCCCGGGGGAGGGGAGCGCCATCTTCTTCCACATCCGCCGCGGCGTCGATCATCCCACCTCCGGCTGCACCAGCATGGCCCAGGACAACCTCGTAAAAATCATCACCTGGCTCCGCCGCGACAAAAACCCCGAGTACGTCCTCCTCCCCGCATCCGAGTACGCCAAAAAATGGAAACCCTGGAACCTTCCCCCTCCCTCCTGACCTCAAAAGCGTTACCCATGTCCCCAACCAAATGTGTTAGTTACCCACGTCCTCACTGCCCCACCCGCCATCCCAATTGGCAATCCCGCACCTGCGGGACTGGGAATTTCCCTGTTTTTAAATGAACCCCGGCGCCCTCAAGGAACGCACCCGCCAGTTTGCCGTCCGCGTAATGCGCCTCGTCGATCGTCCCCCCAAGCGGCCCGCCGCGCGCGGCATTGGCAGCCAATTAGTTCGATGTGCCACCTCCGTCGGAGCAAATTATCACATCGCCTGCCGCGCCCGCTCCAAAGCCGAATTCCTGGCCAAGCTCGGAATCGTCCTGGAAGAATGCGACGAGTCCCAGTTCTGGCTCCAACTGATTATTGACGCGGAGTTAATGCCATCGAAGCGTATTCAGTCATTGCTCGACGGAGCCGCCGAACTGACTGCAATCTTCACCTCATCCATCAAGACAGCCCAAAAACATCCCCGATCCACCTGATCCCGTGACTGCTGCGTTATAGGCGCCACCCGCGCACTCAATTAGCAATTTCAGATTAGCAATTAGCAATATCCCCGCGCGTCCGCCCCCATCGCCGAGGAGGCGGAAGGGAACCGTGGCGGCTGGCAGGGTGGGCGAGCTGCGTTATAGGCGCCACCCGCGAACTCAATTAGCAATCACAGATTAGCAATTAGCAATATCCCCGCGCGTCCGCCCCATCGCTGCGTATTGGCCCCACCCGCGATCCCAATCAGCAATCCCCCCATCCTCTCCTCATTTCCCTAGCCCCCACCCCCTGCAAATGCTACCCTCGTGACCACAATTATCAGCAACCCCAGACTCAGACTCTCAATCCTCAGCTTGCTCCTCCTGTCCTTCGCGCCAGGAGCAATCGCCGATTCCCTCGCCCCTCAGCCCACCGCCTTCACCGCCTGGATCGATTTCCACAAACAAAGCCCCGACCTCCCCATCTGGATCGAGCGCATCGAATCCCAAACCATCCAGGCCGACGGCACCATCCCACAGCAAACCACCTGCCGCATCCGCTTCCGCCATTTCCCCGGCCTCGTCGATCAAGTCCTCCTCCGCATCTACTTCGACGATCAACCAAACGCCCAGCCCGTCCTTACCGCGTGGAGCGAGATCGGCAACCGCGTCCTCGGCCCCCAAACCCTCGGCCAGGGCCTCGGCCTCCCATCCTCAGAGACCGTCACCATCCCCATGTCCGGCGTCGATTACGTCGACATCCAGACCCCCCACTCCGGCGCCACCATCCGCGGCGTATTGGCCCTCGCCCTTCGTCCCGCCGCCACCAGCGAAGGCCTCGACTTCGCCGGCGCCACCGCCCCCATCACCGATCCCTTCGGCAACTCCGCCCCCGCCGTCACCGGCTCCGACGACTCCCTCCTCTTCGGCCGCGTAAAAGCCACCCTCGAGCCCGGCGTCGTCCCCCTCGGCACCATCAATAGCCCCGATCAGGCCGCCGAATTCGACTTCCCCCTCCAGCAGCCCCCCCTCATCGCCCTCCTCACCTTCGAGATCCTCAACGCCGACATCGCCAACCCTCCCGATCTTTCCGTGAACGGAACCGACCTCGGCCCTGTCAACGTCATCGTGACCGACCTCGCCGATCCCGCCCTCACCGCCTCCGTCGAGGCCGCGCGCCCCGACGTCGTCTACCGCTACGGCGGATGGCTCAAAGTCCAGAAAGTCATCCCCGGCTCCCTCCTCATCGCCGGCACCAACTCCGTCATCGTCAGCACCCCCGGCAATCCCGCCCCCGTCGCATTGCGCTCCATCGAGATTCAACTGAAATACACCCAGGACGCTGCCACCCCATGATTAGCATCCCCAGCAAGCAGAGCAGAGCCGCCTTCACCCTTTTGGAAATGATGATGGTCGTCATGATCATCGCCATGCTCCTCGCCGCCGCCATCCACTACATGGGCGGCAACGTCGGCTACGCCCAGGAAGTCCGCGTCAAAGCCGACATCGACTCCATCAACACCCAGTTGAAATTATATCAGGCCATGAACGGCTTCCTCCCCACCACAGAGCAAGGTCTCCAGGCCCTCGTCACCCGTCCCGACACCGATCCCAAGCCCACCCAATGGCATCAATTGATGGACAAAGTCCCCCTCGACCCATGGCAGGATCCCTACAACTACGAGGACCCCGGCAAGCATAACCCGAACACCTACGATCTCTACTCCTCCGGCGCCGACCGCAAGCCCGGCACCCCCGACGATATCGGCAACTGGGACGACACCTCCAAATAACCGCGTCTGCTCGCGCGCCAGCTTTGTAGGCGCGGACCGAGGAGGCGGTAGGGATCAGTGGTGGTTGGCGGGTGGGCGAGCCGCTGGTCCGCCCGGGCTTACGCTCCGGGGTCCGATTGACTTAATCAGCCCTGGCATTGTAGCTCATGGCCGGGGAGGAAGGTGCGGGGACTCGTGGTGGCTGGCAGGCGTACGGGCAGTTGATCCGCGCGGGCCAACGCTCCGCCGTCCGATGCCGCCCAACTCCTGCCCCTCATAGGTCCCATGAGTCCCATCTCTGCCAAAACCCGCCCCGCCGGGCGGCCAATCAATCAGCAATCTCACTTCAGCAATCATCAATACTTCCGCCGATTGACGTGAACACTGCGTCTCGCCCGCCACCCGCTCTCCCAATTAGCAATCTCTTCCCACCATCTCCACCACCACCGCCGTAACATTATCCCCCCCGCCCGTCTCCAGCGCCCCTCTTCCCAACTCCCGCGCCTTTGTCTCCCCCTGCGCCCCCGCCAGCCTCTCCGCGATCTGGCTGTCATACAGCCCCTCGATCAGCCCATCCGAGCACAGCAGAAACACATCCCCCGGCTGCAAATACACCGATCCCACCTGCGGCTCCACAAACTGGTAATCCGCCCCCAGCCCCTTCTGCAGCGCCGTCCGTCGCGGATGCCGCCGCGCCTCCTGCTCCGTCATCTTCCCATTCCGCAGCAGCCATCCGATATGCGTATCGTCATGGCTCATCTGCTTTAGCACCCCCGTCGCCCCCTCGTAATAATAAATCCGGCTGTCCCCGATATGCGCAAAATACAGCCACTCCGCCGTAAACCAGCACAGGCTCAGCGTCGCCCCCATCCCCTTGCATTCCTCCGGGTAGCTCCCCGCCAGCCGCTTCAGCGCCACGTCGATCTCCCCATACAACTCCTCCAGCACCTCCAGGAACCCCGCCTCGATCCCCGTCACATCCTGGCGAAAAGAACCCGGCAGCAACTGTAGGATTTTGTCCACACTGACCCTGCTGGCGAACTCCCCAGCGTGCGCCCCCCCCATCCCATCGCTCACCGCGAACACAAAATGATGGTCCCCCGTATACGATTCCCCGATTTTTCCCAGCCGATGCGTCTCCCGCGCGTCAAATTGCAGCGCAATAAACGAATCCTCATTCTGCGGACGCACCTTCCCCCGGTCCGTATGCGCCGACCAGCGGATGTGCCGTGCCGGCAGCGTCGGCTGATTCATCGTTTCCCCCCCGCGGCTCCCCCCTCGGGCAGCATCGTCGCAAACTCAAAATCAATAATGCAAAAGCGCCCGTCCCGCTGGCGGTAAGTCACATTCCGCATATCCGGGTCATCGTGCCGCACCCCGTACGTCTCCAGCTCCGCAAACAACTCATCCGCCCGCTCCTTATCCAGGTGCTCCACCCGGCCTCCGCACGTCCGCGTCACAATCTCCAGCTTCTCCGCATTCCACGACACCAGCTCCGGGATGAATGGGCACCCCCGCTCATGCAGATAGCGCAGCACCCGCACCTCATTCGCGAAGCGCTCCTCCGCCCGCGGTCCGCGGAAGGTCTTATACACCAGTCCCTCATAACTCATCCGGACTCGCGCCCGCAGCGTATCCTTTACGTCCAGCATCGCCGCACTGTGCCGCAATTCCCCGCGGAAGCGAGCCTGGAACTGATAAAGTACCCTCCCCGCCAGTGCGCTCGGCGCGATCCTTTATGAACCCGGAGGGTTCAAAGAGCGGTAGCCGGGGGCGAGGAGGCGGCAGGGACCAGAGGAGGTTGGCGGGCGGGCGAGCCGTTGAATCCTGAGCCTGTCGAAGGATGATACCCCCGGTACCCTATCTAATACGACACGACCCTGAAGGGGTCGCAGAGCCTCGCCAACCCGCGCCCGGCGGCAATGGCTAAGCTCATGCCCCTGTATATTTCGCGCCCAAGTGGGAAATATGCGCTCGCACGTCTAATACAAAGTTGTAGTTTTTTCGCCCCTTCCACCGTTTGCCCCCCTTATTTGGCTTTATTCTTGCTCAGGGGGCCGTGCGCTGGAAATCATCCATTTCCCGCGATTTTAGAACCATCGCTGGTCAAAACAGCACAACATCACCCTAACGAAGCAAAAATTGCATCACTAACGCCATGGCCAAATACAAACTGGAATACGTCTGGCTCGACGGTTACGAGCCAATCCCCAACCTCCGCAGCAAGACCCTCATCAAGGACTTCGACACCTTCCCCACCCTCGAAAAAGTCCCAAAATGGGGCTTCGACGGCAGCTCCACCCGCCAGGCCGAGGGGCACAGCTCAGATTGCGTCCTCCTGCCCGTCGCCGTTTATCCTGACACCACAAAAAAGAACGGCGTCCTCGTCATGAACGAAGTCATGCACGCCGACGGCACCCCTCACTCCACAAACGCCCGCGCCACCATCCTCGATGACCCAGACGCCTGGTTCGGCTTCGAGCAGGAATACTTCTTCTTCCAGGATGGCCGCCCCCTCGGCTTCCCCGCCGATGGCTTCCCCGAGCCCCAGGGCAAATACTACACCGGCGTCGGCTACGCCTCCGTAGGCGACGTCGCCCGCGAGCTCGTCGACAAACACCTCGACCTCTGCCTCGACGCCGGCATCAACCACGAAGGCATCAACGCCGAAGTCGCAAAAGGCCAGTGGGAATTCCAGATCTTCGGCAAAGGCTCCAAAAGAGCCGCCGATCAGATGTGGATGGCCCGCTACCTCCTCATGCGCCTCTGCGAGAGCTACGGCATCGACATCGAGTGGCATTGCAAACCCATCCTTGGCGATTGGAACGGCTCCGGCATGCACTCCAACTTCTCCACCAAGTACATGCGCGAAGTTGGCGGCAAAGACTACTTCGAGGCCCTCATGGCTGCCTTCGATAAGTACAAAAACGAGCACATCGCCGTCTACGGCCCGGACAATCACCTCCGCCTCACCGGTCTCCACGAGACCCAGTCCATCGACAAATTCAACTACGGCCTCTCCAACCGCGGCGCCTCCATCCGCATGCCCATCAACTTCATCAAAGATGGCTACAAAGGCTACCTCGAAGACCGGCGTCCAAACTCCGCCGGCGACCCGTACAAGATCGCAAGCCGCATCCTGCACACCATCGCCACCGTCCCCACTCCGTAAACCTTTCCTGGTTTGGGTTTAATAGCCGCGCCGCTCCTCGCTCACCCCGGGGGGCGGCGTTTCTATTTTCATCCGATTACGGGGCGTTTTAGAGCCGTTTAAATAATTCTGTGGCCACGCCTTGGCACACTCCGCTGTGAACCCGGAGGGTTCAAAGAGCGGTAGCCGGGGGTTGAATCCTGAGCTTGTCGAAGGATGATACCCCCGGTATCCCATCAAATTGCGATACGACCCCGAAGGTGGTCGCAGAGCCTCTCCTATCGGAATCCAGCGGCTACACATTTTTTTAAACCGCTCTAAATTCAAGACTGTCTCTCGCCTCTTTTCCCACGTCTCCACAATCGCGCGAGGGAGCTTTCCGCGAAACCCTCCTTTGGGCCCGTTCCGGTGCCTTTTTGACACCTCACACAAATCGAGATCATTCGCCGGCGAGGCGAAGTGCTTCCTCTCTCAGTGCCCGGCTGACATGAAAATGCTGGGCATCGAGCGCATCAAGTAACGGTGCGAGTATAGGATTCACGCGCATACTCCCATAATGCGCAGGCAATGATTTCAGAATCTGGAACCGCATCAAAGTCCCAGTCCTCGCGCAAGACAGGACTGAGTTCCCCCAGTGGGCCAAATTCATCGTCATCAACCGCCATAGGCATGCCCATAGTTCCTCCTCACCGCATGTCAAAACGATTTTTGACGGGACCAAATATTGAACGGTTCAATGAAGCCTGGGGCTCCGCTCCCTTTTTCCTTTTTGTCACTTGCACCTGAAAACGACCCGAAAACCGCGTCCGAAGCTCGCGTTGAATTCAAGACTCTCTCTCGCCCGTTTTCCCACCTCTCGACAACCGCGCGAGGGAGCTTTCCGCGAAGCCACTCCCTTGGGCCGGTTCCCAAGCATTTCGTTGGATGATTTTGCGCAACTCTGTCTCTTTTTAAGCATCGGATCGGGCTGTGCTTCGCATTGGCGGGGCGGAATTATCGAACCTAATACATTGTACTAGACATCTAAAACATTGTATTATGCCAGTCGGTCGGCCCTTTTTCATCCCCATGGCACACGGAGTGCTTAGGGTCCGCGAGCCGCAACCGGCTGCAACCCACAAACAAAAAAGAATGCTGTATGTCCAATAATCCACAACCACCAACAACAGGTACCCTCGGTCTCACGGGCTTGACCGTAAACGCCATGGCGCTCATCGCGCCCGGGGCGTTCTTATGGCTCACCTTCGAAGAACAGTCACTATATGGAGCGCCGATGGCCGGCTGCGCCATGTGGTTCGGAATCGTCGCCGCGCTCATGCTGTGCTTTGCCACAGCCATCAGCTACGCGGAGCTTTCGAAACTTTATCCCGGCGCGGGATCGTCTTATCTTTACGCGGAACAGGCGTTCCTCTCGAAGACCAAGGCATTCAAATATGCGCGCATCGCAAAGTTCGTCGTCGGCTGGGCCAGCCACCTTTACTACTGGGTTTATCCCGGATGCATGGTGGGTGTGACCGCGATTTTCGTGGGATTCATGTCGAATCAATTTTTCCCCGGCACTTTCAGCCCGTCATACAATAGCCCGCTGCTGATGGGCATATTCTGCATCATATTCGCCTTGGGCGTCGGCTGGATTGCATCCAAGGGCGTCAACGGCAGCACCGGCGTCAGCATCGCCATCAACGTGATTCAAATTACCGCCTTGCTCGTATTCACGGTCATCGCGCTTGCCTACCGTATGGAGCATCCGCAGGGCTCCGTCGCCTGGCATCTCTCCAATGGCGCGTGCGTCAGTTACCAGGTCGCCCAGACCAACCAGTTGGACTCCAACAACAAGCCCATTCAGGCCAAATGGGCCGATGGCACTCCGCAGGTGGACTCCAGTAACAAGCCGGTTTACCTCACGCAGGATCAGCAGGTAGCCGCCGCCGACCTCACGAGCAAGACGTTCCCGTTGCCGGACACCTTCTCCGTCGGGGATCCTTTCCCGATGGCTCAGACGGACGCCAAGGGTAACCCGGTGCTCGACAAAAATGGCAAGATCCAGCCCCTGCCGTTCACGATCGATTATTCCCAGGCCGGCGCATATAGCGGCGGCGGAGCTCCGCATAGTGCCAATGACGGCCCGCTGACGTTCAATTATCATCCGACTGCCCTGTCGGTGGTCTCTCCGCACGGCGCCAACTTCCTGTTGATCCAGGCGTGCGTTGCCATTCTGATTCTCGTCGGCTTCGAGTCCGTGACCGCCATGGGCGCGGAGGCGAAGAATCCCACCAAGGACGTCCCGAAGGCGGTGCTGCTCTCCCTGATCATTCAGGGCGCGTTCTGTTACCTGATCGAGTACTTTGCCGCGAATTACTTCATGAACAACGGGTACACCATCAGCAATGCCGGCGCATCGAGCGCCCCGATCGGCGATATGATGACGATCACCGGCACATGGTTGTTCGGCAGTCCCAAGGCTGGCATGTGGTACATGTGGATCCAGGCCCTGACGGTATTCCTGGCCCTCATCGGCACCACCCTCGCCTGCATCAATACCGGCGCCCGCGTCACTTACGCCATGGGCAGGGATAAGGAAGTCGGCGAACTCTTCGGCCACATCCACGAGAAGTCCGGCGCCCCCACCAAGGGCATCTGGGTTCTTACCTTCATCTCCATCGTCCTCGGTTGGGTCACGGTGGCCATGTATCTCGGCGGCGCCTCGGTCTCTCCGCTGGATCCCTCGTACGCGCACAGCATCTGGTACAGCTTCGGCATCTTCCCGACCGCCGCTTATGCCACGGCTCCGAACACGCTGCTCATCATCACATTGGTCAGCAACTTCGGAACCTTCCTGCTCTACATGATGAGTTGCATCATCGCGATCATCGCCTTCAAGGAGCATCACACGTTCAACGGCTTCAAGCACTTCTTTGTGCCGCTCTTCGGCCTGCTCGCGAACCTCGGCTGCATGATATTCTATATCGTCGGCCCGTTCTCGGTCGCCGGAATGAGCTGGCACGAGCCGTTCATCGCGCTCGGTGCGGCCCTTGTATGGGGCATCTACGGTGCCATCCACTTCGTCACCCACAGCAAGAAGAAGGAGAAGCCCATCTTCATGGAGACGCCGGCCACCGCCTGATTAAGCGGCGGGCACTTTCCAATAATAACTACAGCATGGTTAATATTGGGGTTCAACCAAACGGTCACATCCTGAGTGGGATGTGGCCGTTTGGCATTTCCACGAGATGAAAAACTTCACCGCAAACGACACCGTCGGGACGATCCGCCGGATCGAGCAGTTTTCGAAACCGGCCATCGTCGCCATTACCTTCGGCATCTTCTTTGTCGTCGCGGCCGCGGATTACCTCACCGGCTACGAGATATCCTGCACGGTATTCTATCTCCTCGCCGTCGGCTTTGCCACCTGGTACATCGGCGCTCCGTTCGGCATTTTCATCAGCCTCCTCAGCGCCGTTTTCACATCCCTGTTCGATGTTCTCACGGGCCAAAAATATCCGAACCGTTTCGTCGCGGTCTGGGACGCCGTAATCGTCCTTTCTTTCTATTTCGTCGTCGTCTGGCTGCTTCACAGGCTCCGCATGATCCAGGACACGCTCGAAGAACGGATCCGCGAGCGCACGGCAGTCCTTACTTCCGAGCTTGCCGAACGCAAACGCCTCGAAAAGGAAATCCTCGTCATAAGTGAGCGTGAGCAGCACCGTATCGGTCGCGATATCCATGACAGCCTCTGCCAGCACCTCACCGGGGCTGCCCTTGCCGAGCAATTCCTCGTTCAAAAACTCACGGCCTGTTCCGCTCCGGAGGTGGAAGACGCTGACCGCGTTGTCAGCCTCATTGAAGAGGCCATCTCCATGGCTCGCGGCCTCGCCGTCGGCCTTTCCCCTATCGAGAGCGAAGGCGAGGGCCTTCTTACCGCCCTCACGGCCCTCGCTGCTCACTTCTCCAGCCAGTTCGAGGTCGCCTGCCGCTTCGATTTTGGGGATCACGTCCTCATCCATGACACCTCGGTCGCCACCCACATCTACCGCATTAGCCAGGAAGCCGTTCACAACGCCATCCGGCACGGCAAGGCTCGCGATATTGCTATCCATCTCGGAAAAGCCGGTGCGGTTGTCACCCTGACCATCATTGACGATGGTTGCGGCCTGCCGGGCGGCGTCCCTCTTCATTATGGAATGGGCTTGCGCAACATGAAGTACCGCGCATCCATCATCGGAGGCACTTTAACCCTCGAACGCGGCAAACCCGGGACCATTGTAACCTGCTCCTTTTGCGAGGGCGGCGGCCTTCTCAACTAGAAGATCTCCGAAGACTCGAACCCGCGTACCATCTGACAAAAGCAACCGGAGCCTGGTGGCTCCGTGCTCGCCGCGAAGCGGATTCCGGTTTGACTTCCACCATATCGGGAACAAGGGGCCCTCATCTGGATAAGGTCTTGCCAAACCCGTGGCCGGAGAGAAAATCATCTCAGCCCGCCAGCAATATGAAGCCAATTGAAAACTCCCGGCTGACATCCGCCTCAATACTTGCCGTCATACTTTGCGCCTCGATCCTCATCTGTCACACTTGCCTCGCGGCGCCCGCCCAGGTCACCGGAGCATTCGGCTACCAACTCGGCAACGCATTCGACCTCGACTCCACCACCATCGCCGCCAGGGAGCGATTGCCAGGCACCGGCTTGATCCTCGCGACCGTCACCCCCCCGATACCCAATCAGATATTCACTAAATACATGCTCCGCGTCACCCGCGACGGCCACAGGATTTGCACCATCTACGCCTCCGCTTCTCCCCCCGGTGATGCCGCCTGGGACCTCTTCAATAACCTCAAGCAACTCCTCACCGCCAAATACGGCCCTCCATCGGGACGCGGCTGGGGCCTCCACGCTTCCGATTTAATCTTAATATTCGGCTTCGGCGACCGCACCATCAGCCTCTCCTGCAATCCCGGCAGCATCGTCGATCGAGTGACCATTTCTTACGACGATCTCAATCTCGAAAAACAAGCCGGTGAAAAAGCCAGCGGCAAAATGCTTCAAAACATCAACAACAACGGCCTCTAAGCCCCCATCCAATCAGCAATCTCAGATCAGCAATCATCAATTTCTCCGCCGATCGACGTTAACGCTGCGTATCGGCCCCACCCGCGATCTCATCCAGCAATCTCCAGCACCGCCTCCGCCGCCCGCTCACTCGCCCCCGGCTCCCC
This sequence comes from Chthoniobacteraceae bacterium, assembly GCA_049521415.1. Lineage (GTDB taxonomy): Bacteria > Verrucomicrobiota > Verrucomicrobiia > Chthoniobacterales > Chthoniobacteraceae > DATAXI01. The sequence continues at coordinate 14,141 of JBEKOV010000090.1, forward strand.
CAGCTTCTCGATAACCCCTCGCAGTTCCCCCTGCATCCGCTCTCGCGCCTCCGGATCATCCAGCAGCCCTCCCACCTCCTTCGCAATCGCCTCCCCCTGCGCATCCTCTTGCAGGTACTCCCGCGCCACCTCCCGCTCCGCCAGGATATTCGGCATCCCCAGCCACTTCACCTTCACCAGCCGCCGCCCGATCGCGAACGTCACCCACGCCGCCTTGTAAATCACCACAAACGGCAGCCCGAAATACGCCGCCTCCAGCGTCGCCGTCCCAGACGCCACCATCCCCGCCGTCGCCCGCTGCATCAGCTCATGCGACGTCTTCACCCCCATCTCGCACCGCACCTCCGGGTACCCGCGCGCGATCTCCTCCATGCAACGCCGCATCTCATCGGACGCAGCCGCCGCCTCGATCCGCAATTCCCGCCGTGTCTCCGCCAGCACCTTCGCCGCCTCCAGCATCACTGGAAAAATCTTCCGCACCTCCCGCTCCCGGCTTCCCGGGAACAGCCCCAGCAAATTCCCCTCCCGCCCCCCCTCGATCCGTTTCCCCGGCAGCGAATCCAGCATCGGATGCCCCACGAACACCGTCTTCAATCCCGACTCCTCATACAGCCGCTTCTCGAATGGAAAAATACAGATCATCAAATCCAGCACCCGCGCCATCTTCGGAATCCTCCCCCGGTTCCACGCCCACACCTGTGGCGAAATATAATCAATCACCTTCGTCCCTCCCGCCTTCTTCACCGCCGCCGCCAGCCGCAGATTAAATCCCGGGTAATCAATCAGCACCACCGCATCCGGCCTCTCCCTCACAATCTCCTTCAGCGCCGTCGCAAACTGCCTTCGGAAATATCCATAATTCCTCATCACATCCACAATCCCGATCACCCCCGCCCGCTCGATCCAATCCCGCGTCCCCGCCAGCCCCCCCATCTGCGGCCCGCCGAACCCAAAAAACTATCAACTCCGCCCCCCGCGCATCCCCGCTCGCTTCCCCCGCCACCAAATAAATCTTCATCGCAAATAAAACTCCCACCCCGAAACACGCTCCCTCTTCCCCGCAGCCCGGAGCTTGTCAAACGGGGCATAGCCGCATCCCCTTTGCGTTCTTTGTGTTCTTTGCGGTTCCTCCGTTCCCCCTCCCTCAAATCCTTCGTCCCGCGACGGCGGGATCGAATTTCGAATTTCGATTTTCATGGTTCTTCGATGGTGGCCGCATGCTCCTCGATCCTCCTCGTAATCTCCGCCGCCAGCTCCAGCGCCGCCGCTCCCTCATACCCGGACACCTTCGGCTGCTTCCCCTGCCGCGCGCAATCCACAAACGCCGCCAATTCCCTCTTCAGCGGCTCATCCTTCTCAATCTCCACCTCCTCCCGCACGATCCGCCCGCCCGCCAGCCGGTAGATTTCCCCCGTCTGGTTCTGGTAATCCAGCGACACATACCCCTCCCGCTGGAACACCCGAATCTTCCTCAGCTTCTCCGGGCTTATCCGGCTCGCCGTCACATTCGCCACACACCCATTCTCAAAGTGCAGCCGCACCGTCGCGATATCCTCCCCCCGGCTCAACACCGGCACCCCCACCGCGTCGATACTCTTCACCGGCGACCTCACCAAGTGCAAAATAATCTCCAGATCATGGATCATCAAATCCAGCACCACCCCGATCTCGATACTCCGGTTCGGGTAAGGCGATAGCCGGTGCGCCTCGATGAATCGCGGTTTCGTCAGCAACTCCTCCAGCTTGCTCATCACCGGGTTGAACCTTTCCACGTGTCCCACCTGCAAAATCCTTCCCGCTTCATTCGATAACTCCACCAGCTTCCGCGCATCCTCCGTCGTCTCCGTGATCGGCTTCTCCACCAGCAAATGCTTCCCCGCTCTTAAAAGCTGCTCCGCGATCGAAAAATGCGTCGCCGTCGGCGTCGCAATCGTCGCAGCCTCCACCAATCCCGCAAACTCCTCCAGCGTCTCCACCGCCCGCGTCCCGCACTTCTCCGCCATCTCACGCGCCGTCTCCATATTCGTATCGAACACCGCCGCCAGCTCGCAATCCGCCAATTCCGACAAAATCCGCGCGTGATTTTTCCCGATGCTCCCCAGTCCTGCGATGCCGATTCGTAATTTCATAATGGATATCCCGCGATCGTCACTCCCCGCCGCCCCGCTTCCTCCGTCATCGCCTCCCGCTCCAGCAGCAGCGTCTTCCCCGCCTCGATCGCCACCACCCGCACCCGCGCATCCGCCGCCGCCTTGATCGTCTGCAAACCAATCACTGGCACATCGAATCGCAAATCCTGCCGCGGCTTCGATACCTTCACCATCACCGCATCCTTCCGCCCCAGCCCCCCGCCGCGCTTGATCGCCTCATTCGTCCCCTCAAACGCCTCCACCGCCAGCACCGTCCCGTGCTTCAAGATCACAGTCTGCCCGATATCCAGCCCGCTCACCTCTTTCGCGATCTCAAACCCATACCGCACATCCTCCTCCTCCCGCCGCGACAGCGCCGGCCCCGCCATCACCCCGTGCGCCGCCAGATACTTCTCCATGTGCGTCGTCGCCTCCAGCAGCGTCACACCCGCCTTCGCCAGCTCCCCCGCGATCGCCCCAAAAATCGTCTCCGCGTTCCGCGTCCGCAGCTTTCCCAACAGCATCAGCGCCTTCAGGTCCGGACGGAGATTGAACAGATTCCCCGGATGAATCTGCCCCGCCATCACCGCCTCCCGCACCCCCTTGCCCTTCAGGTAACCGATCATCCGCCCCAGTTGTCCCACCCGCATCCACTCGATCTCATCCACCAGCCCCGCCAGCGCGGGATCAGTCTCCCCCGTGAACGCCGCCGCCACGATGCGCCGCACCCCCGCCCTCCGCGCCTCGCGCGCGAAGATCAGCGGGTACGCATTATTGCCGGCGATAAGCCCAAGCGGTTGGTCCAAGGAATCGGGATTGGTTTCCGGCCTGCGCCTGCTGAGCGACCGGTCCCTCCACGTTTGGCCCACCCCCGCCCCCCCGTCAATCCACGATTCCAATCAGCAATCATCAATCCCGCACCTGCGGGATCAGCAATATCCCCGCGCTCCCGCGTCCACCGCCGAGGAGGCGGAAGGGAACCGTGGCGGCTGGCAGGGTGGGCGAGCCGCGTATCCCCCGCCACCCGCGTTTCCTCCTTGTCCCCCCCTCATTCCTGCCCGACCCTACCCCTCGCCATGAACCGCATCGTCGGCATCGAGACCGAGTACGGCTGCCTCGTCAATGACGACCACGCCCCCGGCGCCCCCGATTCATGGCCCGTCCGCGTCAAAAACCACATCTTCCGCAAGGCCAAACTCGGCGCCATCGATATCCATTACCGCGACTACGAAGAGCCCCCCGGCAATGGTGGCTTCCTCCTCAATGGCGGTCGCCTTTACATCGACATGGGCCACCTCGAGTACGCCTCCCCGGAGTGCCTCACCCTCCGCGACGCCGTCGCATACGATGTCGCCGGCGACTCCATCCTCCAGGCCGCCCTCGATTCCATGCGCGCCTCCGCCCACGTCTCGTTCCTCAAGAACAACATCGACCATCACACCGGCGCCACCTTCGGCTGTCATGAG
>JBEKOV010000091.1:0-14791 GCA_049521415.1 Chthoniobacteraceae bacterium
ACCGCCACGCGGCCATCGAGACGAAACCGGTCCAGCGCGCTCATGGGGTCCTAGTCTGCCCGCCATCCGCCACGAGGCAAGCGCCAGTCACAAACGCCGCGCGCGCGGAACTTAGGTACAACACAGCGTCCGCAATCTCCTCCGGGTTGCCGAATCGCTTCATCGGAACCTCGCTCTGGATGTAGTTTTCGACTCGCTCCGCGTCGTTGGCCAGATGCTTCTCCCACGTGCCTCCGGGAAAGAAGATATTTCCCGGGGCGATTGCGTTCACGCGAATGCCGTCCGCCGCCACCTGCCGCGCCAGGTTTTTGGAATAATTGATGAGCGCCGCCTTCGCGCTGCTGTAGGCCAGCGGCGCCGGGGTGCTCTCAATGCCCGTAATTGAACTCACAAGGACGATTGACCCGGATTTTCGCGCCAGCATCGAGGGCAGCGCGTGGCTCACCAGCCGCGCCGCGCCAAAGAAATTGATTTCGTACAGGCGCCCCCAGCTTTCCTCATCGTATTCCCAGCCGGTGCGTCCGCTTCCACTTCCGAAATTCACCACCAGCACATCCAGCGCTCCCCATGCCTCGGAGATTGCGGCCATGGCCTCGACGCAAGTCCCTTCGTCCGTCAGGTCGCCGCCCATCGACAGGATATTGCTTTCCGGGAAGGCCGCGCGCAGCTCTTCCTTCGTCCCTTTCAGCGATGCCTCGTCTCTCCCTGAAATGGCCACGCGCGCGCCTTCGGCCAGGAACCCCTTCGCGATGGCTCTGCCGATTCCTCGCGAGGAGCCGGCTACGAAAACATTTTTGTCCAGCAATTCGAGGTCCATCGGTAACTCAGCCGGGTTGAAACCAACTCTCGACGATCTCACGATTCCGAATCGCCCATTCCGTTTCCCGGCCCGATTCGGAACGCGCGACCTGAAGGATCACGGGTCCTTTATACGCGATGCCCCCGAGGTTCTTGAGAAGCTTGGGAAAATCCGCATTCCCCTTGCCCAGCGGCACCGTGCCCCCGCCGAGCACGCGGTCCTTGATATGGACGCTGCCGATCTGCGGACCATACGCGGCGAATTCCTCGTCCGCGTCGTACCCGAGCGACGAACTGTTTCCGCTATCGTAGTTCACCTTCACGCGAGGCTGATCGATCACAGCCATCAGCTTTGCAAACTCCGCCGGCGGAAGCGAGGTCTCAAGATGGATCTCCGGGACGCCCGGCCCCGCCTCCTTGAACACGCCCGCCAGCAATGCCGCAAGCTCGCGCCCCTGCGCCTCGTCTTCGATCTTCGCCGCATCGACAAATGGCAGCACCACGCGCGAAATTCCAAGCTCGGCCGCCCGCCGCAGCAGCCACAGCAGCCTGGCGCGCCTTTCGCGCCGCTCGCTTTCCGAGCCCTTCAGCAGCGGCTCCGGCATGAAATAATCCGCGCACAGCGACTCGACCGCCACATGATGCCGCGCCTGAAGCTCCTTGAACCGCGCGGCCCCTTCATCCGTGCAGATCGGGTTCACGTCGTCGCCATCCACGTCATAAATCCACTCGATGCAAGCCAGCCCCGCCGCTTCCGCCGCCGGAAATTCATCCGCCCAATGTTCCGCGGGAAAAGCCTGGATCGCCGTGCCGGCCGGCGGCGATAGCCGCCCCTGCATGATCCCGATCCGCGGGCGCTTCACGTCAGGCTCTCCTCCAGGGGCGCCACGATCATGTTCGAGCGAAATTCCTCGCGATCCAGGAACGGGAAAAGATCCTCGAGCGGCTTCGAAACCATGATGCCATCCGGACGCTGCACTGCCGTCACGCGCGGGATGCGTTGCTCGTCCGGGAGTGCCATGATCTCGCACACCACCGGCCCTTCGCGATCCAGAACCGCTCGCAAATCCGCCGCGAGATTATTCTGGTTCTCGATGCGGACCGAAGGAACATCGAATCCCGCCGCCACCTTTTGCAAATCAGGCAGCGCCAGCCCGCTGGTGGAGTCCGCCGCCACGAGATGTTTGAAATACCCTTGCTGCGAACTGCGAATCGACGCGTACCCGTCGTTATTGATCACGAAGAACTTGATCGGCAGACGCAGGCTCGCCACGGTCGCCAGTTCCTGGATGTTCATCTGGAATCCGCCGTCTCCGTCGATGCAAACCGTGTGCGGACGCCCCGCTGCAATGCACGCGCCAATCGCCGCCGGAATCGCGAAGCCCATCGCCCCGAGCCCGCGCGTATGGAAGACCCGCTGCCGTTCCTTCACCCGGAAGGCCAGCAGGAATAGCTCCACCGCCGTGCCCGAACTCCCCGAGACAACGAGATCCCCCTCGGACAGCAAGCCCGAGAGCACGTCGGAGAATTGATACACGCTCACCTTCTCGGCGGCGTCGCGATGCTCCGGCTGGAGCAGCGGGTACTTCTGCTTCCACTCCTGTACGCGTCCAAGCCACTCGCCGTAATCGGGCAGCTTGACGTCCTTCAGTTGCACCAGCAACTCCCGCAGGAAAACGCGCGCATCCTGCTGGATCGGCAGATGAATTTTCGTCCGCATCTTGGCGATCTCCGCGGCATCGACATCCACCATCACTTTGATCGCCTCGCGCGCCAGCTTCTCGTGCGCATAGGCCGTGAAGGCCATATCCAGCCGCGACCCGATGACGATCATCAAATCCGCATTTTGAAGCGAAAAATTTGCCCCGCGCGGCGCGATCGCGCCCGGACGTCCCCCAAAGTACGGACTCTCATCCGGCAGCAAATCCATCGCGAGCCACGTGGTCAAAATTGGCGCGCCAATCCGCTCCACCGCCTCGCGAAACTCCGTCACCGCGTCAGCGACATGGATGCCGTTTCCGGCCACGATGACCGGACGCTTCGCCGCCTGCAGCATCCGGATCACCTCCGCCGTCTCCGCCGACGTATCTCCGAACATCGGCTCCGCCGGCGGCGTGAATCCCTCCAGCTCCGCCGGCTCGATCGGATACGCCTGCACATCGAGCGGAAAATCAAGCCACACCGGCCCCGACCGCCCCGCCTTCGCCAGATACAACGCCTTCTCGAGATGATACCGGATGCTCGTCGGCTCGGTAATAGTCACCGCGTACTTGGTGATCGGCGCGACGATTTGCACGATATCCACCTCCTGCGACCCGAGTTGCCGAAGCCCCGAGTCTCCCTTCAGGTCAGGCCGCTTCACCTGCCCGCTCAGGAACAGGCACGGCATCGAATCCAGCCACGCTCCCGCGCACCCGGTCACCGCATTGGTCCCGGCGGGGCCGGACGTGACCATTGCGACCCCTATTTCATTGGTTGCCTTCGCCGCGCCCTCCGCCGCGATCGACACCGCCTGCTCGTGCAGCATCGGCACGAACGCGATCTCCGAGCGCCGCCTGCCCAGCGAATCGTTCAGATGCATCGCCCCGCCGCCCGGGAGCATAAAGACCTGTTTAATGCCCGCCGAGATAAGGCGGTCGATGACGTAATCGGATAGTTTCATTGGGCCAGTTTCAAAAAATCCAGCATCTCCCGCACGGCCCCGTTCCCCCCTGGCCGTTTGGTGACCAGCTTCACCGCCGCATGCACCGACTCATGCGCATCCGCCGGCGCCGCGGCAAAGCCGGCGATCGCCATCGCCGCAAGATCGTTCACATCGTCTCCCATGAACCCGATCTCCTCCAGCCGCAATCCCGTTGCCTCCGCGAACTCCCGCAATGCACGGTCCTTTTCCTTGCACCCCTGCCACACATGCTTGATCTCCAGCTTCGCCGCGTAACGGTCCACGATCGGATTTTTCTCTCCGGAGATCAGCGCGAACACCATCCCCTCCCGCGACGCCCGCGCGATTCCCATGACGTCGCGAAAACAAAATCGCTTCAACTCGGCCCCCGCCGCATCCCACCAGAATCCCCCGTCCGTGAGCACCCCGTCCACATCAAGGGCAATGGCCTTGATCATGCCCTATTTTTTCAGCCCTACGCGCCGGAGCTTCTGCATCACCGGTATCTCACGCTCCTGGACAAATTTCTCCCCCGTGCCGAAGGACTCCTCGATCAGCCGGATATCGCGGATCAGCCGCGACAGCCCGCTCGGCTCCAGCGACGCCGCCTGGTCCGATCCCCACATCGCGCGGTCCAGCGTGATGTGCCGCTCCACCGTGCACGCCCCCATCGCCACCGCCGCCGAGGAGGACGCGATGCCCGTCTCGTGGCCCGAATATCCCACCGGCACGCCATAGCGCTGCCGCAGCGCGGGAATCTGCCGCAGGTTCAATTCCTTGTAATGCGCGGGATAGGCGCTGCATGTGTGCATCAGGATCAGTTCATTCTTCCCCAGGATTTCCACCGCGTGATCGATCTCCTCGTAAGTGCTCATCCCCGTCGAGAGCAGGATCGGCTTCCCCTTCGCCCGCGTATACTTGATCAGTTGATCGTCCGTCAGCGACGCCGACGCGATCTTGAAGCACGGCACAGGGAACTGGTCGATGAAATCCACCGACCCCTCATCCCACGCCGATGCGAACCACAGGATGTCCATCTCGCGGCAGAATTCGTCGATCTGCTTGTAATGCTCCAGCCCAAACTCCAGCCCCCGCTTCAGGTCGCCGTTCGTGGTCCCAAAGGGATTCTCCCGCGGCTTGGCCAGTTCCTCCGCCGTATACACGACTTCCACGGTGCGCTTCTGGAATTTGACGGCGTTGCAGCCCGCATTCTTCGCAACCGAGATCAGGTTCCGGGTGATGTCGAGGTTGCCGTTGTGGTTAATGCCAATCTCGCCAATGATAAAGGACGGTTGATCGTCGCCGACGAGGTAATTTGCGATCTGCACGGTATTGTTTTGCACGGGGTTCTATGAGGTTTGTCACCGGACGGGCCGGCGGCGGGGTGGATTTGTAATTGTTTGGGAGGGTGGGAATTCCGCGCCTCTTCAGGACGCGGGCTGAAATTCTGGAGTATTCAAGCGGTGCCAGGCCGCGGTGCGGGAGATCGCTTCTGTTAGTGGAATCAGCGTTCGCAGCCCCATTTCGCACCCGGCCAGCTTCGTATCTGGCACGTAGCGCGAGGGCCGCTCTTGAGGGTTTGGTTGGCGGGCGAGTTCGATTTCAACCTTATTAGGAAAGCATTCGGCCACCCTTTTCGCAAGTTCCAGTATGGTTACATCCTCTTCCGAGCCCACATTGTAGGCCCGGTTCGGCTTCCCCGTGAAAAGCATCGTCCATAGCCAGATCGCCAGATCCGCCGCATACAGGTACGAGCGGTACGGCGTCCCGTCCCCGCCGATTTTGATTGGCCCGCCCCGCAGCGCGTCCCGGATAAAGTTCCCTATCGCAAAATGCGCATCCAGCGGCAGTAACGGCCCCACGAACGCAAAGCACCGGGCAATTACCGGTTCCAGGGAGGGATGCCGCTGGTGGAAACAGGCGCAGAGCAACTCCGCCGCCCGTTTCCCCTCGCCGTAGGCCGAGGCGGTCCCATTGCAATCCGGCCCGCCGAGGTAAGCTTCCGATACATGGGTTATCTCCGAAGGCTGCTTCCCATAAACCGCCCCGGAACTCGTGAACAGCAATCGCCGCGTCCCCGAAGCAACGGCAAATTCCAGCGCCGCCCGCGCGCCACCCACAATCGTATCAAAAGTCGCCAGCGGATCATCCTGCCCCACCGAGTCCATCGCCGCATGAATACAATACTCAAATTGTCCGCTATGCCCCGCCGCAAGTTGCGCCAGAATCGAATCCCGCCTCAACTCCCGCACATCCCCCCGCACAAATCGGATCCCCGGATAAGCCGCAATCCCCGGCGCCCGCGCCGCGATCCCCTCCGGATTCCGCGTCAGCACCGTCGCATGCGCCCCAAGCCCCAGCCGTTCATTCATAAATGCGAAACTCTCCAGCATCCAGCGCCCGAAGAACCCCGTCCCACCCGTCACAAAAAGATTCTTCCCGCGCAACTGCTCTAGGCAGTCGCCCGCGTGGGCCAGAATGTGTTCCAGGTCAGCGCCGGGGAGCGATGGCATCAAGGTGCGTTGCAAGAGATTATTACCCCCGGGGTTATCTGCCCGTGCCTACGGCGTCTTCCGAGCGAAATTCGAAATCGTCTCGATCATGAAATCCAGCATCGGGCGCGTCAGTCCTGGATAGACGCCCACGAAGATCGATTCATTCATTATTCGGTCCGCCCCCGGCGTTTCCCCCATGATCCGCAGCGCCTGCGGGCGGTCCTTGCGCAATTGCACCAGCACCGGCTGCCGCAGCAGATTTCCGCCAAAGAGCATCCGGTTGCCGATCTTTTGCTCGTCCAGGTGCCGCGCCAGTTCCGTCCGCGTGAACGGCGCCCCCGGACGCACCAGCAGCATAAAACCAAACCACGACGGCGAGCACCGCGGCCCCTCCTCCTTCTCCCACGTGAAACCCTCCGGCGACCACCCTTTCGCATGCGTCGGCAGATGGAACTCGAAAAACTCCTCCAGCCCCGCCAGCCCCGCGCGAAGGTACTGCCAGTTCGCCCGGCGCGCCGCGCTGAAGCGGTCCAGCTTCTTGAGCTGCTGCCGCCCGATCGCCGCCTGGATGTCCAGCGGCTTCAGGTTATACCCCAGGTGCGAGTAGATATACTTGTGGTCGTAACCCTCCGGCAGCTCCCCCAGTTGCCAGCCGAACCGCTTCCCGCACGTATTGTCCTTCCCGCTCGCGCACCAGCAATCGCGGCCCCAATCCCGGAAACTCTCGACCAGCACCTTGAACCGCATGTTCCGCACAATATTCACCGCGCCCCCCTCGCCCAGCGTCAGATGATGCGGCGGATAGAACGATTGCGTCGACAGATCGCCAAAGGTCCCCGTCGGATACGGCAGCGCCTCCCCGTTTTCCCCGAGCGGCCTGCGGAATCGTAGTGGCTCCTCATGCCCGGCGGAGAATGTGTAAGTCGAGCCCAGCGAATCGCAATTATCCTCGATCAGCCAAAGGTCATGCTTCCGGCAGAACGTCACGATCCGCTCCAGGTCGAACGGATTCCCCAGCGTGTGCGCCATCATCAATGCCTTCGTCTTTCCTGGCACATACGCCTCCTCCAGCCCCTCCAGTGCCGCATTGAGCGTCAGCGGATTATTATCGAGAAAAACGGGCACCGCCCCGTTCTGGATGATCGGCGCCACAGTCGTCGGGAATCCCGCCGCGCACGTAATAACCTCATCCCCGGGCCGCACAGCCCGGTCGCCCAGCTTGTGGCTCGTCAGCGCCGAGAACGCCACCAGGTTCGCCGATGATCCCGAATTCACCAGGATCGACCGCTTGATCCCCAGCACCGCAGCCAGCTCCTGCTCAAACCCATCCCCCTCCGGCCCCAGCGTCAGCCAAAAATCCAGCGTCGACGCAATCGCCGCCGCCACTTCGTCCGAATCGAACACCCGCCCCGCGTATGGAATCCCCGTCACACCCGGCTCGAACGGCGCATGCTCCGGATCCCACCCCGGCAGGTTTGCCCGATGGGCGCGGGCCGAAAAATCGCGGGCGAGACTGACGATGCGGGACTTGAGGTCTTCTGTCATTGGCGGGGAATTAAAGATGGCTCAGGGATGCCCCGCGCGCGAGGCCAATTCATTCGGTCCTGCTCACTTCAATCACCTCGCCCAGGGCGCCCCCATTTTCATGGCCGCCGCGACATAATCCGCGATATCCGCCCGCGTAAGCGCAAGCGGCGCATCCTCCGATTCCCCGGCGTGCGCGTACCACTTCACCGTCCGCGCGATCGTCTCCTCAAAATCCCAAACCGGGCTCCAGTCCAGCGCGTGAAACGCCTTCTCGATCGACAGATTCAGCAATCCCGCCTCGTGCGGCGCATTCGGGTCCGACCGGTCTTCCCATTTCCCGGGCCGATGCTTCAAAATCTCCATCACCAGTTCCGCAACCGTCCGGTTCGACTCCAGCCGCGGCCCAAAATTAAACGCCTCGCACAGCCCCTCCGATCCCGCGCCCGCCAGCCGCGCCCCAAGCCACAGATACCCTCCCAGCGGCTCCAGCACATGCTGCCACGGGCGCGTCGAAGTCTTGTTCCGCACCGGAATGGTCTCGCCCCGCGCCAGCGCCCGCATGCAATCCGGCACGATCCGATCCAGCGCCCAGTCGCCTCCGCCAATCACATTTCCCGCCCGCGCGCTCGCGATCTTCACCGGACTCTCCGGAAAAAACGACCGCCGCCATGCCGCAACCGCGATCTCCGCCCCTGCCTTGCTCGAGCTATACGGATCATGCCCCCCCAGCGGGTCCGCCTCCCGGTACGCGTAAATCCACTCCCGGTTCTCATAACATTTGTCCGTGGTGATAAACACCGCCGCGCACGGATGATCCAGCCCGCGCAATCCCTCCAGCACGTGAATCGTCCCCAGCACGTTCGTCTCCCACGTCTCCACCGGCTGCTCGTACGACAGCCGCACCAGCGGCTGCGCTGCAAGGTGAAACACAAAATCCGGCCCGAATTTCCCCATGATATCCGCCACGGCATCCCCTTTGCGAATATCCTGCACATGATGCTCCAGCCGCGTCTCCAGCCCCAGTTGCCCGAACAACGCCGGCTTCGTCTCCGCCTCCAGCCCGATCCCCGCCACCCGCGCCCCCAGGTCCAGCAGCCACGCGCACAACCACGCGCCCTTAAAACCCGTATGCCCCGTCACCAGCACGCGCTGCCCGCGAAACACGCCGCCGAACGGCTCCGAATTGGGGGAAGCTGCTCCATCCATGCGCTTTACCAGATTTTCCAGGGCGCCGTCCCTCGCTCCCACATATTATTGAGCAGGGTAAATTCCTGGAACGTATCCATCGGCTGCCAAAACCCCTCATGCCGGAACGCCGCCAGTTGCCCCTCCGCCGCCAATTTCCGCATCGGCTCCTGCTCCAGCATCACCCCTGCATCGTCCGGCAGGTATTTGAAAATGCGCCGGCTGCAAACCATATATCCCCCATTGATATAGCCCCCCTCCGCCTGCGGCTTCTCATTGAAACTGTGAACCCCCCCCGATCCATCCATCCCCAGTTCCCCAAACCGCCCCGGCGGATGCACCGCCGTCATCGCGCAAATCTGCCCCGACTTCTCATGAAACCGGATCGACCCATTGATATCGATATCGCCCACCCCGTCCCCATAAGTCAGCAGAAACGCCTCGTCCTCCCCGAGATATTGCTCGATCTGCCGCACCCGGTAAGCCGTCATCGAGTTCTCCCCCGTATCCGCCAGCGTCACCGTCCAATCCTCCTCATTGTGCCGCGTATGGAACTTCGGCTCCGGGTCCAGCCCCAGCCGCAGCGTCGCGTCGCACGTATTCCACAGGTAATTGCGAAAGTAATCCTTGATCATCTCCCCCTTGTACCCCAGGCAGAGGATGAATTCCTTGTGCCCGTAATGGGCATAGGTCTTCATGATGTGCCACAGGATCGGGCGGTTCCCGATCGGCAGCATCGGCTTCGGGCGGAATTCGGTTTCCTCACGCAGACGGGTTCCGCGGCCGCCGCACAGGATAACGACTTTCATGGAAGCCCGGAGTATGCGGCGGGAAATTATTCGGGCAAGGAATTCTCGCGCACTCCCCCGTTGTCGAATCCTTGACTCTCCGCCTGCCCGCTCCTACAGGAACCCCGCGCATGCGCTCCCGGAAACTCCACATCGCCTTCCTCGGCACCCGGGGCGTCCCCGCCGCCTACAGCGGCTTCGAGACCTTCGTCGAGCAGCTCGGCGTCCGCCTCGTCGAGCGCGGCCACACAGTCACCGTCTTCAACCGCTACCCCTTCGTCCCCCTTCGCGAGAAGTTCTACCGCGGCATGCGCATCATCCGCCTCCGCACCATCCAGCGGAAGTCCCTCGACACCCTCTTCCACACCTTCCTCTCCTGCCTGCTCCTCCCGGTGGTCAAGCCCGATGTCGTCTACATCTGCGGCGTCGGCAATTCCATCTTCTGCGGCATGGTGCGAATGCTCGGCATCCCCGTTGTCATCAACGTCGATGGCGAGGATTGGGCCCGCAAAAAATGGACCGGCTTCGCCGTCAAATGGCTCCGCGCCAGCGAAGCGTGGGCCGCGCGCCTCGCCACCATCGTCATCGCGGATGCCGGCATCATCCGGGAGCGATACCGCCGCATCTACCGCCGCGAGACCGTCCTCATCCCCTACGGCGCCAACGTCTCTCTCGACGATCCCGGCGCCGAAACCCTCCAAAAACACAACCTCACCCCGCGCAAATATGTACTATTCGTCGGCCGCCTCGTCCCGGAGAACCGCGCCGAGCTATTAATCGAAGCCTTCCGCGCCGTCCCGCGCGCCTCGGGCATCAAACTCGTCATCGTCGGCGACGCCCCCTACAGCGACGACTACAAGAAACAACTCGTCGCCCTCGCCGATGACCGCGTCGTCTTCACCGGTTACGCATTCAAGGAAGCCTACCGCCAGCTAAGCCGCCATTGCCTCTTCTACGTCATGGCCTCCGGCGTCGAAGGCACCCGCCCCGTCCTGCTCGATCAAATGGGCTTCGGCAACTGCGTCCTCGTCAGGGACACCGTCGCAAACTCCGACGTCGTCGCCGATGCCGGCCTCAAATTCGAAGACGCCCGCGAAAAAGAATCCCTCGGCGAAAAAATGAACTTCCTCATCGACCACCCCGAGGTAATCGAAGAGTACCGCCAAAAATCCGTCGCCCGCGTCAAGCAAGCCTTCGATTGGCAAAAAATCACCGGCCAATACGAAGCCCTTTTCCAGCAACTGACCTCTTGCTAGCCGCGTCCATTCCCGCGCCGCAGGCCCTGAGCCCGTCGAAGGGGTCCGCCCGGGCTTACGCTCCGTGGTCCGATTCGTCCCCTCAACTCGCCGGAAAACTCTCCAGCGCCGCATCAATCCTCCCCAGCGCCTCCTCCCTCCCCAGCACCTCGATCAAGTGATACAAACTCGGCCCCGCCGTCGCCCCCGTCAGCGCCAGCCGCGTCGGATGCACCAGCACCCCCACCTTCACCCCCAGCCCCGCCGCCGTCGCCTTCATCGCGCCCTCAATCCCACCCGCCGAAAAATCCTTCAGCCCCGCAAACGCCTCCCGCACCGCCTCCAGCCGCGGCCGATTCTCCGCCGTAAACTGCTTCCCCGCCGCCTCCGCATCATACCGCACCTCCTTCCTGAAATAGAATCCCGCATAACCCGGCAACTCGCTAAAAATCCTCAGCTTCCCCCGGCAAGTCTCCACCGCCGCATGGACATACTCCTCCGAGTACCCCGACAAATCATACCCCGCCCGCTCCAGCGCCCTGCGCGAATATAGCTGAAACCTGTTATCCGCTATCTCCCGCAGATACTCCCCGCTCAGCCACGTGCACTTATCCAGGTCAAACGCCGCATTCTTCCGGTTCACATTCTTCAGGTCAAAAATCCGGATCACCTCATTGATATCCATCTTCTCCCGGTTGTCCTTTGGCGACCACCCCAGCAGGCAAAGATAATTCCGCACCGCCTCCGGCGAATAACCGAGCTCCTCATACGTCTTCAGACTCGCCCCCTGGTCCCGCTTGCCCATCTTCGACCCATCCTTGTTCAGGATCAGCGGAATGTGCGCAAAATGCGGCGGCGCCACCCCCAGTGCCCGGTAAAGCTGGATATGCTTCGGCGTATTCGAGAGATGATCCTCCCCCCGAATCACGTGCGAGATACGCATCTCAATATCGTCCACCACATTCACGAAATGGAAAATCCACGACCCATCCGGACGCCGGATCGTCATATCCGGATTCGTCGCCGCATCGCTCATGTCAAACTCCACCTCCCCGCAAATCAAATCCGTAAACGCAACCTTCTCCCGCGCAAACCGGAACCGCAGCACATCATTCTCCTCATACACATGTCCCGATTCCAGCAGCCTCTCACAATACCTCCGATAGATCTCCTCCCGCTCACTCTGGAAATACGGCCCCAGATGCCCGCCTGCCCCCACCCCCTCATCCCAATCCAGGTTCAGCCACCGCAACCCCTCGAAAATCGCCTCCGTCGCATCCTCCGTATTCCGGCTCCTGTCCGTATCCTCGATCCGCAGGACAAACGTCCCCTTGAAATGCCGCGCATACAGCCAGTTAAACAGCGCCGTCCGCGCCCCCCCGATATGCAGGTACCCCGTCGGCGAAGGCGCAAACCGCACGCGAACATCAGTCAAAGGAGGAGGCACAACCATGGACATGGAGTGAGCCTGAGCGGAAAACCCAAAAATGCAAAATTCGAATTTCAGATGCGCCCCTCAAATCCCATTGGTCCCATGAGACCCATGAGTCCCATAAGTCTCATCCCCAAAAATCACCCCCTTTTCCGTTCCACCATTGACTTCACCCCTCGAACCCCTATTTCTTATATCACGCAAGGCAGAAGGCTTGGTTCCTGCTGCTTTTTCAACCTCACGTCCGCCATGTCCCAAAAAATCCTGGTCATTGACGATAGCCTGGCCTCCTCAAAGGCCGCGGAGAGCGCCCTTGCCCAAAATTTTGGCAACGTCGACGTCCTCCTCGCACAGCGCGGCTCCGAGGGTTTCGAGCGCTTCCTCGTCGCCCAGCCCGACCTCATCCTCCTCAACGAATCCCTGCCCGACATGGACGGCGAGGCCGTCGTCTACCGCCTCCTCAACGATCCCCAGACCTCCCACGTTCCCGTCGTCGTCATGTCCAGCAACGGCCACGGCGAGAAGCTCAAACAACGCTACCCGAATGTCGTCAACACC
Organism: Chthoniobacteraceae bacterium; assembly: GCA_049521415.1. Taxonomy (GTDB): domain Bacteria; phylum Verrucomicrobiota; class Verrucomicrobiia; order Chthoniobacterales; family Chthoniobacteraceae; genus DATAXI01. Next base: position 12,681 of record JBEKOV010000091.1, read on the forward strand.
GTCCACAAGCCCGTCAGCGCGGAGTCCCTCCTCCCCGTCGTCAGCACCCAATTGGCCCAGGCCAAGGCCGCCCCCGCCCCCTCCAGCGTCATCCTCTTCCGCGACGCCGCAAAAGTCGTCTTCGCCGGCCACACCGGTTTCTTCTCACTCCGCAACGCCTTGCAAATGGCTTACGGCGACAAAATGACCGGCGTTCTGCGCATCTTCATCAACCGCTCCCCCGTCGAATTATTTTTCTCCAAGGGCCGGTTTCTTTTTGCCACCACGCGCAATTTTCAACTCTACCTCCGCGACTCCCCCGTCATCCTCAATTCCACCAACCTCGGCCTCGTCATCGAGGGCCAGACCAACCAGGCCGCCTCCGGCTGCCCCCTCTTCCTCTTCCTCGCCGGCCGCAACGGTTTCCCTCACGACGACGTCGTCCAGATCACCCGCGACCATGGCCAGCGCCTCTTCTCGAACCTCTGGACCGCCGGCCGCGTCAACTTCGAATTCTCCGAGGTCGGCGAATTCCCCGACTACGCCCGCAATTTTCCACCCTCCTCAGAGGACCCCGACAATTGGGTCCTCGCCAGCCTCCGCCATGTCCGTTTCGACGGCCTCATGGCCTCCCAGCGCCCCGACCCGAACGGCTCCCCCGCCTACACCCGCAAGGGCTACGAACTCATCCAGCGCCTCAAGCTCAACGACGTAGAGGCCCGCTTCGCCACTTCCATAAACGGCTCCGAGTCCTTGCAGCAGATCGCCAAGAAGATCAACATCCCGCTCAACGACGCCCTCTTGATCGTCTTCCGCTTCCAGGCCCTCGAAATCATCGACTATTGGTCCTCGACGGTGCTCTCTCTGCCGGCGCAGCAGACCAATCCCGGCGGCATGGCTGCCGCCTCATAAGGCATTCCTCCATCATCTTTGGAATGCAGCATTCCCGCTGCTGTTCAACGATAGGCGCCCGGATTTCCCGGATTCGCTTCACAAGCCGGGGTTATGAACAGATGATAAAGCCGCATGCCCCCACTCCCCGTGAACATAAAGCCAGATGGGAAATCCCGGATTGATCGATCCACGAATCGCCGGCTCCTGGCCTTCACCCTCATCGAGTTGCTGGTCGTAATCGCCATTATCGCCGTCCTCGCCGCGCTGCTCCTGCCGTTATTGCGATTCGTGCAGGAGAACTCGCGGACCTCCAAGTGCTCCAGCAATCTCAGGCAGATCGGCGCGGCGATGCTCATGTTTGCCAGCGATCACAGCGATTGTTTCCCTGAGTCGGGCTCAACAATCCCCTGGGGACAGACCAACGGTCAGTCCCCGTACGGCTCCGGCCAAAAGGCATGGATGTACCAGATTGCGCCATACGCCGGCGGAACGGGAAACGACCCCCAGTACGCTCAAGGCGCGAGTATTTTCACCTGCCCTTCAAGCAGCCTGGTCAACACATTCGACAAATACTACAGCTACTTCAACGGCGCCCATGCGGCCATGGCTCAAACAGGCGGATTCGGGCCGGTGAGCCTGCGATCGATCTCGAACCCCGCCGAGTACATCCTGAGCGGAGACATTACAACCTGGGGCAATCAACCCGGCAATGCCGACGCCGACAAGGATAACTACCTCCAGAACCCGACCCAGCGGCAAGCCAACTTCCATAACGGCGCCGTGAATCTCCTGTTCGCGGACGGCCATGTCGCAACCATTCAATGGAACAGCGCCCTGTCCTCGTCGGGCGACGGAGGATATTACGACAAGTCAAGGATGACCACCGTCTATCTCGGCACGGGGTATTCCTACCTCTACTATTATGGCCAGCAGTAAGAGGTTTGCGGATTAAGGCAGGCTCAGGCGAAGTGTGGTTGGAGAGACCTTGGACAGGATGAACAAGATTTACAGGATGTATGTCATAAGCATTGCGAAATCAGTAAGTAGTATCCTGTCAATCCTGTTCATCCTGTCTAAAAATTCCTAAGATGACCGCTGCACCTTTGGTGAAAATGCAATTCTGTGGCCACGCACTCGGCACGCTCCGCTGTGAACCCGAAGGGTTCAAAGAGCGGTAGCCGGGGGTTGAATGGAGCGCCAGCGAAATGATACCCCCGGTATCCCGCCATAATGCGATA
>JBEKOV010000092.1:0-14704 GCA_049521415.1 Chthoniobacteraceae bacterium
CCGCGCTAAATTTACAGGTTCGACCCACAACTCATTTTGTTTTGCATGTTCTCCCATCATAGCTGCATGCCATTTTATCAATCCCTTCCCCTCGACTCAAGGATTTGGGCAACAGCCCGTTGAAACTTGACGCACGCGGGAGTTGTGCGGAGCCCATTTTCCCCAATGGACAGGAAGCCGCCTTCAGCTATTATGGGAATATCGGCGATGACCGGCTCGAACAACTCGAAAACCTTGGCCCCTCCTCCAGCGTGATCTCAGAATTCAATTACCAGTATGATGCCGACGGGGAAATCACCGGATGGACGCAGCGGAATGCCGCTGCTCACCGGGAGTGACAATTACAGCATCGGTTACGACAGTGCCGGCCAGTTGAGTTCGGCGGCCATGACCGCCGGCACCAGTGGCAGCGCGACCGATTATTTTTACGATTATGACGGCGCGGGAAATCGCACCCAGCAGCAGATTGGCAGCGACGCGTCGATAGGGACGTATAACGACCTCAACCAGTTGACTGGCCAGAGCCCGGGCGGCCTGACCCACTTCCGGGGTACTGTCAACAAATGGGCGACAGTCACGGTGGGAGGGAACATCGCGATGCTGACCGGGACCACCCCTCCCTACCAGTTTGACGGGGTGGCGAATCTGACCACCGGCACCAACACCGTCGCAATCGTCGCCACCGGCACCAGCGGGGTGAGCGGGACCAGCACCTACCAGGTGACGGTCTCCGGCAGCGGCAGCACTTCGTTTACCTATGATTTGGACGGAGAAATGACCAGCAACGGCGCTGGCCAGAATTACCAGTGGGATGCGGTCAACCGGCTGGCGAAGATCTGGTATGGGCCGATCGGAAGTTCGTCGAATACAACATTTAGTTACAACGGATTCGGGCAGCGGGTTGGGATTATTGAGACCGACGCGAGCAACAACGTCACCAGCACCAAGCAATTCGTCTGGTGCCCGGGCGATGCGCAGCCGAGCGAGGAACGGGATGCAAGCGACAATGTAACGAAGCGGTTCTACCCCCAAGGGGAGCAGATCAGCGGGACCACTTATTATTACACAATGGATCACCTGAGATCGATCCGCGAGCTGACGAGCGCGACCGGGACAACTCAGGGGAGATATGATTATGATTTATGGGGCAATCAGACGCGAGTGACAGGGACCATGAATGTCGACTTCGGATACGCGGGCTACTACCAGCATCTGCCGAGCGGGCTAAACCTGACAATGTTCCGCGCATACGATCCAGATTTAGGGCGCTGGATCAGCCGCGATCCACTCGGGGAGGACGGCGGAATTAACTTGTACGGTTATGTTGGCAACGATCCGATCAATCTGATTGATCCCCTTGGGCTATGCCCGCCCCCGGGTCAAGGCAACTCCCCCTCCCCAAGTGTCTATCAGCAAAGGGGACAGCAAGCCAACAACATGATGAACTCTTTTGACCCCTATGGCATGTCCTCGGCTGCCGGTGAATTATACAATATGGCGGAATTAGCTCAATTTGCCCGCGGGGGCGCATTGGATGCTCAGGCATTTGGAGGATCGACCGCCTACGCGAACTATGTGTTCGGGGTTTATATGGGTGCCTCGGGAGCGACGCTTTCGCAGACATTAGATGCTGCGAATGATTATGCCGCAGGGTTTAGTAGTTATCCTTCCAATACACAAATGGATCTGAATTATCCCAATACGCCAGCGGCAAATATTGCCAATATGACTAATGGCTACAACGATCAACAAAATGGAACTCTATATAAGTGACGGGATGAGAAGTAGATTACGGTTGGGCATGAGTTGCAATTCCCTAGTTTGTGCGGCCATTCTCTTAATGATTGGGGGCGGGCTTTTTCCTTCCGGCTGTAAGGATTCCGCGGTAATTTATTCTGAGGAAGCTAAATCCCCGGATGGACGTTGGCTTGCTAGCGTGAGCACTGAACAGTATGGAGGTCCGGGAACAGCCCACCTCGAAACTACAGTTTACTTAAAATGGGTTCTTAGTTCAACCCCTCCCATCGAAATCTTGAGTTTCTCTAATAACTCCGCATATCCCGCCGGTGCAACAAAGGTAAAGATGAACTGGGTGACCCCTTCCCATTTAAACGTAGTATATAATAGAAATGCGACACTCGACTTTCAAGCCGTCAAATGTGCGGATGTCAGTATTTCTGTGGAAGGCCCGTCGAACTAAGACAAGCGCAAATACCGCAACCGTAGTATAAACGTCAACCGTAGTGCCACTTGACAGGGGTACGATTGAACGGCGCGTCATAAGTGTCGTACCCGATCCGGGATACGACGTTTATGACTCTGGCAATGACGCTCAAGCGGCTTTCCGCAGCGCAGGCCGCCAGGATTTGGCCCACGCTTCCGGGGTGATGTCCTTGATCTGCGAGTTGGATTGGCCGAGGGAATGACTTGATTCATTCGCCAAGTAACTGCCGCTTCCCTGCCGCGTGACGATCAATCCTTTGGCTTTCAAAATTTGCAAAGCTTCCCGAACCGGCGAACGACTGGCTCCAAAACGAAGCCCCAAGGCTGCTTCGGTGGGAAGTTTTGTTCCGGGGTTTAACACACCTGAACAAATTTCAGCCTCAATTTGATCGGAAAGCAGATGGGCCAAATGATGGTTGCCGCCTTTTTTGCGGGTGAGAGAGACGATTGGCGGTGAGAGGGTCGATTTTGCTCGAGGCACGTCGTGAATAAGTTGTCATATAAATTAAAGTTGACGCAATCACTTCCTTTCGAAAAAGTCGTCAGACAACCCAAGCCACCGGTTCTCATGCTTCTTCAAGACAAAGTCATTTTTCTCACTGGTGGGTCGACGGGGATAGGTCAAAGCTGTGCGCTGGCCTATGTTCGTGAAGGGGCCAAGGTTATCCTTGTTGCCCGCAATGGAAACGCGGCGGCAAAGGCGGCGTCGGAATTGGGCGCAGGTCATCTTGGTTTTGCCTGCGATGTTTCCAAGGATGCGGAGATCAAGGCGGCGATTGATCGCGTGCTGGAATCTTATGGCCGTCTCGACGCCATTCATAACAATGCCGGAATTGCCTCGCCCAGCACGCCTTTGCACAAGACGACGGATGCGGAATGGGATTCTTTGTTTTCCACTAACCTCAAGAGTTTGCTTTATACCACACGCCACGGCATCGAGGCTTTGCGCAAGAGTCGCGGGTCCATTCTGAACACGTCGAGCCTTGTGGGGGTGATCGGCCAGGAGAATCATGCGGCTTACACGGCGACGAAGGGAGCCATGAACACGCTGACCAAGTCGATGGCGCTCGATTATGCGAAGGACGGCATTCGTGTGAATGCGGTGTGCCCGGCCGGAACATGGACGCCGATGCTGCGCCAATGGGCCAAAGAGCAGCCTGATCCCGGAAGCATTCATCAATACCTGGATGATATTCATCCTCTCGGCTACTGCCCCGAAGGTGGTGTGATTGCGGACGCCTGCGTTTTTCTTCTCTCGGACAAGGCCCGTTTTGTGACGGGTCACATCATGCATGTCAGCGGAGGCGCCGAACTGGGTTACCGGCGCACAACTTGACGCTGCGATGATTAAGACCGCCACCACGCGGGATGCGCGCTTTGCCATCGGTTCCGGTCACGGCAGCGATGCGATTCACCGTGATCCCGTTTACTCCTATGCGGTCACTCTTTTGCAGGATGATTCCGGATTAACCGGAATGGGGCTGTCTTTTACCTTGGGACAAGGTAACGAACTGGTTTGCCGCGCGGCGGAATTTCTGGCCAGGGAATTGGCCGGCCAGGACATCGAAGAAATCATGTCTCACTTTGGCGCCTGGCAGAACACTGCGGCAAACGAACAGCAATTTCGCTGGCTCGGCCCCCACAAAGGGGTCGTGCATCTCGCTCTCGCCTCGGTCACAAACGCCTGCTGGGATCTATGGGCTAAAAAACGGGGTGTGCCATTGTGGCGTCTTTTGCTCGATTTAAGTCCCGAGCAAGTGCTGGCCACGCTCGATCTCTCTTATCTCGAGGATGTCTTAACCGAAGCTGATGCGCTCCACCTTTTAGCCTCGGCCCTTCCTGCGCGAGGCGCACGCGAGGATTTGCTGAAAACCGGTTATCCCGGCTACGACACCTCGGTCGGGTGGTTCAATTATGACGACGAACAGGTGCGCCAAAATTGTCGCAAGGCGGTTACGGAAGGCTTCACGGCGATGAAGCTCAAGGTCGGATCGAAAGATCCTGACCGGGACATTCGCCGTGCCCATATCGTGCGTGAAGTGGCCGGAGAAAAAGCCCAGGTCATGGTGGATGCCAACCAGCAGTGGACGCTGCCGCAGGCGATGGCGATCTGTCCCCGACTGGCCGAAATCGGTCCCTACTGGATTGAGGAACCGACCCATCCGGACGACATCTTTGCCCACAAGACCCTGGCGGAAGCGATCTCGCCCACCTCACTTGCGCTTGGGGAGCACGTGCCCAACCGGATCGTTTTTAAAAACTATTTGCAGGCGCATTGTGTCGACTTTGTTCAGGTGGATGCCCTCCGGGTCGCCGGAGTGAGCGAGTTTCTCGCGGTCAGCCTGATGTGCAAAAAATTCAGTGTTCCAGTTGTCCCGCATGTGGGCGACATGGGTCAAATTCATCAGCATCTCGTGCTGTTTAATCATATCGGCATCGATTTGCCCGTCGTTTTTCTCGAACACATACCGCATCTCCAAAAACATTTCGTCCACCCGATGCGCGTTGCAAACGGCGTCTATCAAACTCCCCAGGAACCGGGCTCCAGTTCGGATCTTTTCGCCTGATTTCCTTCATGAACACTTCATTGCCTCAACGCCTGTCCGGGAAAACGGTCGTCGTGACGGGAGGTGGTTCCGGGATCGGACAAGCCATCGCCCTTCGCTTCGCCTCCGAGGGGGCTGAGGTGATTGTCTTCGAGTTGCGGACGGAGGCGACTGAGGACACCTTGGATAAAATCCGCGTTGTGGGGGGCTGTGCAAGGGCGGTCGTCTGCGACATGTCCGATACGGAATCCGTTCGCTCCGCTTTTGCTACGGTCGAGCGACTCGATGTGCTGGTCAACAATGCGGGTATCGCCCATGTCGGCAATGTGCTCACGACAACTCCTGAGGATCTCGACCGCCTCTACGCCGTGAACGTGCGGGGAGTTTACCATGGGCTCCACTTCGGGGTGGCGCGAATGGAGGCGCAGGGCAGCGGCGTAATCCTCAACATGGCGTCCATTGCATCGAAAGTCGGGATTGCCGACCGCTTCGCCTACAGCATGAGCAAGGGGGCGGTCCTCACGATGACCCTGTCCGTCGCGCGCGATTTTGTGGAGAAGGGAATACGCTGCAACTGCATTTGCCCGGCCCGCGTACATACCCCGTTTGTGGACGGCTTTTTGGACAAGAATTACCCCGACAAGCGTGATGAGATGTTCGCCAAACTGTCCGCCGCTCAGCCGATGGGACGAATGGGGCGGCCCGAGGAAGTCGCATCTCTCGCCGCATTTTTATGCTCGGACGAGGCCGCTTTTATTACCGGCGTCGCTTATGATCTCGACGGGGGCTTCACACTTCTGCGCTAAACTTGGAAATTTTGATGAAACCCGCCTCAATTATGAAAATGAAATCGATCCCGGTCATGTGCCTGACGGCGATTGGCTTCCTACTTGCAACCCATTCCCCGGCCGAAGACTTTCCTCCCGTCGATCCTGCCGCGCTGAAAACCTGGCAGGATGCCCGGTTCGGAATGTTTATTCACTGGGGCCCGATCTCACAAAAGGGAGCCGAGATCAGTTGGTCGCGAGGAGGCGTTCGTCGTGATCGTGATGGCACGGGGAATATCCCTCCCGAGGAGTACGACGCTCTCTACAAAACTTTCGATCCGGAGAAATTCAACGCGGACAAATGGGTGAGCATCGCCAAGGCCGCCGGCATGAAATATATGGTGCTCGTGGCCAAGCACCACGATGGGTTCTGTATGTTCGACAGCCAATTTACCGATTACAAAATCACCAATACGCCCTTCAAACGGGATGTCTGCGCGGAATTGGCCGCGGCCTGTCATAAGGCGGGCATGCTTTTCGGTTTTTATTATTCTCCTCCTGACTGGCATCACCCCGACTTTTTCACCGAACATCATGACCGTTACATCCAATACATGCATGAACAGGTCCGCGAACTTTTGACCAATTACGGACAAGTGTTTGAACTTTGGTTTGATACGGATGGCGGAACTAATAATCCTGAAACCTGGGACAATGCCACCCTGTTTCCGATGATTCGCCAGCTCCAACCCCAGATTCTTATTACCAAGCGTTGCGGCGGATGGGGCGACTTTGATACTCCGGAGCAAACGGTCGGAGATTTTAATAATAAGGATCCATGGGAATCATGCATAACGATCTCGTCCCGCAACCAGTGGGCCTGGGGCGGCGACGAGGATGGAGTCAAGCCCCCCGAAGTACTTATAAAAACACTGGTGAACTGCGCGGGCGGCGACGGCAACATGCTGCTCAATGTGGGCCCCCAGCCCGACGGAGAGATCAACGCCAAACAGGTCGGGGATCTGCGGAAAGTGGGCGCATGGATGGCCGGGAATGGGAAAAGCATTTACGGCACCCGAGGCGGACCTTACAAGCCCGGCAAGTGGGGCGCCTCAACCCGCAAAGACAACACTATTTATCTGCACATCTTAAATTGGGACGGCGACGTGTTGGTGTTGCCGCCACTGAACAAGAAAATTATCAAGAGCGAACTGCTCACCGGCGGCGGCGTTGACGTGAAACAGGACAATCGGGGGGTCACCGTATCCGTGCCCCCCTCCGAGCGCAAGGACATCGACACCATCGTGAAACTCGAACTCGAGGGCCCGGCCTCGGATATTCCGGTGATGTCCGGGTTTACCATGAAACCGTGATCGCCGCTTACGCCTTAAAAGAGTAATCATACGATGCAAAGTACCTTGCCACCGAACGCCGGCACCGCGATTGGCAGTCTCGATTACACCATCGTCGCGCTTTACCTGCTAGGCATCGTCGGGATCGGTATTTATGCCGGCCTCAAGTCGCGCAAAAGCAAGAGCGAAGCCGGAGGCTATTTTCTTGCGGCCCATGCGCTCAAATGGCCCGGAATCGGTCTCGCCCTGTTCGCGACCAATATTTCGTGCGTTCACCTCGTCAGCCTGGCCCAGGCCGGGTTCGACCAGGGGCTTCTCATGGGAAATTTCGAGTGGCTGGCCGGCTTCACACTGATCGCGCTTTCGCTCTTTTTTGTTCCTTTTTACATCCGGTCCAATGTTTCGACACTGCCCGATTTTCTGGAAAAGCGCTACTGCCGCGAATGTCGCGACTGGCTCGCGGTTATCTCGATTGTCGCCGCGATCATCTTTCACATCGCATTTCCCCTCGTCACGGGTTGGGTGATCTTGCATGGAGTTTTCGGGATGGAAAAATGGACCTGCATCTTTCTGATGTGCGGGCTTACCGCCGCCTATACCGTGTTCGGCGGGTTGGCCGCGGTTGTGATCACCGAGATGGTGCAGGTAGTCGTGCTGCTTTTGGGCGCCATGATCGTCACGTGGTTCGCGTGGGACAAGGCGGGTGGTTGGTCCGGACTGACGGACACCCTGCATGGCTCAGGCGAACTCGGCAAACTCGTGCTGCTTCGCTCCAGCGCGCAGGACCCCGATTATCCCTGGTATGCCATTCTGCTTGGCTATCCTGTCCTCGGCATCTGGTATTGGTGCGCGGATCAGACCATCGTGCAGCGCGTACTGGGAGCGAAGAACGAGGACCACGCCCGCATCGGGCCCATCTTCTGCGCCGCGATCAAAGTGCTGCCGCTCTTCATCTTTGTCCTGCCCGGTTTGCTTTTCTACGCCATCCTCAAGCAGGGCGGATTGCCCGGCGTCGAAGTTCACGACAGCAAGGAAGTTTACGGAATCATGATCAAATCGCTCCTGCCCACCGGCCTCTTTGGCGTACTGGCCGCGGCGCTCATGGCCGCGCTCATGGGCAATCTGGCCAGTGCGGCGAACTCCACCGCCACGCTTTTTAGTTACGATCTTTGGAAGCGCTTTCGCCCCGATACTTCTGATCACCATCTGGTCTGGATCGGACGGCTTGCCTCGCTCGCTTCATTCGCTGTGGGCATCGCGCTGGTGCCCTTGTTGGATCGCTACTCCAGCATTTTTGCCGGCATCAACGATATTATCGCGCACCTTGCCCCGCCCATCACCTGCGTCTTCCTGCTCGGAATTTTCTGGCCTGCCGCCTCCGGGCGCGGAGCCAAGTGGACGATGTGGCTGGGTTCGGCCCTTGGAGTGGCGATTTTCAGCCTCAAGACGCTCCATAATTGGCAACCCGATCATTTTGGATGGATCGCCCCGTTCTTTTACAAGACCCCGTTCATGCTGATGACATTCTACATGTTCCTGGCCTGCCTCGTTCTGCAAGTCATTCTGACAATCCAGATGCCAAAACTTGACGGCGAAGACCTCGAAAAACTTTATTGGGCGCATCCGCTCGACGCCGTCCGTTCTCCGGGATGGCCCGGGCTTGCGAATTATCGCGCGCTGGCGGCTTTCACCGCGGCGGCATTCATTATTCTCTACTTTATTTTTCGATAACAGCGGCCCGCAAACCTCAACCCATTGTCATCATGAACAAACTCGTTATTCTATCGCTCTTTTTTTCTCTGATGTTAACCGCGTGTCAGACGGCCGGCCCCGTTGCACCCGTTTACGGACCGACAAACCCCACCCCCAGCCAGGCCGCGCAGGCCTCCGTTCAATATTATGCCTCCATGGTTGAACTGAAACCCGGCATGGAAGAAAAATACCGCCAGCTTCACTCCAACGTCTGGCCGGAAGTCCGGGCGGCCATTCGCAAGGCGAATATCCGCAATTACAATATCTACGTCGTTGAGTTAGATGGGAAACGATATCTCGTCAGTTACTTTGAATATATCGGCACCAATCCGAAAGCCGATTTTGCCGGCATGGCAAAGGACCCGACGACACGCGACAAGTGGTGGCCGCTGACCAATGCCTGCCAAATCCGGCTTCCGGGCACACCGCCGGGCCAGCAATGGAAACCGCTCGAACAAGTTATGCACATTGATTGAATCAAAGAAAGGATTTGGCGGCCTCTGAATTTTACGCGAGCGATTTGCCGGCGACGCCCCAATGCGTGATCGTATGGGTCGAGTCGGAAATGGAGTCGACGTTGAGCGGGACGTGAAGAATGAACGGCTCGACAGCGGTGATCTTCATAATTTGTAGAACCGGATGGCGTTGTCAGCCCAGATTTTCTGCCGGTCGGCGAGGTCGAGGCCGGCCAGGGCGGCTTCAACGGTCTCCACCCAGCGCGGGTAGTCGGCCACGAGATTGACGACCGGCCAGTCGCTGCCCCAGACGAGCCGGTCGGGGCCGAATACGTCGAGGACGGTGTCGAGGTAGGGCTTCAATCGCCCGGGCGTCCAGCCGGGGCCGTCCTCGGTGACGATGCCGGAGATTTTGCAATGGACGTGTTTGATGTCGCGGAAGCGTTCGATGTCTTTGCGCCAGGTGTCGAGTTCGCCGTTGCGGATGACCGGCTTGGCCATGTGATCGATGATTACCGGCAACGCCGGGTGGCGTTCGATAAACTTGAGGATGTGCGGCAGATGTTTCGGGTAGATCAGGATGTCGAAGGTCAGGCCGAGTTCACGGGTGGCATGCAAAACGGGGTCGAGCGCCTTCTGCAAAATCCAATCGTCCTGCGGGATGTCCTGGAGGTAGGGACGGATGCCTTTGAGTTTCTTGAAGCGCGCCCAGCCGGTGAGTTCCTCGACGGCATCGGGTGCGAGCATATCAATCCATGCGATAACGCCGCGGATGAAATCGGCGGCGTCAGCCATGCCGAGCAGGTAACCGGTTTCTTTGAGCGAGGCGGCGGCGGAGACCAGGACGCAGCCTTCCACCCCGGCCGCCTGCATCAGCGGTCGCGCGTCGGCCGGCTTGTAGTCGCGGTAAAGTACGCCCAGGTCGGGCGACATCCAGATGTAATGGGGCTCGAGCGCGAGCGTCCAGCAGTGCATGTGGGCGTCGATGCGCTTCATCAGTCTATCTCAGTGGAGCCGCAGTCCGGCCAGCAGGCCGCCGTGGGCGGTGAAGTCCGAAGCCCGTGCAGAATGTCGAGCGCGGCCCGGCCAGGAACGCGGTGAGTTCGGCGATTTCCCACACCTCACCGAGCCGTTGCAACGGCACCGGGCGGGCGAAAACCTTGTACATTTCCTCGACGGTGCGCCCCTGGGCGTTGGCTTTGGCGAAGTATTCCTGCATCGGCGTGATGATTAAGCCGGGACAGACAGTATTGGCGCGGATGTTATGCCTGGCGAAATCGACGGCGAGCGTGCGGGTGAAGGAAACGATTGCGCCTTTGGTGGTCGCATAGACGCATACGCCCGACGAACACGCGGTCGCCTGCACGGAGGCAAAGTTGATGATCGAGCCGCCGCCACGTTTGATCATGTGCGGGATGCCGTTATGGCGGTGAGATACATGGACTTCAGGTTGACTGCCAGCATCCGGTCCCAGGTGGCTTCGTCGGTCGCCACCACGTCGCCGACTGGGTGGTGGCCGCGGAGTTGACGAGGATGTCGAGACCGCCAAACCGGGAAACCGTTTCTTCGATGGCGGCGTGAATGATCTTCGATTGCGCGCCGTGTATCTTGAGACCAGCGGACGCGAGGTCGGCGGCGATGGTGAGCGTGTCCGGCGCGTGGCCGAAAATGGCAACGGCAGCGCCGCGTTCGGCTAGGAGCTTGGCGGAGGCGAGGCCGAGGCCCGAACTGCCACCCAAGACGAAGGCGACTTTGCCGCGAAGTTCCTGTTCAACAGGCAGGAAGTCCACGACTCATTATCCTCTCTCTCACAATGGGCCACTTTAGCAAGCCAGTCAAACCAGCGCAAGCGTCGGTAGTGCCCTAATTTGAAATCGCCCCCATTTAGGCAATCGGCCAACATGGGGAATGATCCATTATTTCTGCTTCGGGATTGAGCCAGCACCCGACAATCCGAAATTTGCCGAGATTCAGGCTGGATGGGCGCATGTTCATCTTATGGGAGTGATCGAGAGAACGGAGGAGAAGGCGCGATCTATGGTCGAATCAGCTTCATGGCTAATACAGAGCGTAAAAATCGCTGGCAGTTTCGACGAATCGCACCTTCCTGTGTTGCCTCCAGAAATACAGCGTCGGCTTCTTGATAAGGGAGTTTCGCTGGAAGTTGCGGTTTATCCGAGGGGGAGCGGCCCCGAGGAGGCTGGCGATCCTTTTCCATGACCAAGAAGGCCATGTCAATGCGCCCTATTCCGAACTCCCCTTCACTTGCGCTGCAATTCGCCTCTCCATGGCGTCCTGGCGTAGCTGGTTTTCAAGGGATTGGAGTTGGGCAGAGATGGTGGGAAGCTGATTCTGCTGAATATCGAGAGCGGCTTTTCGGATTTTCTCCACGTCTCCACACATATTGAAGAAGAACGCGAGTACCGCCAGTTGGATGATTCCGGCGATCAGAAACACGATGTCGAGGTTGCCTGGAATATCCAAATCCCCAAGCAGTCTTCCAATGAAGGTTATAGCCAGGATCGCATTCATGTCTTGAAAATGTGTCCGCATTTCGGGCAGCGGCGGAATTGATCGGCGGCAAACCACCCCGCACCCGCGCCGATTACCAGCCCTGGAATCGCACCGGAAATGCCCCCAGGGCCTCCAAAGACCACCCCAATACCCATTCCCTGCCAAAAGCCGATTCCTCCCAGGGCAATGGCGACAGCAGCGCGGGTGACGAAACTTTCTGGATTGTTGCTATCAAAAACATGCTGGCACTTCGGACAGATGATTTGGGCCATGCGATCTTTCCTCCACAGTTGATCCACGCCCTCCAACGGAAGCGGCGTGACCGCCGCACTCTGATCGGGTGCCTGAGAGTACCCATCCCGGAATGCCGCACGATCACGCCTATTCGGCGCGTCTCGTTGCTGGCGGTCCGGGATGCTGGAAGTTCTCAGGCTTCGATCTGACCGTTCGCTGACGCGAAAGTGTTAAAGTTGTGGGGAGAATCTACCGGAACGGGCAGGGAGGGTCAATGACCGTTGACAGACTGATTTATGGCATATACGTTATATGCCTCAACTCATCCCATCTCATGCGTAAGAAAGCCACCATTGCGTCCCGGCCACGAGGACGCCCAAAAGCAGAGGAGCCACGGACCACAGGGCTGCTTCTGAAACTCAACGAATCCGAGGCTGCCCTGATCGAACAGAAGGCCAAAAGGGCCGGAAAACCAAAGGCGGTCTGGATTCGTGAACTCGCGGTTGCAGCATGAATCTGGACGTGGCGGGATTCGAACCCACATCACCGATCTGTAGGGAAGGGTAGTTTACCATTAGCGTACACGCCCAACCGGGCCGGGGGTCACAAGCTCCCGGCCCGAATCTTTTTTAGAGATATGCGAAAAATAGCTTGCGTCAAACTGAATTTCGGGATATTCCAAAAACATGCCAAACATTCTTCCTTTTGAGAAACAGGTCGCCTGCATCGGGGCATTGGCTGAGGGGTCCAGTATTCGGTCCATTGAGCGCCTGACCGGCGTTCACGGGGATACGATTGGGCGGCTGGCCGTGAGGGTCGGTAAAGCCTGCGCCACGATCATGGATGAGAAGATGCGGGGGCTGAATTGCAGCCAAATCCAGATGGATGAGATTTGGGGTTTCATCGGCAAGAAGCAGGCCAATCTGCGCCCCGGAGATGCGGCCAAAGGAATGGGTGACATCTGGACCTGGGTAGCCGTGGATGCCGAGACCCGGATGGTGCCGTGCTATCGCGTAGGGAAACGGGATTCCTACAACGCCAAATGCTTCGTGGAGGATTTGGCCACCCGCGTACAGGGCCGGGTCCAAATATCAACCGATGCTCTCGCGGCCTATGATGATGCGGTTGAAAGGGGATTCGGAGCCGGGGCCGATTATGGCCAGATTGTAAAAACCTATTCTGCCACCGAATTGGCGGCGCGTAGGTACAGCCCACCGGAGATTGTTCACGTCACCCGCAACGTGATTTCCGGGAAGCCGGACTACAAATCCATTTCCACCAGCTACGTGGAGCGCCAGAATTTGACCATGCGGATGCACATGCGCCGCTTAACCCGGCTGACCAATGCGTTCTCAAAGAAGCTGGAAAACTTTGAGGCTGCCGTTGCGCTTCATTTCGCGTACTACAATTTCGTGCGAATCCATAAATCCCTCAGAATGACTCCGGCGATGGCTGGGGGCGTCACTGATACCATTTGGAGCATCCGGGATTTGGTGAGCGCGGCCTAGATGAATGAAGTCCTCCAGAATATCCAGAAGGCTGTGGAACGTGCGGCAGAGTGCCCTGCGGTCCATGTAGAGAGCGTTCCGGTTCTGGAGGTATTCGGGGGGCAGACGGTTTGGGAGGGGGTGGTGGAGGCGTTTACGCTCCTGGGGCACCCCAAGGCCAAACGGGCCTATGGGTGGGCATGGCAGGATGGGAAGGAAGCCCGCTATGTGGCTGTGTTGGAGATTCCGCCCGTTACGTCACCCAATATGGCTGTGCGAGCCGCCATCGCCGCCGGGGCGCAGAGATGAAGCCGGTAGATCGGGACGATCCAGAGAGCTTTTATCAATTCCAGAAGGGCCTTGGGGCCATTCAGGATACACTGTGGGAAGGGTCTGTTCGAGGAATGACTGATACGAATAGGGGGCATTTAGCCGAAACGGTGGGGAAGATGGATTCCGCCACCTTACGATCCACCGCGCGAGCTTGGGCAGAAGAGTTAATTTTTTCGCCGACCGTGGATGAGGCCATAACCAAGCTGCAACAGGATCGAGTAGGCATAGCAGCGTTCTTGCGAATGACCAGCGGTATTCCGTCCGACCGGATATTATCAGCACAAAGGCGCGCATTCGCGTCCATGCCATGTACCAAAACCTTTGAACTACACGGATTTTGCTCTTACGTGATTGAGTTGTGTGTGGCACTGGAAGAGGGCGAAGCAGAGGGATTTTCAAATTAGGGCACTACCCAAGCGTCGGCTTGGCGCACACAAAATTTGTTCCGAGCGGAAGTTGAGACAACCAACGCAGGCAAGATGCCAACGTAACGGTAAAACAAATCCGGGTGCAGGTTGGCTTCCCAAGCCCCGCCAGTTAGAGGCTCGAAAATAAATTCGCTTCGCGAATGGCGGTCTTGGTATTCAAGGCCACATCGAAGTGGGTTACTTTCCCTTATTCATGGTCCAAGCCAGCGGAGCCTGACTCCAAAACGGAATCTGCGATCCACTCTACTCTGGCGCAGTCCCGTTGGTGAGGCGAATTGATTTTATTCGCCGCAGGGCGAATCGCTCTCTCGACACTGAGAAGTTGCCGGCCTTGCTCCAGCACGATACGCCGAAGTTTTTTACACTGGCGGAGGTTGTCGGCAAATGGGTATGGATTCAGTTTTGGCGGGGACGAATATTGAATGTGGGTTATCCGTGTTGAGATGTCCGGATGGATCGGGACAAGTTTATCCTGATAGCAGTCTCTGTTGTCTAGAGCATTTTCTATTTAATCTGAAGCATATTGGGCATGATGAAGGAAGTGGAGGCATTCGGAGGCTGAGAAGCAGTTGAGGGCGTGGGCGATTGCCTTGACGAGGTCATCGAAGGTTCT
>JBEKOV010000093.1:0-14697 GCA_049521415.1 Chthoniobacteraceae bacterium
GATGGCGACTTCGAAATGGAGCTTTTTGTTTGGGGCCCATTTCATGCGGGTTTCGGCGGCGGCGAATTGCTCGATCAACTCGAGGAGGCGATCGGTGGAGAGGGCGCCGGCTTGTTCCTCAAGGACCGCGAAATCCTCCGGAATCACGTCTTTGCGCAGGCCTTCGGGGTCGGCTTTCATGACGAGCAGGTCGCGTAGGTGGGCGATGAGATCGGCCATGAGGCGGCTGAGGTCCTTGCCTTTCTCGGCCTGGGCGTGGAGGAGGCCGAGGGCCTCGCCGGTGCGCCCCGCGAGGATGGCGCCGCAAAGGGCGCAGACGGTCTGGCGTGCGGTGAAACCGAAGACGTTGAGGACATCTTCCTCGGTGATTTTTGTGCCGCAAAAGGCGACCAACTGGTCGAGCATGGACTCGGCATCGCGTAGGCCGCCCTCGGCGCCGCGGGCGATGGACTGGGCGGCGGCGGGATCGAGGGTGATTTGTTCCTTACCGGCGATGAATTGGAGGTGCTGCTTGATGAGGGGGGCGGGGATGCGGCTGAGATCGAAGCGCTGGCAGCGGCTGATGATGGTGAGGGGGACCTTTTGGGGGTCGGTGGTGGCGAAGATGAAAATGACGTGGGGCGGGGGTTCCTCGAGGGTCTTGAGGAGGGCGTTGAAGCTGGAGGTCGAGAGCATGTGGACCTCGTCGACGATGTAGAGCTTGTAGCGACCGCCGGTGGGGGCGTACTTGACGTTTTCGATAATGAGTTCGCGGACTTTGTCGACCTGGGTGTTGGAGGCGGCGTCGAATTCGAGGACGTTGAGGCTGCGGCCCTCGGCGATCTCGCGGCACTGGGTGCAAACGCCGCAGGGTTTTACGGTGGGGCCGTGCTCGCAATTGAGGGCCTTTGCGAGGATGCGGGCGGTGGAGGTCTTGCCGGTGCCGCGGGGGCCGACGAAGAGATAGGCGTGGGCGAGGCGGCGCTGGTCGATGGCGTTCTTGAGGGTCTGGACGATGTGGGCCTGGCCGACGATTTCGTCGAAATTCTGGGGACGGTATTTGCGGGCGAAGACCTGGTAGCTCACGGTGAGGGGCAGTGTAATTGGAGCGGGGGGAAAGGCGAAATGGAAAATTGGGCGGGATTGGGGGTGAAGGGAGCCGGCGCCGTGTTTTGTGAAGTAAGGACAGAAAGGACGAAAAGGACAGAAAGGACGGGAAGCGTTGCGGGCAGTGGCCGCCATACGAAAAGCTTATTGAGCGCCAAGCACTTCTACTCAGCGGTTGATTTGTCTTCCTTTCCGGCTATTTGCGGGCTATAATTAGCTAATGAGACGTTATGTTTTCCCCCTGATTGTCGTGGGGCTGCTTTGCCTCGGGCAGTCCGCGTTTTGCCAGGCTACGCGCACGTGGGTATCGGGCGTGGGCGATGACGCCAATCCGGCCTCGCGGACGGCGCCGGCCCTCACATTCGCCGGAGCGCTTCCAAAAACGGCAGCCGGCGGGGAAATCGATAATCTGGATACGGGCGACTTCGGTCCGGTTACCATCAACAAATCGATCACGATCGACGGCGCAGCCGGTGTGGCCGGGATCATGGTGACCGCCGCGACCGGAACTCCGGCGATTGTCATTTCAGCCACGACCACTATAGAGGTGACGCTGCGCAACCTTCAACTCAATGGAAACACGGGTGGCGGGACCATTGGCATCCAGGTTCTGTCTCCGGTGGTCCTGCACATTGAGAATTGCAAGATATTCGGGTTCTCGGGCCACGGTATTGATTTCGAGCCGACCGGCGGGTCCGCGTTCTATGTCAAGAACTCGCATATTTATAGTAATGACGGGGACGGCATTTATATCAAGCCCGACGCAAGTTCGACGATTTCCATCGTGAACTCGAATGTGAATGACTGCGCGACCGGCATTCACGGCGATGACAATACCATTACCGTCGTCCAGCGAAGCGCCTGCGACGGCAATACCGGGGCGGGGTTCGAGACTACCGCGGGGGCGACGATGACAATCACCAATAGTGAGTCGAGCCTTAACGGCACCGGGATTAGTTCGGCCGGAACCGTCCTCATTAGCAATGTGACAGTAACCAATAACTCGGTCGAAGGTCTTGACCATGCCAAAGGGGGTAAGATCGAATCATTTCATGATAATCCCGCAGGGGACAACAAGGCCGCGGGCGCGGCGACCTCAACCTTGCCGCTGAAGTAACTTCAAACCGTCATAATCCATTCCTATGAAGTATCATTCGTTTTTTATAATTATTCTCGCGTCGCTGGTTTTTGCGCCGCCGGCTTTTTGCCAGGCGACGCGGACCTGGGTCTCCGGCGTGGGAGACGACGCGAACCCCGGCAGCCGTACCGCTCCGTGCAAGACTTATGCGGGAGCCATTTCAAAGACAGCGGTGGGCGGAGAGATTGACAACCTGGACACGGGCGGGTTCG
Source organism: Chthoniobacteraceae bacterium (assembly GCA_049521415.1). GTDB lineage: Bacteria > Verrucomicrobiota > Verrucomicrobiia > Chthoniobacterales > Chthoniobacteraceae > DATAXI01. Next base: position 2,437 of record JBEKOV010000093.1, read on the forward strand.
GCGCGGTGACGATCACCAAATCGATCACTATTGACGGCGCGTCGGGTATTGCCAGTTCGCTCGTGATTGGCACCAACGGGATTGTGGTCGCAACAAGCGGGGCCATGGAGGTCACGCTTCGCAACCTGCTGCTAACGGGCCAGGGGGGTGGTCTGGGCGGGCTTGTTGTAAACGGGGGCGGCTCAGTGATCCTGCATGTGGAGAACTGCAAGATATTCGGGTTCACGAGCCACGGGATTGATTTCGAACCTTCCGGCGCTTCGGCGCTCTATGTGAAGGACTGCCATATCTATAACAATGCGGGCGACGGGCTGTATCTCAAACCCGGGGCTGCGTCATTGATTTCGATCACGGACTCCGTAATCGACGGGAACGCCATCGGAGTTCACGGCGATGTGAACACGACGACGGTGGTCGATGGGACCAAGTCCGCCGGCAACAACGGCGCGGGTTTTGAAACCGTGCCGGGGGCGATTATGACGATCAGCGGCGGGGAATCGAGTGCCAATGGCACCGGAATCAGTTCGTCGGGCACGATGGCGATCAGCGATGTGACGGTTACGGGCAATGGGGAGGGCCTCAATTACGCACCGGGCGGCCAGATTCAATCCTTTGGCAATAATCCCATCGGCGCCAATGCGGTGGCGACGGAGGATATGCCGACGTCGAAGCTGCCGCTGAGGTAGGGCCGGGATGAGCTCGCGGATGCCCAAAATTAAATGACGTGCAACAAATACAGGACGAGCAGGATTACGAGGATCGTGCCAAGACCGCCACTCGGGCCATAACCCCAACTCCGACTGTGCGGCCAGGTGGGCAACGCGCCGATGAGGAAGAGAATCAGGACGATTAAGAGGATGGTTATCATACTCTTGAATCAGACGGTATTCCTGCCCATAACGAAGTGGAGAATGAACACCACAAGAGCGATTAGGAGCAGGATATGAATGAGGCCGCCGGCGACATGAAAAGCAAATCCACCGCCCCAAAGGAGCAGAAGAAGAATGGCTATAACGAGTAACATACCTCTAAATCGAGTCTCCCAGGACCATTGGTCGTCCCAATAGCACGCAATCGAACCCAAGGGGGTCCTGGAAATTCCTGGTGGTGAGCTTGTGCGGCGGGCTTCCGGACATCAATTCTCTGCAAATATCAGACATCTTGAAGCCCATCTTCCACCGGGGTGATCTCCCTTCAGAAGCAAAGGGATGCTCACCGCTGTTAATTTCCGCGGAGCGCGGCCGAAGTTAATGGGCGAGAAGTTCCTGTTTCTTGAACGCGGAAATATTGATGACTGATTAATTGATAATCCCACGATCGAAGAGCCATAGAATTTGTCCTACTGAGGTTCCACAGTTTCAAGCATGATGATGAAAAGAGCACCCTTCCCCGAGCCTTCGCTCCGCGCACTAATGCTTCCGCCTAGAAGTTCGATAAGACGTTTCGCAATAGTGAGTCCCAGACCTATGCCACCGGACCCATGAGGTCCTCCATGCGTGCCTTGCTCAAAAGCATCGAAAATCCCTTCTATGTCATGCTCGGGAATACCAATCCCTGTGTCCGCAATACCGATACGAATCCTCCGGCCTTCATTTGCGGTTGAGATCGTTACAGTGCCCCCGACAGGGGTGAACTTCACCGCATTCTTAGTCAGATTCCAAAACACTTGTGCAAGTCGCGCAAAATCTGCACTGACAACGGAGTGTTGCGCTTCCAGAGACATCACAACTCGCAGTTTGCGCTCGTTGATCTGGGATTGGACTACTTCGACAGCGTACCGCAAAAGCTCGTGAACGTCCTGCGGGGTAAACGCAAGCTTGATTTTGCCATGGGTGATGGCCGTTACATCGAGCAGATCGTCTATCAGTTGTGTTTGGATCTCGACGCTGCGCCGCATGATTTCCAAATCGGGTAAAAATGCCGGAGGCAAAAGCTTTTCGGTCCTCCAGGCATGGATCAACATCATCACCGGGTTCAGCGGTGTCCTCAACTCGTGACTGAGCATGCCAATGAAGCGCATTTTCGCTTCATTACCCTGTTCGGCCTCTTCCTTGGCACGACGCAACTCGTCCACCATCCGTTTGCGGATGGTAATATCCCGAATGTTACATTGAATCACATTCCCACCATTGACCGCATAAACATTGCTGACGAATTCGACTGAAACCAGGCCGCCACTCCGTGTTTGCAGGGGCAAGTCTTCATACCGAATGTATTCCTTCGTTCGCAGCTCTTCAAAAGCGGTTTTGCTCGCCGCCACATCCTTGAAAGGTCCGACTTCCCAGAGCTTCTTGCCCATAAACTCCTCACGCGAATAGCCCAATAGGTCGACCAGGAAAGGATTCACATCCTCGATTTGTCCGGTGACGGAATTGAGAATCAGGATTCCGTCTTTGGCCGCTTCAAAGAGCCGGCGGTATTGCCGTTCGGAACCCCGCAGGGCTTTCAGCTCTTTTTCGTCACTGTTTTCAATGCCTGGCATATAAGAAAATCCGGTTCTTTGTGCTTGGAAGATATGCCGCCGAACCGTTCAAATTAATTATCCCGGCCCGGGCCATAACTCGTCTTTTTTGCGAAGCGCGCGAGGTTGAAGTGTGCCACTGCCACCTGTGGGGGGTGCTTGAATGCGCCAGCAGGATTGGCTTCCCCCCTTTTGGAGGACTCGACTCGTCGTCCGCATCTCCCCATGGGGTCCACCGCCCAGCGTGCCAGGTCGAAATTGCATGACTGTTTTACCGCCGCCACTCATCCGTTTCTATATCGCATCCCGTCCCGCATGTGGACGTATACCGAGAGAGTTCTGACCACCGTCACGTCCATTGATGTGGTGGGCACCGATGAATTCAGGAAAATCTCATCTTATGCTCATTCAAATCGGTTACGATATCGAGTTCGACCTGCCCTCGGGCGCGGACGCACTTTTCGCGCTTTCGGTTCATCCCTCCCGCGAATCCGCCCTGCTGAAACCAGAATGTCTCCGCATTGATCCATTCGTGCCGTTTATCTCGTTCACCGATGTCTTCGGCAACAAATGTGGTCGCGCCCATCTGCCGCAAGGCCGTGTGCGATTCACGAACGATACGATCATCGAAGACAGTGGAAGACCCGATCCGGTCAACCTTCATGCACGGCAGTGGAAGGTAGCTGATCTTCCCGTGGAAACGCTTCAATTCCTTCTGGCCAGCCGTTACTGCGAAGTGGACAGCGAGCTTTCCGAGGTTGCGTGGAATTTATTTGATTCCGTCAAAGAGGGGTGGAGCCGAGTACAGGCAATCTGTGACTTTGTTCATGGTCACTTGAAGTTCGATTACCAACAAGCACGACCCACCCGGACCGCGTTGGACGCTTACCGTGAAAAAGTGGGTGTTTGCAGAGATTTCATGCACCTGGCAGTCACCTTTTGCCGTTGCATGAACATCCCGGCGCGGTACGCCATGGGTTATCTTGGCGATATTTGCGTTGCGCCGTCCCCTCCAATGGATTTCAGCGCATGGTTCGAAGTATTTCTCGAGGATCGCTGGTGGACCTTCGATGCCCGGAATAACGAACGCCGGGTGGGCCGCGTCCTCATGGCGACCGGCCGTGACGCCGCCGATGTCGCAATGACTACGATATTTGGCAGGAATCAACTGACTGAGTTCCGCGTGCGGACAGACGAAGTGAAGGAAGAGGAATCACACCCGCAACGTGAGAACCTGCTTTGCGAGATAGGAGCCTGTTGAAGTAACCTTTATTGTTGATTTGCTATTAAACCCGACATCCGAAGTTGATCGGGGCGATCTGGCGCAATCTGCCGACCGCGAGTGCCATTCGTCAGGCTTCGCCGTATCGATTGATACGCCTCAGCCTTCCTCATGTCATCGCCGCTTAGCATCTTGCGCCATCTCATCCCCTCCAACATCGGAATTCGGGTTTAAGTGGCAAATCCCTGGCCGGCGGATATTGGCAACGACATCGCGGATCCCGGTTGCCAACCTCCGCGGTTCCTGCCTTCAGACTTCGTTTTCATGGTGATCCTAGTATAAGGGCTACCACCGAATTCGGCAAAAAATCACGCTGGGCTGAAAACCCTTTACCAGTCTTGGTTTTAAAGAGTCGGGCCGACTGGATTCGAACCAGCGACCTCTTGAACCCCATAAAGAAAAGGGCGTTTTTGGCACAATGTGGCAGGGTGCGGCATCACTAGGAATAACATGGATTCTTTAGCGTAAGTATCTATTGTTTAAGTGCTTGCGTATTATTAAAGCACGGCACATACCGGCATCGCGCGGCACGCAAGATTTTCACGGGGGCTACCACGGGGGCTACCACCGATTGGCGCAATTTCCGCAGAAGAAGGGGAAGAAGATTTGCTCATTCGGCCTTCCATCACGGTGCGCTAAGGTTGAGTACAGCCGATGCCGCGAACCCAACACAAATTCGAGGGTTCAAAAAAGCGTCTCCCGAAGCGGCGGTGGAGCAGGTTGCGGGATTTCGCCTTCAGATAAAATCGCGTCGATGGTAAGCGGCGCATTCCCCTCAAGACGATTGTTCACGTAGATGTAGCAGCGGCGTTTTTTTTGAAGCGACTGTTTCACCAAATTCGTGGCGGCAGTTCGGGCTTCGGGATTCGCCTCTTTCGTCCCGGTGTAAGGCTGGTAGGTTTTCACCGCGTTCTCGTAGGAGACGCCCGGTTTCAAAAGAAAGCGGGACACGGAAAAATCGGCCGTTTCGGATTCAGGTAGGATCATCTGCTCACCGACAGACGGCATCCGCGACCAGTTATTGAGAACATGGGCAACGCCGTGATTTCGGAGTGCGGCGAAGTATTCAGGAACGAGCCAGTTCTTGTTTCTGAGTTCGACGCCGTATTCCCAGCCTTTCGGAAGATCCGCGAGGAATGTATCAAGAGCGGCGACGAAATCTCCGCCGTGCTCGAATTCGTGTTTATGGAAGGTCGAGAATTCGAAGATCAACGGCCCAATTCTGTCTCTAAACGGCTCGCAGGACTTCAGGAATCGCTCGCGGAAAAGTTCGGCGCTCAAGAAATGCGGATTGAAGATTCCTGCTTTGGCGCCGAAGCGGGGAAGGTTCGGGAATTTCTTGATGGTGATGTCGTCCGTCACCTTGAAGGCGAAGCGGAAGCCATCCGGTACGTCCTGGCAAAGATTGGAGAGGTAGGACTCGGTGGGGAATTGGTAATAGCCGGCGTCCACGCAAACGGTGCGGAAGGTCTGGGCGTATTCCGAGAGACAGGAGCGGTTGAATTTCGCCTCGGAGAATTTCCCTCGCGTGAAATAGCGCTGCTCGTCGTACACCTGCGAGCACCAGCCGGGATATTTCCAGGAGCTTGTGCCGATGAATATGCCTTGCGCGGCAAGATCGGCGAGACGCGTTCGGTAGCGGTCAAGATCGAGTGGCATTGCGAAATTTTTGTCCGCAGGTTTCTCCTAGATTCTCAGAGGTTTAGCCAGCGGGCAAGGGGGAGTGGCAAAACCGCCTCTTGAACTCGGCTAATCGGCGGGAGTAGTGTTCAGGCGAACACAATGCTAGTTGCTCTTGATGCTCGCCAAAATTCCAGGGTCGTTCCGCTTCCGCAAGCGGAGCGCGGGGCACGGCTGATCGCCTTGCAAGCTGTTCTGGCGGAGAAGTTTCCATCCATACCGGTTTGCCATACCGGGATTATGCCGACCGGTATTGAGGCGATTGACCGGGTGGAGGGTGGCTTGCGCCTGGGGGCGATGACTGAAATTTCAGGGACGCAGGCTGGTAGCTCGCTCCTGCTGGCGGCGCTGCTCGGGACGCTGGCGAAGGAAAAGCGCCTGGGGGCGCTGGTGGATTGCGGCAAATTTTTCGATCCGGGTTCGTTTCAGCCAAGTTGCCTGAAACGCTTGCTATGGGTGCGTTGTGGGCTTCCCGCTGAGGCCGTCAAAGCAGCGGATTTGCTGTTGCGTGACGGAAATCTTTCCCTGCTGGTGATTGATTTGCAGGGGGCAGAATTGCGGGGCGCTCTGCGCATACCGGCAAACACCTGGCATCGGTTTCAGAGGGTGGTGGAGCAGGGCAACATGGCGCTCGCCATATTTTCATCGCGCCCGCTCGTAGAGGGCGCATCGGTAAAAATCGCTCTGGATTGGCGCTGGAATTTTCCCGCGCTGGCTGAGCGACGAACGGAACTGCTTACCCGTCTTTCTGCCAGAGCGTCCTCGCGCCGCCATCTGGTAATGCCGAGTGGCTTGGAACGACACACCGCTTGATGGAGGGAAAATGTTCGCCGTAATTCTTCTGCCTGAACTTCGTCTGCAAGCGGTGCTACGCTACCAGCCGGAACTGCGCGGCAAAGCGGTCGTTCTGGTTGACAAGGAAAATGCGAAAGGGCTGGTGATTGAGCGGACGGCGCCGGCTGGAGAAGCCGGGGTGATTGCGGGAATGCCTGCCGTTCAAGCTCTCGCCCGGTGTCCCGAGCTCGTAATCCTGCCGCGGGCGCATGGGCAGGAGGAAACGGTCAAGGCAGCGTTGTTGGAAGTGTCCTGCTCGCTTTCGCCGGATGTCGAGATGACAGCGGATGGTTACTGCACGGTGGACCTGCGCCGGGGCGGGATAAAGGACTGGTCAGAGTTCGGGATGGGCGTTGTCAGCCGCTTTTCCGCGCTCGAATTGGCGGCCAATGTCGGCATCGCGCCAAATCCCGACCTGGCATTTTTGGCGGCGCGAAAGGCTGCGCCGGTGCTCGTGGTACAAAGCCCGGCCGCATTTCTTTCGCATCTGGCGGTCGCGGAGATTGATCCGCCCCCGCATCTGCTGGCGGTGTTGCGGGAGTGGGGTGTTCACACGCTCGGGCAGCTTACAAGTCTGCCTCGCGGTGAACTTTCAGACAGGCTGGGACCGGAAGCGGATTGGCTATGGCAGCGGGCGGCTGGCGGGACGCAACGACTCTTGCGCGTCGTGCGCCCGGTGGAAGAGTTTTCGGAGCGTTTTGATTTCGAGCGAGAGATTGAAACGCTCGAACCGCTACTTTTCATCCTCCGGCGTTTTCTCGATCAGCTCCTCTTGCGGCTGTCGGGCGTGAATCGAGTCGCAGGAAAGATGGTGCTGACTCTGCCTCTGGAAAAAGGCGGTGAATACCGCCGCGAACTCTCGATTCCGTCGCCGACTGCGGACAGGGCGGTGTTGTTTCGGATTCTGGAAACGCATCTGGAAACCCTGAAAATGGAAAGCCGTCCAACGGGCTGTCAGTTGGAGATTCAGGCGGTAAGTCCTGATCATCAACAAATGCGGTTTTTTGAAAACCCGCTCCGTGATGCCAACCGTTTCGGAGAGACGCTGGCGCGGCTTGCCGCCCTGGTCGGCGAGGGGAATGTCGGGGTAGTGGAAATGGAGAATACTCATCGCCCGGATTGCTTTCGGGTCGTCGCACCCCGGTTTCACGATCTTGGCGAAGCCCTTGAGAAGGGGGATGATCTGGCAATCGGCTTGCCGCTTCGCCGTTATCGCCCTGCGATGCCGGCGCAAGTTCGGGTCGTGGGGCACGTGCCCGCCTTTGTCGTTTCCGATACGGCGCATGGGACGGTGAGAGGGGTGCATGGGCCGTATCGCGCTTCGGGTGGTTGGTGGGACAAAGAATTGTGGGGGGTCGAGGAATGGGACATCGAGATTACCGATTGCGGGATTTACCGACTCGGTCTGCAACGCGGCGAATGGTTCATCGAAGGATGTTATGAAGCTGCGATACATTGAGCTTCATGCGCGAAGCGCATTCAGTTTTTTGCGGGCGGCTTCGCAGCCGGAAACGCTCGTCGAACAGGCGGCGAGTCTCGAATTGCCTGCGTTAGCGGTTTGTGACCGTGACGGCGTTTATGGCGCGGCCCGCGTTCATGCGGCTGCGCGTGAGAAGAAACTCCGCCCAATCGTGGGTGCGGAACTGACGCTGGAAGATGGCAGCGTATTGCCGGTGCTCGTGGAATCGCGCGACGGCTACCGAAATCTTTGCAGATTGATCACGCGGGCAAAGTTACGCGGGACGAAAGAATACGCTCCGGTACATTGGAATGACCTGCCGGAATTCTCAAAGGGGCTGGTGGCACTTTCTGGCGATGAAGAAGGGCCGGTTCGCCGGGCGATTGAGCGCGGAGATAAGGATCATGCGCAACAGGTGGTAAGGCGGTTAGCTGATTGTTTTGGCCAGAAAAACGTCTTTGTGGAGATTCAGCGACAGTTACGCCGGGGCGAAAAAACGGTGAACAGGACCATTGTTCAACTGGCAGAGGCGGAAGGTTTGCCGCTCCTGGCCACAAACGGAGTGCTTTACGCGACGAGAGAAGAAAGGCCGCTGCTCGACGTGTTCACTTGCACGCGCAATCATACCAATCTGGATGCTGGTGGACGATTGCTTGCGGCGAATGAGGAGCGGTATCTGAAAACACCGGAGCAGATGAGGCGGCTGTTTGAAGACTTGCCGGAGGCGATCACGAACACCTTGCGGCTTGGCGAGCGGCTGGAATTTTCACTCGAAAATCTCGGCTACGAGTTTCCAAGATACCCGGTGCCCGAGGGCGAGACGATGGATTCGTTCCTTCGCAAAATGACGATGGCCGGTGCCAGGGCGCGGTACTCCCACTTGAGCGGACGAGTCGCGGCACAAATTGAGCGAGAGCTAACGCTGATCGCGAAGCTGGGTTTTAGCGGATATTTCCTGATTGTTTGGGATTTGGTAAATTTCTGCACGGAGAACCGGATTCTCGTGCAAGGCCGGGGCAGTGCAGCGAATAGCGTGGTTTGCTATTCGCTCGGAATTACGGCCTGCGATCCGATTGCATGCAATCTTCTGTTCGAGCGGTTTCTGAGCGAAGGGCGAACCTCGTGGCCGGATATTGACCTGGATTTGCCGAGCGGTGACAGACGAGAAAGCGTTATCCAGGAAGTCTATCGACGCTATGGTCCCAGCGGCGCGGCGATGACTGCGAACGTCATCACCTACCGGGGCAAGAGCGCGATGCGGGAGATTGGAAAGGCGCTCGGCTTCGAACCGGAAACCCTGAACCGATTTTCGCATCTTTTTGCGAACGGGGATTTTCCGCATACGATGGAACTCGCTGAACAATTGAAGCGTTCGGGGGTGGAAAATGCACATCCGCGAGCGCCTGCGGCGATTGAGCTTTACCGAAGAATTTACGGGATGCCTCGTCACCTTGGACAACATTCCGGCGGAATGATCATTTGCCAGGGGCAACTTGATTCGATTGTCCCACTCGAACGCGCATCAATGGAGGGTAGGGTTGTCGCGCAGTGGGACAAGGACGATTGCGAAGACCTTGGCATCATCAAGGTCGATCTGCTGGGGCTCGGCATGATCTCAGTCATGCAGGACTCGCTTGAACTCTGCGCGTCGCGTGGCCGGCCAATCGATCTGGCGGCCATCCCCAAGGACGACGCGGCGACGTACGATTTGATGTGCGCTGCCGATACCATCGGCGTTTTCCAAATCGAAAGCCGTGCGCAAATGGCAACCTTGCCGAGAATGCTACCGCGTTGCTTTTACGACGTGGTTGTGGAAGTCGCGATTATCAGGCCGGGGCCGATCCTGGGCGACATGCTTCACCCGTTCCTGGCGCGTCGGGCAGGTAAAGAGGAAGTGAGGTACTTTGACGAACGGCTCAAACCCGTTCTTGAAAGGACGCTGGGCGTGCCGCTGTTTCAGGAACAGCTTCTTAAAATCGCGATGGTGATGGGAGATTTTAGCGGTGGCGAAGCGGAAGAATTGCGACGGGCGCTCAGCTTCCATCGCTCGCCGGAACGTATGGAAAAGGTTTGCGTGAAATTGCGGGCTGGGATGGAAAGGAACGGCACGAAGCCGGAGGTGATTGAGGCGGTAACGAAGGCCGTCCAGTCATTTGCCGTGTACGGGTTTCCCGAGAGCCATGCCATCAGCTTTGCCATTCTCGCCTATGCAAGTTGCTGGCTGAAAGTCCACCGGGCCGCAGAATTCTTTGCCGGCCTGCTCAACAATCAGCCAATGGGCTTTTACTCGCCGGCAACGCTGGTCGCCGACGCGAAGCGCCACGGCCTCCGCATTAAACCGGGGTCGGTGCTGGAATCGGATTGGTTCTGCGCCGTCGAGGGTGACGAAGTTCTTCGTCTCGGCCTGTGCTACGTCCGGGGCCTGAGACGGGAAGACGGGGAGCGGATCGTTGCCGAAAGGCAAAAGGCTCCATTCGCGTCGCTGGTAGATTTCCAGTTGCGGACGGCGTTGCCGCAAACGGCAGCGAGAGCACTCGCCAAAATCGGTGCGCTCAACGGTTTGGCGGAACATCGCCGAGATGCCCAATGGAAAGTCGAGGTCAGCCGCGATGCAGACGATTTGTTCGCGCGGGTCGAAAACGAGGCAGCGTTGCCCCTGGTGCAAATGAATCCGGTCGAACGGCTGCGTGCGGACTACAGCGGGACGGGTCTTTCGATCGGGCCGCATCCGATGAAGTTGATTCGTTCACAACTCCCGGAAATCAGGCGGGCGTCAGACCTTCCAGCGGAGCGGAACGGAACGATGGTGAAAATCGCCGGTCAGGTGATTTGCCGCCAGCGTCCTGGGACGGCGAAAGGTTTCGTCTTCATCAGCCTGGAAGACGAAACCGGCGTCTCAAACGCCATCGTGACGCCACAACTTTTCGAGCGGTATCGGCTGCTCATCACAGAGGAGCCGTTCCTCATTATTACCGGTGTAATGCAAAACGTGGACAACGTCATTCACGTGAAGGCGCGGCACATAGAGGCGCTGCAATTCCGGGAACTCATGCTGCCAGCATCGCATGATTTCCGATAACTGCCATGGAAGTCCTTTCGCCTACCGAAAGCAACAAGTCTGTTTCGACAAAGTCAGACAATAACGGTGACTTTCTTCTTAGCTTGCTTTGGAACATTGATCAAATATCGAGAAGCGCTTGGGCGCAGTATATCCCTCCTATGAATTCCATCTGCTCTCTTCGTTCCGCCCTTTTGGCCGCAAACATCAACTTCACCACGCTGCATCAATTCCACAAATGTTGCCTGAAGAATTTCCTCGTTGGCCATGACACGATTGCAATTCTGTTCCACAGCCAACCATGGCTGACCGTCCCGGAGGTTAAGCTTTTTTAACGCCGCCCCGAGGCGCCCTTTGAGCATCAACTCTCGGAAGTTCGCGCGCTCGGTGAAATCCGGTACGTCCGTGTCGCCCTCAATCCATTGCCAGCTAATGGCCTTGAGTTGTTCGCAGAAGGGTCGCTCGACGAGGTCGTATTCCCATTCGATTTTGCTCATGGGGCCTGTTCCTCCGGCGGTGTCCCGCTACTAGGATCGGCGTCTTCCGGTGCAACTTCGCCGGACAATCCGAGGGTTTCCAGCGTCCTATTCCACCAATCGGGCAATGTAACTGTCGTTCCTAAGTCTTCGAGTCGCTTGGGTAAATCCTTCAGCCATGCAACGGGGCGCCGGCCGAGCGGGGTCGAGGTGAGTGCGCTCCATAATACATTTACGATCTCCTCGTCCTTCAGGAGGCTCTTCACCGCCGCCAAATCGTTAAATCGATTTTCATCCTTCAGTATTAAATCGATCCAGTGCAGAAGTTCAAAGATATTGTCCCGAACCATAGAGTTCCGTGATTCGGTTCGGAAAAATGCGAGTGCCTGGCCTCGATCGTCCTTCCACAATGGACCATTGACGTCGAGCAGTATATTGATGGCCCCATAGCATTCCGGGCGCTTGGCGATTACCCGGTTAGTGTAGTCCTCCTCACGGAATCGTTCGAGCACCTGGTTGGTGAATTTCGGTACAGCTTCGGCGCAGAGTTGGCGGTACAACTCTTTTGCCGCTTGGCTATCCATCCCGCGCCGCAACGACGGCTGAAAGGGCTGAAGAACTCGAATGAGTTCCCCGATGTCTGGTCCCCAGCCTCGAACTAGCGTAGTAAGCAAGATACCTTCTTTCTTGCGGAGTTCCTGATATGCAGTCGTGGTAGTGAGACCGGCGAAAGATGCGAATTGATTCAAGAGCGATTCGAATCTCTCTTCGTTCAGAAGCTTATCCTGTTCTCCAACTCGGCCTAGCTTAGACGTAAGACATTCGAGAAGCGCAAATAGGCTCTCCGCTCTCGCGAACTCCACGGGCCTTTCAGACTCAACCATCACATTTTCCGTATTTTCCAGCGATTCCGCGTAACGCCGAAGAGTGGCATCAAAGCTTTCGCGGTAAACCTCGAGGTAAGGTCGGCCAACTTTCTTCGCGTGTTCTTCGATCCACGAATCGGCGGTC
>JBEKOV010000094.1:0-14221 GCA_049521415.1 Chthoniobacteraceae bacterium
GGCGGGGGTTGTTTCGGTTCCAAGTAGCTTGGGGGGAGGGCCTTGGAAGCCGAGCATCCAGGGGGTGCGGGGTTGGGGGGGGGTCGTTGGGGATGGGTCGGCAGGTGATTTTTTCGCGGATATATCCGCAATGGGATCGGGTTGGGGGGGTGGGGGTTCTGGGGCTGGCTCGGGGGGGGGTGTTTGAGCGGGCATGTGGAAGAGGTGTGTCGGGGGGAGGCTTTGGAAGATTTCGTCCAAGGGAATCCAGACTTGGGCGGCGGGGATTGGGTTGAGGGTTTCGCGCAACGGTTCGGGCAGGGCCTTGATGAAATCGTCGAGGGGGATTTCGACGTGGCCGGTGACTAACTGGCTGTCGATTGCGGAAAGGGGGAAGGTGGCGCGGATGTCGTCGGCGGGAAGGGCGCCGGGGCGCAGGATGCTGGCGGGCAGCAGGCGGAAGATTGGGAGGAGGCGCAGGGAGATGGGGTTGCTTGGGATTGGCTCCGAGGGCTCCGGCAAGACTGGTTCGGTGGGTTCTCCGGGTGTGGGTTCGATGGAAGCGATCGGAGGAGTGGAAGGGACGGAAGGGGTGGGACTTATGAGGGCGGCAGGTTGCGGGGGGGCGGCTTCGCCGGGGGGTGACGGTTCAGGCTTTTTGGGCTCGGGGGATCGGGCGAAGATGTCGAGGAGGCGCCAATTGGATTTTTTTTGGGGCTTTTGAGACGGATCCTCAGCAGGAGGGGGCGGCTCCGATGCCGATGGGGCGGGAGTTTCGGCGTTGACGGCGGGGGCGGACTGGGCGGCGGCGGATTCGAGGATGAGGGCGGCGGTGGCGCGGGCCTGGGCTATTTGGTCGGGGGGGACGCCGTTTGAAGCGGGGGATTTGCGGGAGACGAGGCCGACTTGCTCAAGGAGTTTCTGCAAGGGAAGGGGGACTTCCTGCTCGTCGGTGAAGGAGTTGCGTCCGCGAAAGACGTCGGGGTAGACGGAGGCGAGGCGATCGAGGGGGACGCTGACGCGTCCGCGGGCGATTTTTTCGGCCAACTCATCGACGGAGAAACGGACGGGAGCGGCGGGATCGTGCTGGCCGGGCCTAATGAGATGAGAGGGGATGCGGGGCAGGATATCGCCGAGGCGGAGGACGATTTCCTGCGGCTCTTCGCGGGTTTGTGGAGCGGTATCCTGATCGCTGGGGGCGGTCATTGCAGGTGCAATAGTAGCAAATACCGTGAAAAGAGCGAAGGATTAGGAGGAGTATTTAAAAAGGGCATGCGCTTCGCAGCCACGCAGTAAAGCCGGCAACAAGCGGCTTCCCCGATCGAGGTTGAAAATCCGATTTGCAAGATACCCCATGGGGGTATATCGTGCGGGGTTTAACAAAATGAAAGCCGAACTTCGTCGCAAAACCCAAATCCGCGTCAAACGCATCGCCGGTCAGGTGGCCGGCGTACAGCGCATGATCGAGGAAGATCGGTACTGCGTGGATATCCTCAACCAGATTTCGGCCGTCCGCTCGGCGCTCGACGCTCTGGGAATAGAGGTGCTGGCGGGCCACCTCGAGACCTGCGTCATCCGATGCAGCACTAACGCACCCCACGCCAAAGCGAAACCGATGAGCCCCGATGAGCTTCTCGCGGAACTGCGCACGACACTCTCCCGCTTTCTCAAATAATCGGCCCGCCATGAAATCCATCGATGTTCAACTGGCGATCAGCGGCATGTCTTGCAACAACTGCGTCCGGCATGTCACTGAGGCCATTCAAAGCGTGTCCAGCGTCCAAAGTGCAAGAGTGGATCTGGAGGCACAGCAAGCAACCATCCGCTGGTCGTCCGGGTCCGTGAGGAACGTTCCGGCGATCATTCACGCCGTTGAAGCCGCCGGTTACGGGGCAAAAATCGTTGATCCCGGGGCCGGGCAGGACCATAGCCAACCCAAACTCGCCGGCTGGCAATTCAACTTGTGGATTGGCGTGTCAGGCACTTTACCGCTGATGGCCGGCGAATGGTTTTTTGATCTGATGACGCAGGGTTGGTTTCGTTGGTTGTCCTTTGTGCTCGCCGGTATTGTTCAGATTTTTGCAGGAGCACCATTTTATCGGGGAGCATGGCGGCAGCTCAAAGTTGGCAGTTCGAGCATGGATACTCTGGTCGCGCTCGGTTCGACGACGGCCTTCGGCTATAGCGCGTGGGCCTTGTTCTCCGGATCGCCCGGACATCTCTATTTCATGGAGGCCGCAGCCATTATCACGCTCATCAGCATCGGGCACTGGCTCGAAGCCCGAATGGGCGCCCGTGCGTCCAGCGCATTGAGATCACTGCTGAATCTTGCCCCCCCGACTGCCCGCCTGCGCCAGGCCGATGGGGCTGAAATTGAAATCGACGCAGCCGAGCTTAAGCCGGGCGACCAAGTCGTCCTTAAACCGGGCGACCGTGTGCCCGTCGATGGTGAGGTTGCGGAAGGCGATTCAGCCGTGGACGAGTCCATGCTCACTGGCGAATCGGTCCCGGTGGACAAGATGGTGAAAAGTGAACTTTATGGGGGCACGGTGAATCTAAATGGCCGGCTGGTTATGCGTGTGACCGCGACTGGCGAATCCACCGCACTGGCAAACATCATCGCCGCCGTGCAGCGCGCACAGACGAGTCGAGCAAGCATCCAGCGGCTCGCCGATCGGATCAGCAGTGTATTTGTGCCGGTCATTGTGATCATCGCCGTGACCGCCGGGCTTTGGTGGGGTTTCGCGCCTGAGTCGGCGATGCGCGTCCACAATTGGCTGGGACAATATCTTTGGCATGCGCATCCACCGGCCGGTTCTGCCGCCGCGTTCATCATCGCCGCGGGTGTGCTTATTGTCGCCTGTCCTTGCGCGATGGGGCTGGCGACACCGGTCGCCATCATGGCGGGAGCGAATGCCGCCGCGCGGCGCGGCATTTTGATTCGCGATGGAGTGGCGCTCGAAAGAGCCGGACGAGTTACGGCGGTAATTTTTGATAAGACGGGCACACTTACGACCGGCAAGCCCATGGTAGTCCAGACATGGAAATCCGCGCTGGATGTTTCCATCGCGGCTTCGCTGGCCCGGCACTCGACCCATCCAATCAGCCAGGCGATCGCAAAGACCTCATCCGACGAAACCCGGTTTACTGATTGGCAGGAAATGCGCGGGGCCGGAGTGCAGGCAACTGTTTCAAATTCACTGGCGCGGCTGGGTTCATTGCGTTGGTTGCGGGAATCGGGTGTGGATATGTCCGCAGGCGAGAGTTTCATCCATGAATGGTCAGCGCAGGGAGCAACTATCGCAGGGCTTGCATCCGACAAATCGCTGCAAGGGCTTTTTGCCGTGAAGGACACTGTAAAAGCTGGAGCGGCGCAAGTCGTCGGAGAACTTCACCGGCAAGGGCTGAAAACGTATTTACTGACGGGAGATAACGCGCTGACCGCATCGAGCATTGCGAAACAAGTTGGCATCATGCCCGAAAATGTCTTTGCCGAAGTCCGACCGGAACAGAAGGCGGAGTTTGTAAAAAAGATTCAAGAGCAAGGCGACAAAGTGGCGTTTGTCGGGGATGGCATCAACGACGCTCCTGCCTTGGAGCAAGCTGATCTGGGCATTGCCGTGAGCCGCGCCAGCGACATAGCGCGCGAGGCAGCGGATATCATCCTGCTGAAATCGGAAATCGAGGCTGTGCCGGAGGCGCTTGGATTGGCGCGGGCGACATTGCGGACTATCAAACAGAATCTGTTTTGGGCGTTTTTCTACAACGCATCGGCGGTGCCGTTGGCGGCGATGGGGTTCCTAAGTCCGGTGCTGTGCGCCGCGGCGATGGGCTTGTCGGATGTGATTGTCATTGGAAACGCGCTACGGCTGCGGCGGACCAAGTTGAAAGGATGATTTCATGAGCAAATTTCATAGATTCCTGTGCAGGGTGGGATTCCACCAATGGACCTGGCATGGTCGAGATGAGGATCGGCGCACGTGCAACCGATGCGGCAGAAAGCAACGGCTTTTCATGCGCGGATGTTGTATCCGGTGGGTCGATGAGACGGAAGGCGGCGCTCAGGATTAAACCTCAAATAAATCCAGCACGGATTTGTGAATTGCCAGGGCAATGGATGTTTTCGGCTTCATGTTCATTTGTCGATTATGTTGATGTTCCACCGAGTCCCCGTTTTTTCCAGATCACGAAAATCACCGGATAAATCAGCAGTTCCAGAATGGCGCTCGTGACGATGCCCCCGATCATGGGTGTGGCGATCCGTTTCATCACATCGGCACCCGCCTGGGTTGCGGGCGACCACATGATCGGAAGCAGTCCGAAGAGGATGGCGCATACGGTCATTACCTTGGGACGAATTCTTTGCACGGCGCCTTCCTTGACCGCGGCGTAAAGATCGGCCATCGAGTTCATCCGCTCCTCCGCTCGAAACTTTTCCCATGCGTTATCGAGATAGAGCAGCATGACCACACCCGTCTCGGCGTCGAGTCCCGCAAGGGCGATGAGTCCGACCCATACCGCCACGCTCATGTTATAGCCGAGCAGGTAGAGCAGCCAAAACGCTCCCACCAGCGAGAACGGCACCGCGAGCAGCACGATGAATGTCTTCAAGGCCGACCGCGTGTTCATATAGATGAGCACAAAGATGATGAGCAGCGTCAACGGAACCACGACTTTCAACCGCTGCTCGGCTTGCTTGAGATATTCGAACTGGCCTGCCCACTGAATATAATAGCCGGGCGGATATGTCACACGCTGGGCGAGACGCTCCGAAGCCCTGCGCACGTAGCCATCGATATCCGTCGTCGCAGGGTCTACCAGGACAAAGCCAACCAGTTGCCCGTTTTCATCGCGAATGTCCGCGGGGCCGGTTCTGTATTCGATATCGGCGAGCAGCGTGATGGGCACCTCCTGGCCGGTCGGCGTGGGCACAAGCACGCGTTTAAGCGCGTCCAGATTCTCCCGGAAATCGCGCGCGTAACGGGCATTTACCGGATAGCGCTCGCGGCCTTCCACTGTCGTCGTGATCGTCTTGCCGCCAATGGCCGTTTCGACAACGTCGTTCACATCCTGCACCGTCAGTCCATAGCGAGCAGCGGCTTCCCGATCGACGGTGAAATCCAGAAAATATCCGCCGGTTGTCCGCTCGGCGAAGACGCCGCGGGTGTCCGGGAAGTCGCTCAGCGCCTTTTCGATCTGAATGGCGACGTTCTGAATCCCGGCAAGGTCGGGTCCAAAGACTTTGATCCCAAGAACGCTGCGAAAACCGGTCGTGAGCATTTCCGTCCGGGTTTGAATCGGCATCCAAAAGATGTTGGCCATGCCGGGCGTTTTGATATTGGCGTTCATTTCCGCGATGAGCTTGTCCCAGGTCATGCCGGGCCGCCATTGGTCGAACGGCTTGAACGAGATGATCGTCTCGAACATCGAGAGGGGCGCGGGGTCGGTCGCGGTTTCGGACTGGCCGGCTTTGCCGAATACTGTTTCGACCTCGGGGATTTGCTTTAGCTGCCGATCCTGGATTTGCAGAATCCTCGTCGCCTCGGTGATCGACATGCCCGGCACGGCGGTCGGCATGTAAAGCAGCGTCCCCTCGTTGAGCGGCGGCATGAATTCGGCGCCCAGCCTTTCGAAAGAAAAAATCGTCGCGACCAGAACCAGCGCCGCGCAGAGGAGGGTAAACCATCGGTAACGCAGCACGAAATTGACAAAAGGCTGGTAGGCCCAGATCAGAAAACGGTTCACCGGGTTTTTCATCTCCGGGGTGATTTTGCCGCGAATCAAAAGCGTCATCAGCACCGGGACCAGCGTCACGCCGAGCAACGCCGCGAAGAACATCGAGAATGTCTTTGTGAAGGCCAGGGGCTTGAAAAGACGGCCCTCCTGGGCTGTGAGCGAAAAGACGGGGATGAAACTCACCGTGATAACCAGCAATGAGAAGAAGAGGGGGCGGCCCACGGTTTTCGCCGCCGCGATGATTACACGAACGCGCTCGTGGCTGTCGGGCTCCCGTCCATGCTCGTCGCGAAAATGCTCCAGTGCCTTATGCGCGTTCTCTACCATGATAATCGCGGCATCGACCATGGCTCCGATTGCGATGGCAATGCCGCCCAGGGACATGATGTTGCTTGTAAGTCCCATGTAAAACATGGGTACGAACGACAGAATGATCGCGATGGGGAGAGTAATGATCGCGACGAGGGCTGAACGCACGTGCCACAGGAAGACGAGGCAGACGAGCGCCACGACGATGCTCTCCTCGATCAGTTTTTCGCGGAGGGTATCGATTGCCCGTTTGATCAAATCACTTCGATCATAGGTCGGAATGATTCGCACCCCGGGCGGGAGCGACGGCTTGATTTCCTCGATCTTCTTTTTGATTCCGTCGATGACGTTCAGGGCGTTTTCTCCGTAACGCATGACGACAATGCCGCCGACTGTCTCGCCTCTCCCATCCAATTCAGCGACGCCGCGCCGAATGTCGCCGCCTAGATGCACCGTGCCGACATTCTTCACATAAATGGGCGTGCCGTTTTCCACCTTGAGCACAATGTTTTCGATGTCCTTAACGTCTCTTATGTAACCGCGGCCTCGGACATAATACTCCGTTGTGGCGACCTCGAATATCTTGCCGCCCACGTCGCCATTGCTCATCCGAATGCGGCTGACGACATCGCTGAGCGGGATTTTATAGGCGAGCAGAGCGTTTGGATCGAGATCGACCTGGTATTCTTTTACGAAGCCGCCCACTGGCGCGACCTCAGCAACCCCTTTCACGGAAGAAAGCGCGTACCGCAGATTCCAGTCCTGGATCGAACGCAAATCAGCGAGGCTGTGCTTGCCCGTGTCATCCACGAGCGCGTATTCATAGACCCATCCCACCCCTGTGGCGTCCGGTCCAATTACCGGATTTACCCCTTCGGGAAGTGAGCCACGGATGGAATTGAGGTATTCGAGCACTCGCGACCGCGCCCAATAAATGTCTGTGCCGTCCTCGAAGATGACGTACACAAATGATTTGCCGAACATTGACTCGCCCCGGACGAACTTGACCTTCGGCGCGGAGATGAAGGCGGTGGAAATGGGGTAAGTAACCTGATCTTCGACGAGGTCGGGCGAACGCCCTTCCCAATCGGTGTATACAATTACCTGCACGTCGCTAAGATCGGGAATGGCGTCGAGGGGTGTGTGTTGAAGCCCGTAAATACCCGCTGCTACAGCGAGAAATGTGAAGATGAAAATGAGGAACTTATTCCTCGCACTGGCCTCTATGATGCGCTCAATCATTGGCCATCTCCGGATTTGGAATTGTCTGGCGTTTCGAAAGACTTTACCGCGCCTTGGACCTGGGATTCCGCATCGATAAGGAAGTTTCCACTCGCAACTACCCGCTCCCCTTCGCGCAGGCCGCTTTTGACCTCATAGCGGTCATCGAATGTGCCGCCCAGATTGATGAATCGCGGTTCCAGCCTGCCCTCGCCTTTGTCAACAAAGACCAGGGCTCGCTCCCCCGTCGGCATCACGGCGCTGACTGGAATGGTAAGGCCCTCTCCCATATCAGCCGTCAACTCTACGTTTGCGTACATGCCGGGCCGCAACCTTAGATCGGCATTCGGAATATCGATCCGCGCCCTGGTCGTTCGAGTGAGTTCGTTCAAAAACGGATCAATTAACCCTACCCGCCCCTCAAATACTTCTCCCGGATAGCCCCGGGTGGTCAAAGATACCTTCTGACCCTTGGCAAGCATCGGTCCATCTTCTTCATAGAACTCAGCCCAAACCCAAACGACCGATAAATCAGCAATCGCCAGAAGCGAATCCCCCACCATTACCCGTTGCCCCTGTTCCGGGGGCGCCTGCTGTACTACTCCGGCGAAAGGCGAGCACAACGTCAGAAATTGGGAAGGTTTCCGCGTTCGCTCCAACTCGGCAATTTGCTCCTCTGTCACGTTCCATTGTTCTAGTCGCTCGCGCGAGGCCTGGATAAATTGATCATTGCCGCCGCCCGCTCCCTGGCCGCGTGTGTGGAGAAGGTTGACCAGCTCGCGTTCGGCCACCAGCAAGTCGGGGCTGTATATTGTCAGCAGCGGCTGCCCTTGCGTCACCTGTTCCCCCGGTGAAGTAACCTTCAGCTTCTGCACATAACCTTCCACCCGCGCGACAAAGTTCCATTGTCTGGTCTTGTCAGGCTCCACCATCCCGACCGCTCGAATCGTGCGCCGCAGCGGGCTCTTTTCCACAGCGGCGCAGGTGACGCCGATCTGCTGCTGACGTTCCACCGGTACGCTAAACTCGCTGGGACCCGCCGGCGTTCCCATTGCGACGGACTCGCCGAGCGCGGCCGCATTTTTCATCACGGGGACCAAATTCATCCCGCAGATGGGGCACTTTCCATTCGGATCCTGCGAACGGACGAACGGATGCATAGTGCAGGTGTAATAGGCCACGTTTGGGTCCGCGACCGTTCCACTTTTGTGGCTGCACGCCACAAGACCGATGCTACCGAAAGTGAGTGTAATGAGTGCGGCACGCCGGGATAGAGGTTTGGTTGTCATTTGATTTTTGGGTGCGTTGTTTGCGTCGCGGGGATGAAAAGGCCAGCGTCGCTTCCGATGATTGCCTTAAGGTTGGCCAATGCCATGCCGGCGCCTGCGGCACGCGCTTGGCGAATGGAGGGATTATTGGCCAGCACGGCCTCCGTGACCGCGCTCAGTGAAAGCACGTCCGGCGCCGGCTCACCCGTATTTGGGGCCTCAGCGCGAGCGGCGGTGATTAAAGATATAGAGCAAAGAAAAAATAAAATTGATCGCATGAATCTGAACGGTGGAATTCCCGACGTGGCGTATGCCGAAAGGCACACTTCGCCTGTGGAGTCCCGCGGCTCAGATCAACCGGATGCAAATCACCGCCAGCAGAGGCGGTGTGTGGCCGGGGCGCGCATCATCGCGAAGGGCGAAAGACGCCGGCGCCGGCGGAAAAATATAAAGGGGCGCAAATTCGCGCAATTTGATCGCCGCAAGCTGGAGGTCCAGGCGCGATGAGTCGTGAATCGGATTCGGCGCCCGATGCTGCTCCATGGCGGCGCAGCACGCCTTATTCCCGCAGCAACCCATCGCACACTCCGTCTTGGCGCAATCTCCCCTGGTCATCTCTGCCGGAGACGCAACCGGGAAAACCTGTGTCGAGAAGAACAGGCTTACCACGAGTGTCAGAATGAGAGAGGCTTTGGCGAACATCACGATTCAGGATCAAGGAACGTAGCAGTTTTTTTTCCGTATGCCGACTTTAAAAATGATTTTCTCTCATCGGTTCAGGCGCCGGACGGTTAGATTTCGAGCCGCGGAAAAGGGGCATCGGAAGCCGAAAAGAGGATCCGCACCTTGCGGTGTCTCAAAAAAATCGGCGTTGCGGGTCGGAATTGGCTTGCGCAGCGGATGGCCGGAAAGAAAATCGCAGGAAACCACCCCATCAATGCAATTCAACTGCCTTGTGTCCTACAGTTCCAGTATAGTTGTGGTAATACAGGCGACCCCCGTGGGGTGGCTCCAATAATCATATGAAGAAATGTCTATTCGTCGCGGCTTTCGCGTTTATTTGTCAATGTCACTCAGTGTTTTCCGCGGAAGCGACGCTTTCCTTCGCGGACGGGGTGACGGATGCCACCACGCCAATCCAGCAGATGCTCGATGCCGCGTCCAGTTCCGGCGGGGAAGTGCATTTGCCCCCTGGGCAGTATCTTTTAAAGGGAACGCTCAGGATTCCCTCAGGCGTCGCATTGCGCGGGTCCTGGGATGCGCCGCACCATGGCAGTCAGTGGAACAAAGGCACCACTTTTCTGATTACAGGAGGCAGCGGGCAACCATACGGTCCCGCGACTATCGAAATGCAAGGCAACGCGGCGGTGGAGGGCCTGACTTTGCTCTGGCCAGACCAGAATCCCGGGAGTGTGGCGCCTTATCCCTGGGCCATTCACGGAGGCGGCATGCATGACACTGTGGAGAATGTCACGCTCGTGAACGCCTATCAGGGGGTGAAGATGGGCGGCCCCGGGGATGGATCGCTGCATCTTATCCGCAATGTCTTCGGTTGCGTTTTGCGTCGAGGGATCATGGTCGATGACACCACTGATATCGGACGGATCGAGAATGTGCATTTCAATCCACATTATTGGGGTGGAAGCCATCATCCTTCGCGGGGACCGGATGATGAATGGAATAAACTTCAAAATTATCTCATAGACAATCTGGAGGGGTTTACCTTCGGCCGTTCCGACTGGGAATATGTGACCAATACTTTTGTGTGGGGCGCCAAATCAGGTTATCTCTTTATTGAAGCCCATCAGGGCAGTTGCAATGGACAGTTTCTAGGGATTGGAGCGGACTATTGCCGGGTTTGCGTGCAGATCGAGAGAATTCAGCCAATTGGACTCCAGATTACAAACGGCGAATTCACGGCCTTCGCGGGTGATCCGAACAGCGCGATTGTGACGGAACCCGGGGCGGAAGGAGCCGCGCAGTTTGTGAACTGCAATTTCTGGGGCGTTCGCAATCACATTGCATGGCTGCAAGGTTCCACGGCGGTGACTATTTCCGATTGCCATATTTGTGACAAGCTTATGAGCGGAGCCATTCTGGCTGAGAAGGGGCGGTTGATCTGCCGAGGATGCACGTTCGATCAGAGTTGCCCTGCTGTGATTCTGGGACCGGGAGTTACGGCGGCAATCGTCGCTGAGAATCTTCAGCCGGGAGGAGTTCAAATAGAAAATGGGATCGGATCGCATGCGGTGATCGGACTGAATCAAGAGGCGGATAAGTAAGATTGGATTGAACAGAAGGAAGCAAAGGGGGAAAGGGACGGAAGGGACGTGTGCGGACCTTGGGGGCGTAAACCCGGGCGGACCCCCCCTTCGACAAGCTCAGGGCCTGCGGCACCTTCCACGGGGTCAACGCTGGCGCGCGGATCGGGGCGGGCGGGAGAGGACTAATGATCCTCTGAGGTGACGCGGCAGACTTCTTCGAGGGTGGTGACGCCTTCGCGGGCTTTGTCGATGCCGACGCAGCGGAGGCTTTTCATGCCTTCGGCGATGGCCTGGGCTTTGATGACGGCGGCGGAGGCGCGCTTGATGATCAAACGACGAATGGATTCGCTGACGGAGAGGACTTCGAGGATGGCGGCGCGACCGAGGTAGCCGCGGCGTTTGCAACGGTCGCAGCCCGCGCCGTGGTAGAAGGTGGTCTCGGGGTCATCGATCTCGAGCTTTTGGAGGAGGTCGGGCTCGGGTTTGAATTCCTCGCGGCAATTTGGGCAGATGCGGCGGACGAGGCGCTGAGCGCAGGAGAGGATGACCGAGGTGGAGATGAGGAAGGGCTCGATGCCCATGTCATCGAGACGGGTGATGGCGCCGGCGGCGTCATTGGTGTGAAGTGTGGAGAGGACCTGGTGGCCGGTGAGGGCGGCTTTGACGGCGATGTCGGCGGTTTCGTTGTCACGAATTTCGCCGATCATTACGATGTCGGGGTCCTGACGGAGGATGGAGCGGAGAGCGCCGGCGAAATCGAGGCCGATCTCGCTTTTGACGGCGACCTGGTTGATGCCGGAGAGCTGGTACTCGATGGGGTCCTCGACGGTGACGATGTTGTACTCGGGGTTGTTGAGCTCCTGGAGGACGGTGTAGAGGGTCGTCGTTTTGCCGGAGCCGGTGGGGCCGGTGACGAGGATCATGCCGTGGGGGGCGTCGATGGCGCGCTTGAAACTGTTGAGTGTGCCCTCGTCCATGCCGAGGTTCTCGACGGAGCCTGAGAGGGCGCTTTTATCGAGGAGACGGATGACGATTTTCTCGCCGTGGACGGTGGGGAGGACGGAGATACGGAGATCGACTTCCTTGCCCGAGACGCGGATGCGGAAGCGTCCGTCCTGGGGGAGGCGGCGCTCGGCAATATCGAGGCCGGCGAGGATTTTGATGCGGGAGGCGATGGGGAGCTGGAGGGCCTTGGGCGGGGAGCTGGCCTCGACGAGGGCGCCATCGACGCGGTAGCGGAGCTTGAGGGTTTTCTCGAAGGGCTCGATGTGGATATCGGATGCTTTTTCCTTGAGGGCCTGGACCAGGATGAGGTTGACGATCTTGATGACGGGGGCGTCTTCGCTCTCGTGGGCGAGGCGGTCGAGGTCGATCTCCTCGCGCTTCTGGGTGACGACCTCCGCTTCGCTGGCTTCCTTTGCGACCTCCTGGATCATGGCCTCCATCTGCTGGCCGGCGGAGTTGACGCCGCTGAGGGCCTCGATCACGGCGCGCTCCGTGGTGATCATGGGGACGATCTCCATCTTCGTGCGCTGGCGCAGGTCGTCGAGGGCCAGGACGTTGAGGGGATCTGCCATGGCTACGAAGAGCTTGTTGGCGAGGCGGCAGATGGGGGCGAGCTTGTAGGCGCGGGCCATGTCCTTCGGGACGAGGTCGAGGACGTCCTCCGGGATGCGGACGCGGGAGAGATTGATGGGCGGGGTATCCAGGCAGCGGCCCATGGAGATGACCATGTCCTGCTCGGTGACGTAGCTGCGATCGGTGAGGATCTTGAGGAGGCGACCGCCTTGTTTCTTCTGGATATCCGTGGCTTCGTCGAGCTGGCCTGGGAGGAGGAGGCCGTCCTCGATGAGGACATCCGCGATGCGTTCGCCGAAAGATTTGATGCTCATGGATGTGAAGGGGGGTTATTCACGGCCGTCGAGGCGATAGGCATCGCGCAGGACGCGAGCGATGGCCGCCGGGGCGGCGACGTGCCATTGGATGTTGTAATCGAGCAATTGCTGGACGGCTTCCTTGCCCTGAGCGTCGAAGGGATTGGCCGTGGCGATCATGATGGTGCGGCTGATAAGATCGAAGGGGACGATGAGGCGGGCGAGGGTGAGGGCCTCCGGGAGCATTTTGACGACCTGGCGGTCGACCTCGTAGCAATCGAGGGGGATGAAGGCGAACTTCGAGCGGTCGAGGATGCCGCAGAGGAGGTTATCGAGGCTGACCATGCCGCTCTTGGCGACGTCATCGATGAGGGAGGAGGCGAGGCCCTGGGGGCCGGCGCCTTTATTGATGTGGGTGACGCGCTCGAGGGAGGTCTTGACGACGTCCTCCGGGGCGAGCCTGTGCTGGATGAGGAATTTGGCGAGGGGCTCATTGCCATCGTTGTCGAGCTTGAGTTCGACGCCGGCGCCTTCGGGCTTGATGGTGGCGCTGGTCGTGATGAGGGTGGGGTCCTCCGAGATGATAGAGCCGAAGTCCATCGAGATGGGGGAATCTGGCTGGATGGATTTCTCGGAGGGCTTGCCATTGACGGGGTGGAGCTTGCCTTCGACCTCGGCGAGGATGGCGGTGACCTCGGCGTTGCCGGGGTCTTTTTGGAGGATGCCCTCGTACTCGAGGAGGGCGGAGGAGAATTGGCCGAGGGTGTAGTAGGCGTCGGCGAGCTTGCGAGTGATGGCGAGGGCGTCGGCCTGGCGGTTGAGCTTCCAGTAGGCCTCCTTGAGGATTTCCATGGACTGACAGTCCTGGCTATTGGACTGCAGGATGACCTCGAACATTTCGATGGTCTGCAGGATCTGGTCGAGTTCCTCGTTAGTGACGCTCTGCGCGGTGGTCATGGGCTAATCGAACGTCAAAAAGCTAGAAACGTGCCCTTGAAGGGAATCGCGGCATTTTTGAGAAACCGTCCTACAGGAGGAAGGCGCATTTCGTGCCAAGTCCCACAAAATTGGAAGGGTGGGCTCAATGCGCATTGTGGCAGATGGTGCAGAAGAAGGAAGCCGCGCGGGTGGGGAGGTGAGGGAAGGCCGGGTTCCCGCCCGGCGATGGGTCGGGCAGGGGGGAAGAGACGGAATGGAACAGAAGGAGGCCGTTTCGACCCGTTCGACGGCTCAGGGCCTTCGGCAGGCTCACGGAGCAAAGAGGGGGCGTTTGGGGCGCGTCCGCGAGTCCGGGTTCATGTCAGCGTTTCAAGAAGTTCGGCCTGGTCCATTTTACTTGCGAGTGTGGCCCGAATGTGACACAATGTGCACATGATTCGGATAACGATTCGTGATTTGCATATGAAGACCGGGGATTGGGTCCGGAAGGCGGCGCATGCGGGCCGGATCGTGGTGCTGGATCGGGGGCGTTCGGTTGCGAAGCTAGTTTCGTTCGGGCCGGAGGATGAGGGAAAGACGTTCGCGGCGCGGCGGCTGGTGAAGGGGTTTTCGAAATTGCCCAAGTCCGCCG
>JBEKOV010000095.1:0-14218 GCA_049521415.1 Chthoniobacteraceae bacterium
CGCCTCGAAAATCAACCCGGAAACCGGCAGGGCG
The DNA here is from genome assembly GCA_049521415.1 of Chthoniobacteraceae bacterium. GTDB lineage: Bacteria > Verrucomicrobiota > Verrucomicrobiia > Chthoniobacterales > Chthoniobacteraceae > DATAXI01. The sequence goes on from JBEKOV010000095.1 coordinate 35, forward strand.
TACAATCTCTGGGGTGATCAACTCAAGCTCTCAAAATGGGCGCAAGCCTATGAGATGGAGCATGGCGGCGTTGTACCCGAAGGGTCGTGCTGCCTACCACACCAGTCGTGCCCCAAACCCAAAACAAAACAGCTTTTTTGGCAGGCATAACCCGCTGAAACAAAAGGGTTTACGAAACGCGTTTGATTTTACTCAGTTCATTGAGTAAAAATACTCAGGGTATTGAGTAAATTGTATGATCCGTCAGAACATCCATAGCGAACTGCTGAAACGCCTCAGGGAAAAGCGCCGCTTCGTGCAAGTGTTGGCAGGCCCCAGGCAAGTAGGCAAGACCACGGTGGTACGGCAGGTAATGGAGGCATCAAAAATGCCTGCCCATTACGCCTCCGCCGACGAGCCAACCATGCGTGACCGCACTTGGCTGGAGCAGCAATGGGACATTGCCCGCCTCAAAGCCAGAGAGGGAAAGGCTGGCGCACTGCTGGTACTGGATGAGATTCAGAAAGTTGCCGACTGGTCAAACGCGGTGAAGTTGCTTTGGGATGCGGACACCCATGCCGGCGTTCCCCTGAAAGTGGTTTTGCTCGGCTCATCCCCGTTGCTCATCCAAAGCGGCTTGACCGAAAGTCTTGCCGGACGTTTTGAAGTGATCGCCGTACCTCACTGGTCATTCACCGAAATGCACGAGGCATTCGGCTGGAATCTGGAGCAATACATTTTTTACGGTGCGTATCCCGGCGCCGCCGAACTGATAGACGACCCGCAGCGCTGGCAGCGCTACATTCTGGACTCCTTGATTGAAACCACCATTTCGCGCGACATCCTCCTTTTGACGCGGGTAGACAAACCGGCGCTTTTGCGCCGCCTGTTCCAGCTAGGTTGCGCCTATTCCGGCCAAATCCTCTCCTATCAGAAAATGATCGGCCAGCTTACGGACGCGGGAAATACCACCACCCTTGCCCATTACCTCGACTTGCTGCAAGGCGCGGGGATGTTGGCAGGGCTTTCCAAATTTGCCCGTGGGCAGGTACGCCAGCGCAATTCTAGTCCCAAACTGCAAGTGCTGAATACCGCCTTGATGAGTGCACAGGACGGGCGCTCCATTGCCCAAGCCAGACACGACGGCGATTATTGGGGCAGGCTCGTCGAATCCTGCATCGGCCAGCATCTGTACAACTCCTCTTTTGGAACAACCATCAGCGTCACCTACTGGCGCGAACGGAACCATGAAGTGGACTTTGTTTTGCACCAGGGCAAAACGACGGTTGCCATTGAAGTAAAGAGCGGAGCACGCCGCGAATCGCTTCCGGGCATCGAGGCTTTCGTTCAGCAATTCAAGCCCAAGCGTCAATTGCTGGTAGGCGGGCAAGGCATCGCACTGGAGGAATTTCTTTCCAAGCCAGCGGCTCACTGGATTGAATGAACCAATGCCGGTCTCCAACTGGTAAAGCGCGATGGATGACCTCATTAAACTTGTCCGCACGTACCGCCTGACGGCGGGGTTGGCCGAGCGGCTCAACGGCGGAGGCCGTCGTCAAATACACCGGCGGCTACATCGCGAAGCACATGCAGCACCGCCGCGAAGATCATCGGCTATTGCGCGGGGTCAATCGGGGCCATGAACCGAAATACGCTACATTACGTATAACAAATATCGCCCTTACCTATTCCTCTATTGACTATCCCAATCCAATTTGCTATCTCCCCTAATCGCTATGCTTAATCGAGAAAAATGCACCCATTGCGGTGGAGCTTTTAGCGACATCAAGCCGGTAATCAGTGGCCCCAGGCAGGGGTTATTTCAGAAGGTTTGCACCAAGTGCAGCCATATCAAATACCTCGAGCAAACGCCCCCAGCCCAAGCGCAAAAACCCGCTCAGCAAACCCAACCCCAGGCACAGGCCCAGCCTCAAAAGCCAAAGAAATTCGAGTGGTCGTTTTGACCGGATAACTCCCGGCTCCTTACCGACAGCCGCCCGCTCCCCCTACCGGGCCGCGATCATCCCGCTCTGGCGCGCGTAATTGAACAGCCCGCCCGCGTCGATCACCGGGCGCACTTCGCCCAGCGGCTTCAACTGGTAGCTCTCGCCATTGACCGTCAGCGTGTCCGCGTCGAAATCCAGCGTCGCTTCGTCCCCCGTCTTCACCTTGTCGCACAGCCGCACCGGCGAATCGTACGGGTAAAGCTCGCCCGTGGCCACGCAGTTCCGGAAAAAGATGCGCGCGAACGACTCCGCCACGACCGCGTGCACCCCGGTCGCGCCCAGCGCGATCGGCGCATGCTCCCGCGAGGAACCGCACCCGAAATTGCGCCCCCCGATAATGATCCCGTAGGTCGATTTCATCCCGCCCTCCGGCACCAGCCGGATCGGGTACAGGGACTCCGGCAGCCCCGCCATCGCGTACGTACCGAGCTTCTCATACTCCTCGGCGATGGTCGGGACGAGCGTCAGGTATTGGGCGGGGATGATCTGGTCGGTATCGATGTTGTCGCGGACGACATACACTTTGGTGGTCACAGTATTCGGCATGGGACCTGAATCCTAAGCCGAAAAACTCGAAATTGCCAAAGGACAATCAGTTCCCGGGCTGATTCGAAACCCGAATTTCCAGCGCCCGACTTCGGATCAATAGCGGAACGGCGGCGCGCCGGGAGGCGGCTCGGACTCGGGGAACTCGGGCAATGGGATGCGCGACTCCTCGGCAGGCGTAGGCGGGCGGGATTCGTTGTTCTCAATGTAGCGGAGCGACCGGTCCGGGCTGGGGCTCGGTTTCGGAGCCGGCGGCGCCGGGGCCAGGTCATCGGTGGCCACGTAACCCGCGTCACCCGCACCCTGGATCGCCACGTGGCTGAACCCGTATTCGTAGCTCAACATGGTCAGCCGCGTCCCCTTCGTTAGCGCAAAGTTCGGCCCGTTCGCCTGGGCCGGCCCGTAAGTGTAAAACGGGGTCCGGTTCGCCTTGACCACGTATGCGTCACCCGCGTGTACGCCCGGGCCCGCCTGCTCCGCGCAGCCGGTCAGCAGGATTGCGCACAGCGCAACTTGAACGAGGGCGAGGGGGCGCACACTTTTTAAAATGCTCCAAGCTTCGCGAGGCCGGCACGCGCCGCGCGTTCAACTGAGGTATTCGCGTGGATCGGTGATCTTCCCCGTCAATGCGGAAGCGGCGACGGTGTATGGGCTCGCGAGGTAAACCTGCGACTCCTTGTTGCCCATCCGTCCGGGGAAGTTCCGGTTCGTCGCGCTGATGCACTTCATCGGCGTATTGAGCCGGCCAAAGGAATCGATCGGACCTCCCAGGCACGCGGCGCACGAGGCGTTTTCCGTCATGTGGACACCGGCGCTCTGGAGCACTTCCCAGACGCTCTGGCCGTTCCAGCGCGTCGTCTTCAATTCCTCCACCACCTTCGTCGTGGCCGGCACGCCGAAGGTATCGATCTTCACGCTCTTCCCGCGCACGATCTCCGCAAACGCCAGAAAATCCGACGTCTTCCCCCCCGTGCACGAGCCGATGTAGGCGCGATCCAGCGACACGTCCGTCAATTCCCGCGCCAGTTTGCGATTGCCCGGGTCCGGATGGCACGCCACCGTCGGCTCCAGTTGCGAGAGATCGAAAGTCTTATCGTAAATAAAAGATTGTTCCGCATCCACCTCCACCGGCGTGAAATCCGACTTCGTCCCGTTTTCCTTCACCCGCTCGTTCACGTAATCGAGCGTCTGCTGGTCGCACGGGAATATCCCGTTCTTCCCGCCCGCCTCGATCGCCATATTGGCGATGGTCATCCGGTCGTCGATGTTCAGCGAGGAAACGCCCGGCCCTTCCCATTGCATCGCGCGGTAAGTCGCCCCATCGAACCCGATATCGCCGATCACATGCAGGATCAGGTCCTTCGCCATGACGCCCGGCGGCAGCTCGCCCTCCAGGTAAAAGCGCATCGTCTCCGGCACCTTGATCAGCAGCTTCCCCGTCCCAAGAATGAATCCCGCGTCCGTATTGCCGATCCCGGTCGCGAATTGATTGAACGCCCCCGCCATGCACGTATGCGAATCGGTGCCGAACAGCACCTCGCCGGGCCGCAAGTGCCCCTTCCACGGCAGCGTGGTATGGCACACGCCCGTGTAATGCGAGCCGAACTGCCCTTTCTCCTGTCCCTTGGACGCGTCGAATTTCCAATGCCCGTTCGGGTCGTCGATAACGTCGTAGAAATAGGGGATGCCCTGTTCCTTCACGAAATCCCGCAGGATATCCACATTGCGATTGGACATCGAATCCGAGGTGAAAATGTAATGATCCGGGATGATGACCACCTTGTTCCGGTCCCAAATCTTCGCATCCTGGCCGAACTCCCGCTTGAACACGCCGATCGTTCCCGGCCCGCAAACATCATGGGTCATGAGCACATCGACGTTGACCCACACATTGTCGCCGGGCCGGACGTTCGCCTTGCCGCTGGAGCGTGCAAGCAGTTTTTCGGTCAAAGTCATAGAACCGACAAGTTCTCACCCGTCCGCGCATGATTCAACTGGGAATTTAGCCTGCCCAGCGCCAACTGATTCCCCGCTTCCTCCATCTCGGAATTTCCTGGAGAGAATGAACAGGACTGACAGGGTGCAACGAGCGGATTTTGTCACGCCTGGAGAATACATCCTGTAAATCCTGTTCATCCTGTCCAAATTCTTCCGGCCTAGACTACGCCCTTCCGCTTAAGCGCCTCATCCATCGCCCGCTCGACCAGTAGCGCCGCCATCTCTTGCGTCCCTTCGTCCAGCGCCGCATTCGCTTTCTTCAGCCGCTGAACCTCGCGTGATTCCAGCGCCGACTCCACGTCCCCCATCAGCCGCGCGATAGTCTCCCGCGTCCGCCCATCCACCGCATCGCCAAGCTGATCCAGCGCCGCCCGCGCGGCCGGCAGCATCTCCTCCGCCTTCAACCGCGCCTCGGTAAACACGCGCTCGCTCATATCGTCGAATGCGTGCTCCACGCTCGACGCGATCATCTCCTCCACCGCCTGATCGGACACATCGATCGCGCTTTTGATTTCAACAATCTTCTCTGTGCCTGTTTTCACATCGCGCGCCAGCACGTGCAGGATGCCGTTCGCGTCGATCTCAAATTGCACCCCCACGCGCGCCTGCCCCTTCGGCGCCGGATCGAAGCCAAGGTCGAACCCGCCCAGCTCCCAATTATCCCGCGCCATCTCGCGCTCCCCTTGCAATACGCGGATGAGCATCGACTGCTGCCCCGCCATCGCGTTCGTGAACATCTCGCCCGCCTTCGCCGGGATAGTCGTATTGCGCGGAATAATCACATTCATCATCCCGCCAAACGTCTCAATCCCCAGCGACAGCGGCGTCACATCCAGCAGCACGATATTCTGCACCACCCCCGAAAGTATCCCCGCCTGCACGGTCGCCCCAATCGCCACCGCCTCATCCGGATTCTGCGAAACATCCGGCTCGCGCCCGAAAATCTCCGCCACGTATCGCCGGATCAGCGGCATCCGCGTCTGCCCGCCCACGAGGATCACCGCATCCAGATCGCCCGGCGCCAGCCGCGCATCCGCCAGCGACCGCAGGCAATGCTCTCGCGTCCGCTCGACAATCGGACGCGCGATCCGCTCCAGCTCTTCTCGCGTCAGCGTGAAAACCTCACTCGCCGCCCCTTCGACAAACGGCAGTTCAATACGCGCCTCCTCGTCAATCGAAAGCCGGTGCTTCGCCTCGATGGCGATCTCGCGCAGCCGGTAATCCGCAATCGGCAGCCTGCTGTGCGCAATAATCGCCTCGTCAATATCGTCCCCGCCCAGCCGCGTATTCCCATTGGTCGCCAGCACCTGAAAAACTCCCCCATTCAATTCCAGGATCGAAATATCAAACGTCCCGCCTCCAAAATCATACACCGCGACCTTCGATTTCTCCCCCAGCCGATCCAGCCCGTACGCGAGCGCCGCCGCCGTCGGCTCATTGACAATCCTCTCCACCGTCAGCCCGGCAAGCTCCCCCGCCGCCTTGGTCGCCGCCCGCTGCCCGTCATTAAAATAAGCAGGCACCGTGATGACCGCGCGACTCACCGCGGTATCGAGCGCCTCCTCCGCCTGCTGCTTGAGCCGGCCCAGGATCAGCGCCGAGATTTGCTCCGGCGAATATTCCACTCCGCGAATCGACACCCGCAACGCCGCTCCCGTCCTTCCAGCGACACGGTACGGCACATCCACCGGCTCCTCCCCCGCCCGCCGCCCCATGAATCGCTTGATCGAGTAAACAGTATTCTCCGGGTCCACCGCCCGCATCCGCGCCGCCGCCGCCCCGGCGAGCGGCTCCCCCCCTGCGGGAAAATGCACCACCGAAGGCGTCAACCGCTCCCCATCCCGATTCGCCAGCAGAATGGGAAACCCCGCCTCCATCACGCCAATGAGCGAATTCGTAGTGCCAAGATCAATGCCAACAATCATGAGAATGGATCATTGCTAATCCGAAATCCCCAATCGGACCAAGGTTTTCACCGGCTAAAGCCTTTCAAGCAGACCTCAAGGAAAAATCCATGCCCCAGCAGTTGCACGCTTCCGGCCCTTTGCTTCCTTTGCTTCCTTTGTTTCCTTCTGTTCCTCCCTGTTCGAATTTCGAATTTCGAATTTTGAATTTTTTCTGCTTCTCTCTTCTTATGCCGTCCATTCCACCCTGGCCCCTCACTCCCGGCCGCTGCTACATCATCGCCGAGGCCGGCGTAAACCATAACGGGGACGCCCTGATGGCGCGCGAACTGGTCCTCGCCGCCCGCCATGCCGGCGCGGACGCCGTAAAATTCCAGACATTCCGCGCCGAGGCCCTCGTGCTGCGCGACGCCGCCAAGGCGCGTTACCAGCTCCGGACAACCGATCCGGGCGAATCCCAATTCGAGATGCTCCGCAAGCTGGAACTGCCGCACGAGACCCAGGCGGAACTCGCGGTATTGTGCAAAAGCGAAGGCATCGAATTCCTTTCCACGCCCTACAATTTCGAGGACGTCGATTTCCTCGATTCCCTCGGCGTGAGCGCCTTCAAGCTCGCCTCCATTCACCTGGTCGAGCCCCCGTTCCTCCAATACGTCGCGCGCAAAGGCAAAACGATGATCGTTTCCACCGGCATGGGAACACTCGACGACGTCCGGCAGGCCGTCGCCGCGATCCGCCACGCCGCCGATGTCCCGATCATCCTGCTCCAATGCACCACCAATTACCCATCGTCGCCCGAGGACGCAAACCTCCGCGCCCTCGTCACGATGCGCGAGACGCTGCAACTCCCCGTCGGATATTCCGATCACACACAAAGCGAAACCTGCTGCGTCGCCGCCGTCGCCCTCGGCGCCGTGATGATCGAAAAGCACTTCACCCTCGATACCACGCTCCCCGGCCCCGATCACTCCTCCGCCGCCGCCCCCGATGAATTCGCGCGCCTCGTCGCCCGCATCCGCGAGACAGAACGCGCTCTCGGCAGTGGCCGCAAGGAACCATCCCCAGCCGAAGCCGCCAACGCCCCCGCGATGCGCCGCGGCATCGTCGCAAAGCGCCGCATCGCCGTCGGCGAAATCATCTCCGCCGGCGCGCTCACGCTCAAGCGCCCCGGCGCCGGCCTTGCCCCGCGGCACTGGGACGACATCGTGGGCCTCGAGGCGCCGCGCGATATCGCGCCGGACGAACCGCTCGCTTTTCTCCTGGAGCAGCCCGTGAGCGGCTGGAGCGATTTCGCGGACCTTCATACGGTTGCTGACAAGACCCAGTGGCGGCTTGTGCCGCTAACGCCAGCGGACGCCGGCGCGCTCTCCGCCATCCTCACGGCGGCAAACCCGGAATACGTGGCGCATTTTCATCCGTTCGATTTCGACGAGGCCACCATCCGTGCGCAATTGGAGCGAGCGCGCAGGGACCGCTTCTGGGGATTCAGAGCCGCCGCCGGTGAACTGGCCGGCTTCTACATGCTGCGGGGATTCGACGAGGGCTACGAGAGACCCGCGTTCGGCGTATTTATCGCCGAGCGGTTCGCTGGCGTGGGACTGGCCTGCGCGGCGCTGCTTTTGGCGACGAAATGGTGCAAGCAAAACGAAGTGAAGGAAATCATGCTCACCGTGCATCCGGAGAACATCACCGCGCGGCGCATTTACGAGAAGGCGGGCTTCCTGGTCTCGGAGACCGGTGAGCAGAGGCTCGTAATGACGAAGCAACTCGCCAAATGAGCGGCATCTACGTCTCCTCCGGCGCCTTCCACGGCGCACGCCTCGCGGAGATGGCCGAGGCCTGCGAATCAATCGGCGCCGGCCTTGAGCTAAGTTCCGGCATCCGCTGGCATCCCGGTCTCGATGGCGAAATCGAAGAAGTGGCGCGGCGAAAGGGGAGGGTCCTCGTCCACAATTATTTTCCACCGCCGGAGAAGCCCTTCGTCCTGAACCTCGCCTCGACAGACCCGGATACACTCGATCGCGGCAAGCAGCATGTCCGCGCCTCCATTGACCTCAGTGCCCGCTTCGGCGCTCCATTTTATTCGGTCCACAGCGGCTTCGCCATGAATTTGAAAGCCGAAGACCTCGGCCATCCGGAAGCGCAAGCCCAACTGGAAAAAATACCCTGCGCCGAGGCATACCGGATTTTTCTCAACACAGTGCGCGAGATGTCCGCCTATGCGAAATCCCGCGGCCTTCGCCTCCTCATTGAAAACAACGTCATCACGCGCCAGCAACTGAGCCGCGAATCCCCGCTCCTGATGATCGAGCCCGCCGAGATCGCCCGATTCCTTCGCGAATTGGACGACGCAAACGTCGGCCTGCTCCTGGACGTCGGCCACGCAAAAGTCTCCGCCGCCGCCCTCGGCTTCGCGCCGCAAACATTTTTCAAGCAACTACCTGTCTCCGCCATCCACGCCAGCGACAACGATGGCATCCGCGATAACAACCAGCCCTTTGGCGAAGACGCCTGGTTTTGGCCCCATTGTCCGCCGGACGCCCCGCTGGTGATCGAGGTCTATGGAATCGGCATCGACGCCGCGCGCGAACTCGTCCAACTGGCGAAGCGCCGCCGCCCCCATTAGTCTGACCTCTCCGGCGCGCTCTCCTTTGCGATCTCTGCAGTTATGGCGGTTCAACTTTTTGTATAGCCGCCGTCCTTTACGTCCTTTCTCCACAAAATCCGGCTGCCGTATTTCTTGAAACGCCCCAAATTCCATCCTGTTAATCCTGTTCATCCTGTCTAAGAACTAGCCTCATGCAGCTTGCGAAGCTCCCCCGCGCCGCGGCTCTCGCCCTCCTTTGCGCGGTCGTCCTCCTCACACGCCTGCCATTCCTCAGCGCCGGCTACGGCCTGCATGCGGATAACTGGCGCACCGCCCTCGCCGCCCGCCACATCGCCCAGACCGGCGTCTACGAGGCCTCGCGCTTTCCCGGCTATCCCATTCAGGAGTACATCTGCTCGTTGTTCTGGAAGACCGGCCCCTTGGGCTTCAATCTCCTCGACGCCCTCTTCTGCACACTCGCCGTACTCTTCTTCGCTCTCATTTGCATCGACTACGGCGTCCCCGATTGGTGGCTCGCCGCCCTCGCCTTCGCCTTCGTCCCCGTCCTTTACGTCAACAGCGTCTCCTCAAAAGACTTCCCCTGGGCCCTCGCCTTCCTCCTCGCAAGCTGGTGGTGCGCATTGCGCAAGCGGCCCGTCCTCACCGGCATTCTCCTCGGCCTCGCCATGGGCGTCCGCATCACCTCCGGCGTCGCCGCCCTCCCCATCGCCCTCATCCTCATCGATGGCGCCGGCAATCGCGCCGCCATCCGCCGCGTCCTCGTGACCGGCCTTCTTGCCGCCATCATCGTCGTCGCCGCATTCACCCCCGTTTACATCCGTTACGGAACCGACTTTTTCAATTTCTACGCCGAGCACGCATTCCCCGGCCCCTTGGAAATCACCGCCCGCATGACCCTCGAAGTCTGGGGCCTCCTCGGCGTCGCCGGCCTGTCCCTCGCCCTCATCGCCATCCCCTTTGCCAAATCGCGCCCCCCACTCTCCTCACGCCAGCTTCTCGCATGGATCAGCATGGTAGTCATCTACGCCATCGCCTTCTTCTGTCTGCCCGACGAAGCCGCATATCTCATCCCTGCCGTCCCATTCATCCTCCTTCTCATCTGGCTCGCCGCACCCCGATGGGCCTTCCGCGCCTGTTGCGCCCTCATCCTTATTAGCCCATTCGTTTCCCTAAGCGGCATCCGCCCCACCGCCGGCCTCATCATCCAGGATCACCGCGACCGCGTCGTCACCGATTCCAACATCCGGCACTTCCTTCAATTCGCCGCCATGGTCAGCGGCAGCAACGCCTACATCTGCGGCAGTTGGGAGCCTCCCATCGACGTCCTGACCGCCGGCGCCCCTCCTCCGAACACCAAGTTCCTCTACCTCGTCACCCAGCCCGAACTCGACAAATTGACCTTCCACGGCTGGCGCGTCTGGTATCTCCCCAACATGCGCGAATTCAATTACCGCGTCTACCAATACGACATCGCCCAACACGGCGCCCGCAACGTCCGCCTCCTCCGCCCCGATCGTGCGCCAGCCGGATCGTAGGAAAGCGGCCCTCATTCATTACTTACTGCTCAAACCCGGCAAAGCGGCGCTCAGACCAGAGCTGCCCAAAGAGCAACGCCGCGATTGTGACAATCCAGAATAGCGTCTGATGCGCGGCAAAGGAAAGGAACATGGTCTCGTCGTCGGACAGGCTTCCATCCTTCGGAGTATGGGCCGTAAGTACAAAAATGGAAACATAAATAAGAACAATATATGATATCCATAATATATATCTCCGGTATTTCTGCTTGTAGATCAGCACGGCGAATAACTGGATGACAATGGCGAGAGACAGGATCTGCCAGACATGCCAGCTATCAACCAGCGTGATTCCATTGGGAATTGTGATATCCCCCAATCTCCCGAACTTGTCCGCCGGCGCGGCTATGCTTCCGGGTATCCGGTCAAGAAGCTGCTGGTGCGATATTTTACCATATTCTTCGATTTGAAGACTGGAATCATGTGGCGCGCACAGACCCGCCAGGGGTGTGATCAGGAGCACAAAGTAGAAAACCGCCGAACGGGCGCGAAACACAAGATACCGGTCCACGGCTCGCGTGAGAAGAAACTCCGTTCCCGTCGGCCACTGGGAGAGGTACATTTCGCCACGGCTGATTTCGGGAATCAGAATCATTAACCCGATAATTCCGACCATGAATATATTTGGGTTCGTAATCAATTGATCGAGGCCGGGATGATATTCATGAACCGACCGGCTTAAAAAATATGGTATATAATAAGGCATCACGAGCACAAATGGCATGAAGACAAGGAAGGGAAGCGGAGTAATGAACACCTGGAACTTCAGAAGAGCCAAAAATTGTTTGATCTTATTCATATGGGGACTTTTTTCAGTTGAGTGAGAGTTCGACAAAGATATCCTCAAGGCTCAGTGCCCGGGTTTCATACTGGCAGGACCAGCGCCGGGCCACGCTTTCCGGAGTGAGACTCGGATTGATTCTCAAGGTAACGGTAAGTTCATCCCCGCCCCGCACCGTGTGAAGGCTTTCGGGTAATTCTTCCCGCGGAAGACCTCCCTTGAAATCAAAGAAACGAACTTGCCGAATGGAATCCTTCAGCACGTCAAGCGGCTCGCTCACGCGCAAATTTCCCCCGGCAATGATGCCGATCTCATCGGCCACGCGTTCGATATCGCTCAGCACGTGACTCGAGAACAGCACGGTACACCCGCTATCGCGGATCAGGACGAGTATGTCATCGAGAATTTCCCGCCGCGCCACCACATCCAGATTGGCCGCCGGTTCATCCAGCAAAAGCACCTTCGGACGCGGCGCGATCGCCATCACAAAACCCAGCAGCCGTTGCTTTCCCTGGGATAGCGTCGAAAAGCGCCTCTGCGGCGACAATTCATATTTTCCCACCAGCGACTCAACCAGCGCCGTGTCCCATGTCGGATACAGCTCGCGCCCCAGCTTCAGCACGGCCCTCACCTTCGTATTGTATGGGATCATCGCCTTTTCCGACATGTATCCCACCCATTGCCTCTCCTCCGCCCCGGCGGTGAATGGATCGCCACCCAGGATACGGACTTCGCCTGTGTTGGGTTTGATCAATCCCGCCAGCATCCGCAGCGTCGTCGTCTTCCCGGAGCCATTCCGGCCCAGGAACCCGTAGATGCTCCCCTGCCTGACGGATAAATTCAAATCGCGCAGTACGGGAGGGCCGTCATACGCGCGGCTGACATTCTGGATCACAATCGGGTCTTCATTCATTGCTTTTATTCCGGGGTTGCGTTTTGAACTGCTGAAATTTTTCCGACACGAGCGACTCGATTTCCCTTTCGCCCAGTCCCAGGTGCAGCGCTTCGATGACCAGTTGCTCGATCGCCGGCCCGATCTGCCGCCGCCGCGCATCCATTTTCAGCGCCGGCGATTGGTGCGACACATAAGTCCCCAGCCCCCGCCGCGTCTCCACAAAGCCCTCCTTCTCCAGGTTTTGGTAAACCTTCGCCACCGTCAGCGGATTGACGTGCAACTCCGCCGAAAGCTCGCGCACGGACGCCAATTGCGCCCCGTCCGCCAGCAGCCCCGAGAGAATCCGCTGCTGGATCTGCTGCTGGAGCTGGAGGTAAAGCGGCACGCCGCTGCTGGGATTGAGAAGAAACACGGTGTTGTAGTACAGTAATACACCACCGCAATTTTTGTCAACAAACTTTTGCCCCCAGGCCGGCTCAAGCGGCTGGACCTCACCGGTTCGCGCGTTTTTCGGAACGGGGTCGCGTCTTTGGGTATCGGTCTTGACGGAGGCAAGGGCGCTGCCAGTGTATTCGTGTGTTAGCGGCAAAGGCTCCCATTGCGCGGTTTGTGCTTGTTGGCGCAATGGTTGCCCTGGGTGCAATTTTGTTTCTGTTGGCAGTTCGAGGGCATTCGGAGGACGGCGTGGCGATTTACGATCCCGCCCCGGAATATGTTTGGAACCGGTTGTATCTGGCTTTGTTCGTTCGCACGGACGCAAAGGGAAAACAATACGGGGTGGATTCGCTCGATCCGCTTTATTGGTCGAGCACCAGGCATTTGCTAACCGGAGAGTCCGAGACCGGGGGCATTCGGGCCATGGATCAATTTTTGACCGGGCACGGCGAAAAACTTGTTCGCGATCCACTCAGGCGGGCTGTTTTGCAGAGGGATTTGTGGGCGTTATTTGATTGGGCGGCTACGCGAAATCGCTGGGAACGGATGCCGGTGGGCGAGACCGCGGCGACGGCGTTGTCACAGCGGCTGGCCGATATTATCCGGCGCCTGGCACTGACGAAGGAACAAATCGGAGCCTTGCCGGACAACTATGCGGCTGCGATTGCTTCGAAGGCTTACCCGGATGCGTTCGATCCGAATCATCCGGACCGAGGCTTTTTGCCGGCCGACTTGTTCCTGGAGGATGGGCCTTGGGTTTGCGTTCAAATGCAGCGGTTTCCTTCGCTGCCGGCTCCTGTGCATACGGAACAATTTGGCGGGCGCTCAACGTTTTTAATTTTTGTGAACTTACCCGGGGGACGGGCGGATACTCTGGCTTATCTTGATAAACTGAATCACTTTTCAGAGCCGTGGATTTTTGACAGGACCCGTGCGGAGCAATTATACAAAAAGAGCGGGTTGACCCTCCCTGCTTTTCCCTCGCAGGACGGCCCTTGGGAGAATCCACAAATTCCGCAGCTTCCCGTTGGAACCCAGTTTGCGTTGGTGCGGCAGGCGCTGCTCGTGGATGACAATGGGGAACTGGTGCCGACCCCTCTGACCGAGAGTGTGCAAATCAGGGTCTACCGGGCAATCGAACCGGGCATTGCGGACAATCATCCGCAATCCGTTTTCGAGTTTGAGCTTTCGCGGCAGAATTTGTTTGCTGGAAAAGCGGGTGGGTTGCGAGAGATAGGAAATGAGGAAAAGGGCTTCACGACGTTTCTTACGGTGGGAATCGATCCTTTTGAAATCAAAGACACAGGGCCGCAAACTGAACGTATGTTAAACTGCATCGGGCTGTTGCCCGAAGAGCACGTTTCAGCGACGTTTCAGCGATCTCAAATAGGTTGACACGAATAGGTCGGGACATGGTAAGCGGAGTAAAAATGGGTAAAGGTGAGCGACCGCAGAGCT
>JBEKOV010000096.1:0-22582 GCA_049521415.1 Chthoniobacteraceae bacterium
CTCTGGCCGCGCTGGAAGCCGATGCTTGCCGGCGTCCTCTGCCTGATCGCCGTTTACGAAGTCGCGGGCCTCGGCGGGGGCGGCAGCCATGCATTTTCGCTCCTCTACGCGACGCTGTTCGAGTTCACGCCGAATGATATCCGCTCCGAGCCGGACCTTGCTCCCTATTTGCTTCCGTTGCGCGATCAAACGATGCACGAGGCTGCGGACACACCGACCGACCTCGTCCAACTGGCCAAGGATATCAACGACCAGGTCGAAAAATACCTGCACGACAAGCACCTCGCCGGCAAACGGGTAAAGGAACAAATCAGCGCTATCGAGCGACGCTTGTGCATCGAGATTCTCGAGCGTCGTCCGCTCGATGTGATCCTGCGGCCATTCGTGAAATTTCAACTCGCATCCGACGGCTGGGCCAGCGGCGCCGACTTTGGCCGGCATGAATTGCTTGAAAAGCAGGCGAAGGCAATCGACCGCCTCCACGATGAAGTCAACGTCCTCGGCATCGGCATGACCGGGTGGCAACTCGACCAGGCCGGCATGCAACAATTCGTCCGCGATCATTACAATCCCAACGCCATGCGCTGGTTTACCTATTATGAGAGGGGATGGAGCGCGGCGAGCATCGCCGTGCGCATGCCGGACCGCCCCGCCTCGCAGCCTCGCTGGGCGCACGATTTCATCAGCGTCATCCCGAATGCGGAAAACGTGATTCCCGGCATCCCCGCGTATTTTCTCGTCGCCTTTGCCGGCATGCTGGCGGCGATGTTGATGCCCGGCCCGCTGCGGCTGGTGCAGGCGGCGTGGATTCTCGCGATGCTTTTCACATGGTATGTGGCCACGATGGTGGGCGTGACCAATGCGCGATTCCGGTTCGCGTACGACCCGGTTTGTTACATCTACGCCGTTGCGGCAATCGTCTGGGCGGTCGCGGGAATTTGCCGGCTGGCGCGCGGATCGCGCAAGCCGAAGCCGGAGGCGCCATGTATTGCGTCGTAGGCTCCGGTCCCGCCTCCATCTCCGCGGCCATGGCGCTGGTCAAGCGCGGCCTGCGCGTGACCATTCTCGATGCCGGCAAAACGATCGAGCCCGACCGGCAGTCCGTCCTGGACCGTCTCGGCGCGCAAAAGCCCGAGGAATGGTCCGCCGCCGATCTCGACCGCCTGCGCGGCGACGATCAATCTAGCCGCCACGGCTCGATCCATTCGAAGACGACCTACGGCTCGGAATATCCGTATGAGGATATCGCCGAGCCGCTCATGGCCGAGCGCGACAAGAGCCCGTTTCATTACTCCATGGCCCGCGGCGGCCTGAGCAATGTCTGGGGCGCATCGATTCTTCCTTCCCATCCGCGCGACCTCGAAGGCTGGCCCATCACCTCCGATGACCTGGCCGAGCATTACCGCGCCGTGCTCGGCTTCATGCCCTCCACCGGCGTGCGCGATGAATTGGACGAGCTTCTGCCCACTTATTTGAATGCGGAGCGCCCGCTCCAATCGTCGCGCCAGATCAACGAATTCCTCGCCGATCTGCGCAAGCGCCGCAACCGCATGCGCAAGGCCGGAATTTACTTTGGCCGGTCACGCGTCGCCGTCGAGCCGGAGCGCTGCGTCTATTGCGGCCTTTGCCTGTACGGGTGCCCATATTCGCTCATCTATTCCTCCGCGCAAACGCTCAAGCAGCTTCTCTCCGGCGAATACGCGAGCCTCGTCGATTACCGCGCCGGCCACGTCGTCGAGCGCCTGGAATCCGCCGGCGGCGCGGTCATTGTCCACGCGCGCGACGCCGCGGGCAGCGCCGTGCGCATCGAGGCGCGGCGCGCATTCGTCGGCGCGGGCGTGTTGCCCAGCGCGTGGCTCGCCCTCAATTCCCTCGGCGCATTCGATGAGCCCGTGACCATGCTGGACAGCCAGTATTTCATCTTCCCGTTCTTCCGTTTCTTCCGCACGCCCGGGGTGGATCGCGAGCAACTCCACTCGCTCGTGCAGGCCTTCCTGGAGATCGACGATCCCCGCGTCAGCCGCCACCTGGTCCACGTAGAGGTCTTCAGCTACAGCGATTTCCTCAAGCGCGCCCTCATGGCCACCGGGCTGCGGTTCGTGTTGTGGAATGGCTGGATGCAATCGCAAATGTTCGACCGCCTGCTGGTGCTCCAATGCTTCCTGCACTCCGACGATTCCTCGCGACTCACGGTGCGCCTGGGTCGCGACGCGCAAGGCCGTCCGAAGCTCGATGTCAAAGGCGCCCCTCGGAGCGGCGCATACTGGTCCAGCATCAAGGCCGGCCTCAAGCTTGCCGCCAATGCCCTCAAGCTCCGCGGCCTGCCGGTCGTCCCCGCCATGCAATTCGCCGAGCCGGGCCGCAGCTACCATTCCGGCGGCACATTTCCCATGCGCCGCTCGCCAGGACGGCTCGAGACCGACGTGCTCGGCCAATTGCCCGGCCTGCCCGGCGTCCATTTTGTGGACGCGTCGGTGTTCCCCAGCATCCCCGCCACCACCATCACGCTCACCGTCATGGCAAACGCGCACCGCATCGCCACCCAAACCCCGTCATGAGCCGCGCCGCCATCACCGGGGTGTCCGGCTATGTCGGCTCATCCATCGCCCGCTGCTTCCGCGAGCACGGTTGGGACGTGCTGGAGCTGGGCCGCCGCACCAACCCGCCCTACGAGCTGGGCGCAGAGCCGCGCATCGATTGGCGCGGCGTCGACGCGCTGATTCATTGCGCCTGGGATTTCGCGCTCAAGCGCTGGGCCGACATGGAGCGCGTCAATGTCCGCGGCAGCGTCCGCCTCATGCAATCCGCGCGTGATGCGGGCGTGAAACGCGGCGTCTTCATTTCATCGCTCAGTTGCTTCGACGGTTGCCGCTCGATGTATGGCAGGGGCAAGCTCGCCGTCGAAGGCGACGCACTGCGCCTCGGCTTTGCCGTTGTCCGCCCCGGCCTCGTCTATGGCGACCGCCCCGGCGGCATGATGGGCTCGCTCGAAAAAGCCGTCCAGGGCAGCCCCGTCGTCCCTCTTATCGGCGACGGCTCTTACCCGCAATACCCTGTCCACGAGGCCGACCTTGCGGAATTCGTCTTCGCCCTCGCCCAGGCCGATTCCCCCGCCCAGCCCCTCTCCGCCGCTTCCGGCGAGGCCGTCCCCTTTCGCGAATTGCTCCTCCGCATCGCCGCGCGCCATGGCCGCAAGCCCCTCCTGCTCCCGGTCCCATGGCCCCTCATCCTCGCCGGCCTCAAATCCATGGAAGCCCTGGGATTGAATCCCCCCTTCCGCAGTGACAGTCTCACCGGGTTCGTCTTTCAAAACCCGCGGCCCAATTTTGAAGCCGCGCAGCGCATCACCTCTTTCCGACCGTTCCAGTGAACACGTTTCTCTTCTCCGTCGATTTCGAGGAATTCTACGCCGCCGCGGGGCATGAGAATTTCCGCCGCACGCCGCTCCCGGAGTTGGCCGAGCGGCTGCTCGCCTTTCTCCGCCGCGCGAAAATGCGCTGCACATTTTTTGTCGTGGGCGAAATCGCGGAGCGCTTCCCGGACACCGTCCGCGCCATCGCCGCCGAGGGCCACGAACTGGCCTGCCACACCCACACGCACTTCCCGCTCACCGAGCACACTCCCGCA
This sequence comes from Chthoniobacteraceae bacterium, assembly GCA_049521415.1. GTDB lineage: Bacteria > Verrucomicrobiota > Verrucomicrobiia > Chthoniobacterales > Chthoniobacteraceae > DATAXI01. The sequence goes on from JBEKOV010000096.1 coordinate 3,628, forward strand.
TCCCTGCGCGACGATTTGCGGCGCAATCTCGACGCCGTCCGCGCTTGTGCGAAGGGCCCCGTGACCGGTTTCCGCGCGCCGATGCTCTCGCTCACCCGCGCGACCGCATGGGCGCACGCCCTCCTGGCCGAGCTCGGCTTCAAATATTCCAGTTCCGTCCTCCCCGCGCCAAACCCGCTGTACGGCTGGCCGGAATTCGGCGCCGCCCCGCGCACGGTCGATGGAATCTACGAGCTTCCCGTCACCGTCGGCCAATATGGCCCGTTGCGCGTCCCCGTTGGCGCCGGCACTTATTTTCGCTGCCTGCCCATGCCGCTCGTCCGTCAAAAATTCATCCAGTGCGGCCGGCGCGGCGAGCCGATCGTCGGCTACTTTCATCCCTACGACATCGATGCCGCGCAGGAGCGCGTCATGAGCCGCGGCGTCAGGCGCAGTTGGCTGATGAACAAACTCCTCTACGTCAACCGCGCCCGGACCATCGAAAGGCTTGAGTCTCTCCTCGCGGCGGGCTTTAAGATCGTCCCCTACAGTGATTTCCTCGCCGGCCATTGATTCCCCCGCCGTACGCGCTCGCGTCCGGGTGGCCGTCGTCATCCCCTGCTACCGCGTCCGGGACAAGATCGCCGGCGTTGTGGAGTCACTACTCGGCCAGGTCGATTACATCTTCGCGGTCGATGACAAATGCCCCGAGAAGTCGGGCGAATTCCTCCGCGACCAATGCGGGCATCCCTCGCTGCACATCCTCTTCCATGAGACGAATCAAGGCGTCGGCGGCGCGATGATCACCGGTTACAAGGCCGCGCTGGAGACCGATGCGGAGATCATCGTGAAAATGGACGGCGACGGCCAGATGGATGCGCGTTATCTGAAGCGCCTCATCGCCCCGCTCGCGACAGGCAAGGCAGATTTCGCAAAAGGCAACCGTTTCTTCGATCTTCAGGCCTTGCGCGCCATGCCCTTCGCGCGGCGCGCCGGCAATTTCGGCCTCACCTTGCTGACCAAGGCCGCGAGCGGCTTCTGGCACGTCTCGGACCCCACGAACGGTTACTTTGCGCTGCGCCGCGGCGCGCTGGGCCTCGTCAATTTTCACCTGCTCGACAGGCGTTACTTTTTCGAGATCAGCCTGCTCGTGCAATTGAACGTCGTCCGCGCCGTCGCCGTCGATGTGCCCATCCCCGCGCTCTACGCCGATGAAAATTCCTCCCTCAACCCGATGCGCGCGCTCATGACCTTCCCCGGCAAGTTACTCGGCGGATTCCTGCACCGCATTTGGTGGCGATACTTCATTTACGATATCAACATCGTGAGCGTCTTCCTCGTGGTCGGACTCTTTCTCTTCATCGGGGGCGGCGCATTTGGCGCGTGGCGCTGGAGCGCGAATGTCGAGGAAGGCGCCAACCAAAGCGCCGGCACCGTCGCACTCGCGATGCTGCCGATGCTGCTCGGCTTCCAGATGCTTCTCCAGGCCATGGTCCTCGACGTGATGGAAAAGCCCTCCGAGCCCGTGAGCGAAATCCTCGAGGCCGGCGAAATCAAATCCTCCGGCAAGTGAACGCCGCGGGTAACCTGGCCGGCAAATGCCCCGGCGTCCTCCGCCGGCTCGCCGCGGACGCGACCGTCCGGCAGGTCCTCCGCTGGTGCATTCCCGCGCTGCTCGTGGGTGTCGCGCTCCGCGTCGCCCTCACCATCCGGATGCCATGGGGCTACGTCCAATACGATTCCGCCGAGTATCTCGAGACGCCGTACCACCTGCTCAGGAACTGGAGCTTCTTCGTCGATGGCAAGCGCGGCTTCCTCGTGCCGGTCCTGTTTACAATTCCCTTTCTCCTCCACATTCCCGCGCTCATTGCCATTCCGCTCGGCCAGCATCTCCTCGGCCTCGCCGCCACGGCGATGAGCGGCGCGCTCACGCGGCTTTGGTTTCGTTTCTGGCGCTGGTTCATCGTGCCCGTCACGCTTTTTGTCGCGGCGAATCCCATGATGCTCTGGTACGAGCAGACCATCATGGGCGAATCGGAGTATCTATTCGCGCTCGTCTTTCTCGCGCTCGCCGGCACGCTCTGGGTGCGGCGGCAATCGCGCGCGCGCTTCGCTTTGCTGCTGGCCGCGCTTGTGTGCGCCGCGGGCGCGCGTCCCGAGGGGCGGCTCTTCTTTGCGTTCGGCCTGCTGCTCGCCGCGCTGGTCCTGTGGGGGCAATGGCGCAGGCTTGCAAAATGCGCCGCCACCATGCTGCTCATGGCGCTGGCGGGAGCGCTCGTTGTTCGCCAGAGCACGGCGCCGCAGTTGCTCTATGCCTCGCTTATCCAGCTCGCCCCCGATAAGTCGCGGTTCTCGCCCGGCATCGAGCCTTATATCATTCCGCTGCGCGACAAGGTGCGCGCGCAATTCGATGGCGACCCGCTCCAATTGGTCAAGGTATCCAAGGAAGTGCGCGATGCCATCGAGCCCTACCTGCGGGCCCGCGCGAAAAACGACCGCGCCTATCGCAAACTCCTCAATAGTACACTACGCAACCTATGTCTCGACGCCATATTCGCCCATCCGGGGCAGGCGATTGAAATCCCTTTCGATAAGTTCCAAACCGCGGTCGATAGCTGGAGCGCCTATCAATTTAGCGAGCACGCCCTTCACACCAGCCAGGCGGAGGCATGGCTCGCGACCAAGGATAAGTCCATGTACGCCGCGCTGGCGAAAGGTTTGACCGGCAGATCGCTCGACGAAACCGCCCTGCGCGATTTCATCCAGACTCATTACCGGCCGGAAAGCGTCGCCTGGCTCGGCAGCCTCCAGACAGCGTGGAATCGTGCGCTCGTCTGGTGGCGCACAGCCGACCGGCCCGCGCGCCACGCGCGTTGGGTTCACGATTTCGCCGGCGGCGTCCCGGGTGGGCTGAATGTAATGCCGGGCCTGCCCTGGTTTTATCCGCTCGCCCTGCTGGGCATGCTCGCGGCAATGCTCTGGCCCGATCCGGCGCGGCGCGTGCATCTCGCATGGGCGCCGGTGATGCTCGCCGTATGGTATGCGGCCACTTTCGTCGGCGTCACCAATGCCCGGTACCGCTTCGCCTACGAACCCTTTTGTTTCCTGTATGTCGCTTTGTTAGCGGACCTTGTAGCACGGATTTGGGCGAAATCTCCACGTCCGAGTCCACCTGCTGGGGCATAATCCATTGACGAAGGGAGGCATTTTCGATACGCAACACGCCGCAGGGAAGTAGCAAGAAGCGCTCAAGAAGGGAGACTGACCATGACCAAACGCACGGTTTCGGCAACCAACGGCACACCGCCGTTGCGATCAATTTGGCGCCCTATATTTGCAGTTTTTTTCCTCCTCGCAAGCATGGCGCTACGCGCGAATGGTCAAGCGCCGGTCGTGACAACTGGATCTGCGGATGTCGGCGCAATAAGTGCCGATTTGCACGGCACGGTCGTTCCGGAGGGACAGACAACCACGGGGTGGTTTGTTTACGGGCTGACTGCGTCTTACACTTCTACCACTAACGAGTTTACTTTCCTGAAAAAGAGCGGGACCCTGAATCTTGTTGAGGGAGCCGGTCCCCTAATGGAGGATAGCACCTATCATTACGCGATTGTCGCGACGAATGCGAGCGGCACTTCGACAGGTCTGGATAAAACGTTTCACACCCATTTTACTGTCGCCTCCTTCGCGGGCAAATACGCCGGCGCAATCACGGGGACCGACAGCGCCTCGTCAGGCCTGGCATCATTCACCGTGACCACCGGCTCGTCATTTTCGGGCTCGGTAGAATTGGCGGATAAGAAAGTCTCGTTCTCAGGGAAAGTATCCAGCACTGGCACTGCAGTCTCGATCAAATCCGGCGACACACTCAACCTGTCACTGGTGAGCACTGGCACCGGCGGCCTCACAGTCCAGGGTGCCGTGACTGGCAATGAGAATACGGATTTTGTCGCCGATCAGCTGGTCACGACCGCCTCCGCGCAGGCCTATACCGTGCGCCTGGAGCCTCCACTCGACACGTCTTTGCCGCAGGGCTATGGCTACGGCAAATTGACTCTCGGCAAGACGGGCTCGATCACCGTCACTGGAAAACTGGGCGACGGCACCACGCTCAGCGCCGGCGGCGCGCTCGCCATGAATGGCAACTGGGCGCTCTACAAGCCGCTTTACAAGAGCGACAAGGGTTGCATTGTCGGCACCCTGACTTTTGAGAGCACCTTGAATGGAGACCTCGACGGTCTCCTGAACTGGTTCAAGCCTCTATCGGGGGCCACCGGTGGATTTTCGACGCAGGTGCTTCTTTACGGCTCGACCTATATGAAGCCCGCAAGGGGCACGCCCATCATCACTTCCACCGGCGGCTATCTGGCGTTCAATTTCGCCAACGGCAATCTGAACCCGTCCCCGCTCGTAATCTCCGGCACACTCGAGACTACCGACAAGGTCTTCTTTGGCACGCCCCCTCCCGACGATGTGAGCATCTCCTTTACCACCTCCGACGGTTTGTTTACCGGCTCGTTCAAGGACCCGACGCCCGGCGCAAGGAACGCCAAACGGACCTTTAAAGGAGCTGTCTTTCAGGAGTTCAATTCTGGCCTCGGCGAGTTCTCCGGCACCACCGAAACGGGCTCGGTCATTTTCGCACCGCCACCGTAACCGCTTGGGCGCAGCCGCGGCGGTTGCCGGGAAGAACGAATGGTTCGAGAGTGAGGTCGGTTTTGTAGCACGGAATCTGACCTGCGGCCCGGGGGTGGCCAAGGCTCGCGGAATTGACTAAACGGGGAAGCTCGGCTATCCAAAGCGGCGCCGGGCGGTAGCGAGAAATCCTCCCTTCAAACGACAACCGATGACGCGCAACCCCCTCCGCATTGCTGTCCACGCGAAGCCCGGCCCGGCTTTCTGGCCCGTCCTCATCGCCGCGTGCCTGTTTCTCCTTGGCGCCCTGGCGGCGCGAGCTACGCAGCAGCAGGTCTCCATCCCCATCAATGGCCAGGTCATCGCAAATGGCACGACCGCGTCCGGCAGCTCCACGGGCACGTTCGATGGCGGCGCAGAAAAGGCTACCGCGGAGTTCTCGTTGCAGATCGATGCGAGCGGCGAGGCGAGTTTCCTGGTCGATAACGTCGCTCTCACGACGCTTACCGGTTCGGACTCGAGTCAATTGATCGTCACCACTGGCACCGTCACTGCGACCGCTGTCTTTGCGCCGATTGTCACAACAGGCACGGCCACGAGCATCACCGGCACGTCCTCCATCCTCAATGGCATCGTCAACCCGAATGGAGATCACGCGTCGGTCACGTTTGAATACGGGCCCACCAACGCTTACGGCTTTACCACCGCCGCGCAGCTCGTCCCGCTCGGCATCTCCGGCACGGGCGTCGCCGCCAATGTGAGCGGCCTCATATCCGGCAGCACGTATCACTTCCGGGTTGATGCGACCAACACGGTAACCACCACCACTGGCAGCGACGTGGTCTTTACCTTGCTGCCCGCGAGTCCGCCGCCCACCGCGCTGACCGGTACCGCGGCAAATGTTACTGGCACGTCGGCCACTTTGAACGCCACGGTCGATCCCAATGGCTTTGCCACCTCGGCAATGTTTCAGTACGGCCTCACCGGCACTTACGGCTCGGTTACCGCGTCGCAGAATGTCGGCAGCGGCACTTCGGCTCAGCCCGTGGTCGCCAACTTGAGCGGCCTCGCGCCAAGTACCACTTATCACTTTCAAGTGACCGGCTCGAATGTGAACGGCGTCAGTCCCGGCGGCGACATGACTTTCACCACCGGCGCCCTCGTGCTTGCTCCCACCGTCGCCACCGGTTCCGCGACCCTCGTAACCGCGACTTCGGCCACCTTGAACGGCATGGTCAATCCCAACAACGGCGATACCACGGTGGCATTCGAGTACGGGCTCTCCGGGACTTACGGGCAGACCAGCGCCTCGGTCGATATCGGCACCGGCACCAACAGCGTGCCGGTCTCAAAGCACCTGTTCGGCCTCACGCCCAATAAGCTCTATCATTTTCAAGTCACCGGCTCGAATTCCGCCGGCATAAGCCCCGGTGGCGATATGACTTTTATGACCGCCGTTCTTACTGGAACTTCGTCTCCCACTGTTATGACGGGCTCGGCGACGGAGCTCACCAGCACCACGGCGACTCTCAACGGCATGGTCAATCCCAACGGCGCCGATACCTCCGTAACCTTCCAGTACGGCCTCACCGGCACTTACGGCATGGTCACTGCGTCGCAGGATATCGGCAGCGGCACGACCAGTTCACCTGTTGCCGCCGGGATCATCGATCTTACCGCGGACACGACTTATCACTTCCAGGTTACCGGCTCGAATGTGAACGGCATCGTCAGCGGCAGCGATCAGACATTCACTACGCTGATGGGCAATCCGCTTCCCACTGTGACCACCAATGCCGCGAGTCCCATTGGGGCGACGGTTGCAATATTGAATGGATCCGTGAACCCGAATGGCTTCACCACCTCCGCTTACTTTGAGTATGGGCTGGACACGAATTACGGTTCGATCACCGGCACCAACACCAGCTTCTCCGGCGCTTCGTCCGAGAATTTCTTCGCGAATATCAGCCAGCTTCTCGAGAATACCACTTACTACTTCAGGGCTGTCGGCGTCAGCGATAGTGGCACCGGTTATGGGATTGGTTCGTCTTTCACCACGCTTCTCTTCACGAGCGACTTCGCCGGCAAATATCTGGCCGCAATCTCCGGTACCAGCAACGCCACTTCGGGCCTGGTGACCGTTGCCATCTCGACGAAGAATTCCTTTTCCGCATCGGTCGAACTCGCCGGCGCAACCACTCGATTGACGGGAACGTTCGACAGCAGCGGCGCCGGCATGGCGGTGAAATCGGGTTACACGTTGCAGTTGCAATTAGTCGACACCGACACCGGCAGGACCATCACCGGCACATTGACCGGCCCCGTGCAGTTCGATTTCGACGCGAACGAACTCGTCACGTCCGCAACCGCGACCGCTTACACCTTGCGCCTGCCGCCTCCCGCGTCGCCGGATCAGCCGCAGGGTGTCGGTTATGGAAAGATGACCATCAGTAAGTCCGGCGCCATCAGCGCCACCGGAAAACTCGGTGATGGAACAACCTTCACCGCCGGTGGCGGTCTTGCATCGAATGGCACTTGGGCCCTCTATGTGCCGCTGTACAGCAAGGGCGGATGCATCGTAGGCACCATCACTCTTGAAAATACCGTGAACGGCAACCTCGACGGCCCGGTAAGCTGGTTCAAGCCGACGACGAAGGGCAATTACGATCCCGATCCATTCGCCACGGAGGTGAACCTCTATGGCTCGCTCTACATCAAGCCGGCCAAAAACCAGATGGTCATTACCGCTACCAACGGCGTCATCGAATTCGAACTGAACGACGGTAATCTCGCTTCGGCCCCGATCAATATCGAAGGCTTCCTCGGCACTAACAATAAGGTCACATTCCTGGGCAGCCCGGCGCCCGATAATATGACCATCACCATCACCACCGCCAATGGCCTCTTCAGCGGCACCTTCAAAGATCCGACTCCCGGCGCGAAGAATGCAACGCGGTCCTTTCACGGAGCCGTATTTCAGGACGGCCTGAATTTCGGGGCCGGCGAATTCACCGGCACGAGCGAAGCCGGTTCGATTCAATTCGCTCCACCGTAACGGATGCGGGCGGAGCACTCTGCGCCGGCGGCGCGCAGCCTGCGTAAAATGTGCGGACGTTCCCTTCGGAAAATGTTAGCTGATCGAGGTTCCTGTCTTCACTTCGACGATATCATGCGGCGCGGACTCCCGCTGTCCCGCGGGCGTAATGCGCGCGAATCGCGCCCGCCGCCGCAAGTCCGCCAGGTTCGGCGCGCCCAGGTAACCCATGCCCGATTGCACCCCGCCCACCAATTGCGTCATCACGGTATCCAGCGACGGCGACACTTCTTTTAGCGCCTCGACCCCTTCCGCCGCCGCCTTCCGCGCAGTGTCCTTCGCGTGTCCGTAACGCGCCGCCGATCCCGCCTTCATCGCCGCCGGGCTGCCCATGCCGCGGTATTGTTTGTACAGCTTCCCATTGATTTCCATGATTTGCCCCGGCGCTTCCGGGCAGCCGGCCAGCAGCCCGCCGCAGATCACCGCATGGGAGAGCGTGAGCGCCTTGACGATGTCGCCGCTCTTCGCAATGCCGCCGTCCGCGATGATCGTCACACCTGTTTCCTGCGCCGCCTTGCCGCACACGTACAGCGCCGTCAATTGCGGGATGCCCACCCCTGCCACGATCCGCGTCGTGCAAATCGAGCCCGGGCCCTGTCCCACCTTGATCGCATCCGCTCCGCATTGTGCCAGGTACTCGACCCCGCCCGCGCTCGTGACATTGCCCGCGATGATCGGCAGCTCCGGGAACGAGTCGCGAATCAGCCGCACGGTCTCTCCCACACCCTTGCTGAAACCATGCGCCGTCGAGATCGCCACCGCGTCGACCCCGCGATCCACCAGCGCTCCGACGTGCCGCGCGATCCGCTCCTGGTCCAGCTCGCCTGTCGAGTTCCGCGTCGCCGACACCGCCGCCCCGCAGATCAGCCGGAATTGCGAATCCCGCGCCGGCTTCAGCGGCGCCGCCTTCTCCTGGCTGATCCGCTCGATGTCGCTCAACGTAAAGAGCCCGCGCAACCGATCCTCGTCATCCACCACCAGCAGCTTGTGAATGCCGATGTGTTCGTTAAAAAATTTGTCCGCGCGCGCGATCGGGTCCGGCTGCAATTCCCGCTCCGCAATGGTCTGCACGCTTGATCGCGGCATCATCGCCTCGCTCACCTTCCGCGCGGCGTAGCGCGGTCGCACCACATGACCGGGCAGCAAACCCAGCAGCCGCTCCTTGTTATCGACGATTGGGAATGTGCTGAATGAAAAATGCCGCTCCTCGATCAGCGTCAGCACATCGCCGATGTATTGGTCCGGCGACACCTTGATCGGCTCCTGGATCAGCCCATGCACGTGGTATTTCACCCGCGTCACTTCCGAGAGCTGCTGCCGCTCGGGCATATTATAATGAATCAGCCCCAGGCCGCCATTGAGCGCCATGGCGATGGCCATCCGTGACTCCGTGACCGTATCCATGTCCGCGGAGATGATAGGGATCTGGAGCTGGAGCCGCTCGGCGAGGCTGGTCTCCAGGCTGGCGTCGCGCGGAAGAATCTCCGAGTACTGCGTTGCCAGCGTGACATCGTCGTACGTCAGGGCCGTGCCCTGTTGGGCGGGAAAAAAAGAATCCGCCGGCTGGTAGAACGCATCGTCAACAGCGGCGGATCGAGAGGAGTCTGCTGCCATGGCCCATCTTGGGAGGCGAACCGGCCCGTGGCAAGAGCCAAAACGCATCCGCGGAGGCAAACGCGTCAATCCCGTTCCGGCCCAGCTTCTTGACCATCGGCTCCCTCGGGGGCCGGCGGCCGTTAGTGGAAGATGGACTCGGAGTCCTCGTCCAGACCGTCGTCGCCCATCCCGGGGGCCTTTGATTGCCAGATTGGTCCGTTGTCCATATGAGGCGCAAAGTTTCCAGATCCCGGAGGGGGCGGAATCAGCGGTTCATTTGCGAGTCGAAATATCGGGAAGATCGGATTGCCCCCTGGATCTTTCTGGTATTCCACATCGTCCTTCTCGATCAGCAGCGCAAATCCGCTGTATCCTCCCGGTTGCTCGCCGATGAGAATCTCGATCGGATAGAATTCTCCCGCTTCGGCCGAGACGCCGGGGCCGCGGGCAAATCCGTTCGGGATGTTCGTCCCGCCGGGGTTTCTCCAATCGTATTGGTAATTCTTCGTGGCTTTGACCAACGGCGGCTTGCCCTCCAGTTGTATCTCGAAGCAGCGGTCGAGTACGTTTTGTCCATTGAACCGGACCATCATGACGTCGTCCCCGGCCCCGACAAAATGGTAAACGCCAGATTCCGGCGGCGAAACGAGCCCGCGATAGAGCGCCACCCACAACTTGGGCTGGACCTCCTTCTCCACGCCGTACGCCTGCGGCGCCAATTCAGCGGGGAACTCCGGTGTAAATATTTGAGTGGCGTAGAGAGTGATCGATGCGCGGTAATACTTCCTGGAGAAATCGTTCTCATGCCAGCCGTTTTGCACGAAACTGCGCACGATATCCGTGTAATCGGGAACCGTCACACCGGAAGGCATCCGGTCTCGAAGCTGTTTCAGGTCATAGAAGTGCCCGGGCAATCCGGGTCCCGAGTTGCGCAGCCCAAACATGGTAAGCCCGCCGCCGCCACCGCCCCCTCCACCACCGCCGCCCATGCCGAGTCCCATCCCTTCGCCGAAGCCGCCCATCCCGGCCATCGTGCCGGGAGTAAAGTCGGATGCGGTGGAGATGGCCGGCATCTCCGGCAACGTGATTCTCGCGATGCCGGTCGTCGCGATGCGCCGCGCCTGGACCGGCGCTCCCATGGAGCTATGTTTCTTCGCCATCGACACCTCGTGCTCGAGGGACTGCTGGCTGGGATTGGGCGACGTCGGGGCGCTGGTAAATGTAAGCTTCCGGGAAGTAACGGTCTGGACCACGAAGATGGTGGCCGCCATCACGAAGAGCAGATGCGCGATGATGCTGATGAACAGAAAGCGGTTATTGAGCACCCGCCTCCATAAGTTCGGCTTCCGATCGAGCATGTGAGATGCGCCATTCATTGCTGGTCGTCGTCGTCGTTGACGGTGAAGCTGACGTTGTCGATCTTCGCCACCGCCAGCGCATCCAATACATCCATGGTCCGGCTGTATTTCGCCTGCTCGTCGCTCACGATCGTGACGAGCGTCGGCGACTTGGCGGCGTCGGAAGCTTGTTTCAGGCGCATCAGGGTGGCCTTGAGCGCCGGCAGGTCCTGGCTCGTCGGCGTGTCCATCGGCTCGTCGTTGAGGCTCACCGAACCGTCCTCGCCGATGTTGATGATCTGCTCATCGACAAAGTCGGTCGGCGCGGACGTTTCGGAGACGCCGGGCAATTGGCTGTTGAGTTCCTTCTCCACCTTGACCTGCCCCGCCATGACCATGAAAAAAAGCATGATGACGAAAACCACGTCGATCATCGGCGCGATCTGGAAACCGATGTTCCCTTCGTTGCTGTTGAGTTCGAGCCGTTTCATCTTTGACTTAATCCTTGTTCATGGCCGCGAAGGAGATATCCGCAATCCCGGCCGCGGCCGCGGCGTCCATCACCTCGGAGACATGCATGGCCGGCACGTCCCGGTCGCCCCGGATGACGATCCGGAACTCTTGGTTCTGGCTCTCGGAGATTTTCTTGTCCCCGGCTGCTTTCGCGCTTTTCAGCAGCGGGACGAGTTGGGAACTCTCGGTATAAGCGATGTCGTTATAGACGAAGGTGGCCTTCCGGGTCGCCGGGTTCCACCGGACGTTGACAATGGCTTCGGAGCGCTGGCTGTCTTTCTTTTGCGCGTCGGGAGCTACGGGCAGTTTGATCGTCTTGTCCACCTTCAGGACCTGCGCGGAAGTAATGGTCATAAAGAAGATCAGGATCGTGAGCAGCACGTCGATCATCGGCGCGACCTGGAACTCCGGCTCACCTTCGCCTCCTCCGGCGCTGCCGGCCATATCAGCGAGGCCTCCGGGGAGAATGTTTCGGGGGGGCGTTCATTGACTTACGATTGTACGGGGGATTCTTCGCTCAAGATGGCGGACTCGGACTGCTGGACCCAGTTTGGCAGCGCGGCGTAAAGCTCCTCATCGCCAATGTGGACGTCCGCCAGCGACTCGTACGGCATCTTGCGGAAGAGGCTGTTGATCGTGTCCTGGATGCGGTGCATGGCGCCCGCCGCGCGGTTGCGCAGGAAGTAAAACGCGCCGAAGGCCGGGATCGCGATCATAAGGCCGCTGGCCGTCGCGGTCAGCACCTCGCCGATGGCCGAGGAAAGGCTCGAAGGATCGCCAATGCCCGAACTGCCGAGTGTCGCGAAGGCGCGGATCATGCCGGTGACGGTGCCCAGCAGACCGATCATCGGCGCGCAAACGCCGATGACCGAGAGGTAACTGATCCAGGTCTGTATCTTGCCGTTCTCCTTTGCCAGTTCGCCCAGCATCCCCTCCTCGGCGATCTGCTTGCCATCGCCCAAAAGGCTGATGCCGGTGCGCAGGACATTGGTCAGCGGCGATGGATTATCCCTGCAAAAGTTATAAGCGCCGACATAGTCGCCCTGGCGGAAGAGTTGTTTGACCTGCGCCTCATATTCGGCCGGCGCGGCTTTCTTCGAGCTGGTGCGAAGAATCCCGTCGCCGATGAGATAGACGGTAAAAATCGAGCAGAACGCGATGGGGAACATGACCCAGCCGCCATCGGCGATCTGCTGGAACAGGGTTTTCTGGTGGATGGCCGGCGGTGCGGCGGAGGAGGCGGCCTCCTGGGCATGGAGGGCGGCTGCGCCGAGCGACAGGGCCGCGGCGATGATGAGGAGTTTTACTTTCATGGCTTTTGGTTCTGGTCTTTATCGAGGGTGTCGAGTTCGGTTTTCGCCACGGCTGCCTGCGGCGAGGAGGGATAGTTTTTGACCAGCTCAACGAGCTGATCTTTGGCGCTCTTGCGGTCCTGCAATGCGATCATGGCCTTCGCGCCGCCGAGCATGGCACGCGGCACCAGGAGCTTTTCATCGGGGTAAAACACCGGCACGTGCAGATAAGCCAGGATCGCCGGCTCCAGGCGCCGTAGCGCGAACAGGCTTTCGCCCTTGCAGAGCCATGCCTGGGCGAGAATATCCTTGTTCTGGCTTTGTCCGATGACCGGATCGAGCGATCTCAGCGCCTCTTCATAGCTGCCGGCGCGGGCCATGGCCGCGGCCTGCTGGACGTCCGCTGCACAAACGGCCTCCGGATCGCCCTGGCAACTCGAAAGCTCCGCGACCAGCGGCGCCGCCTCGTTCTCGCGCCCGGATTCAATCAAGGCATTGATCGTCAGCACCGCCGCCCTCGCCCACCAATTCCCGGGCACGTCGCGGAATGGCCCATAGTAAGCGAGCACCGGCGCCAGTTGGGCGATGCCCTGGTCGGTCTCTCCCGCGGCGAGTAAGTCAATGGCTGTGCCGATCTGTGGCGGCTCGGGAAATTCAATCCGGCTGATCGTGCTCACATCGTAACCCATCTGGCCCTGCTGGTTCGCCCCCACGGGCACGGTCACCATCACGGAATCGCCGCTCCGCCCGAGCGCCTGCGTGGTGCTGACGGTCCGGCCATCCTTGAGGATGATATTGATGGCCGGTTGCTGCGCCAGGACCGGCGCCGCAATCATCAGTGCGATGGCCACGTACCTTTTCATCCCCGGCCTCCTCCGGCAAGCAAAGCGAGCTGTTTGCGGGCTTCATCGGTCTCCTGAAAACCGGCCAGCTTGTCATTGCGCAACATCTCCTGGTAAGTCCGCACCGCCTCGGGCGTCTTCCCGAGCTTCTGAAAGCAGTCGCCGCTCATGAGATAAGACTTGGCCACCCATGGCAGAAACCTTTGGTAAGCGACATAGACGCGCTGGAAGTAAGCATTAGCCTCCGCCCAGTTGCTCTGCTTGAACTGGATCTCCCCGAGCGAATAAACCGCGAGCGCCGCCGCCTCGCCCCGCCATTCCCGCATGGATGCTACTTGCTCGAAGACACTCTGCGCCTCGGTAAGCCTGCCGAGCGCCAGCAGCGCCTTCGCTTTGCCAATGGTGACATCCTTTAGTTTCTGCACCGCGCCGACCTCGTCGATGGCCTCGGTAAACAGGCTTAGCGCCCTTTCATTGTCATTCTTCCGGAGCGCGATCTGGCCTAGCCCGTTGTAAGCGGAGTCGAGCACGGTGCTCTTGGGATAAGTATCCATCAAATGCTGGTACATCAGCGCCGCCCTGTCCGTTTCTCCCTTTGCCAGCAGATAATCACCGGAAACAGCCAGGAGGGTCGGGCTAAGGTCTTCAGGTTTGAATTGCGCGATCTGGCCGATCAACGCATCCTGGTCCGCCGGCTTTCTCTTCAGGCGCGCCATTTCGGACCTGGCAAAGAGGATGCGCGCCTTGCTTGTTTCATTGCCGGAAGCATCCCCGGAGAGCAGCGTCTTGAGTTCCGTGTCCGGATCGACCACCGGCGCCGGCGTCGGCGTCGCTTCGGCGATCGTGGTGCCGGAGACCGTTGCGCCGGTTCCCGTCGTAACCGGTGCGGGTGGCGGGGGCCGGTGCGCGCAAAGCTGCGCAAGCAGCGTCAGCAATTGCTCGACCCCCTCCTTATTCGGGTCATTGATATACTTCTTGATGTTCGCGGCGATATATTGCTTCGCCTCGTCCAGTTTGCCGTCGTGGGCCTTGGCCTTTCCGACCCAGTACATCGCCATCGGCACCGCCGCGTGATCGGGATGGTTATTCACGAAATCCTGGAACATGTCGCTCATCCGCGTCCAGTCGCCCGCCCTTTGAAGGTATTTCTGCGCCTCGAAGAGCGAGTAAGTCAGCACCTCGTCGGTCGTCGCGGCCTTGTAAGAGCGAATGTAAGTATCGGTCGCCCCGCTGTTGTCCCCCTTCGCGGCCAGGGAATCGGCCTCCAGCGCCAGCACCTCGCCAAGCTGCTCGTTGCCCGGATAATCCTTCTCCCAGGCGGTGCAGCGCTTGATTACATCATCGAACTGGCTGGCGGCGTAGTAACAGACAGCCAGCCGGTATCGCGCGTCCGACGCGAATGCGCCGCTCGGATATTTATTAAGATAGTCCTCGAGGGCCGGAATCGCCTTCTCGTATTTCGCGTCGAAGACCAGCGCAACGGCCGCCCGAAACTGCGCCTCCTCGAAGTGAGCGCCGCTGGGAAAATCGGTCTCATATTGCTGATAAATTTGGATCGCATCGTCGAATTTCCCCTCCTCGAACTTCGCGTTGCCCATCATGAACCGCATTTCCTCCCGGTAAGTGCTGTTCGGCCGCTTCGCGATCATCCGGCCAAAGTAAGTCTCCGCCGCCTGCGGATCATTCTCCTGGAGCGCGGTCGCACCCATGAGATAGCCCACGGTATCCGCATCGGTCCCCTGCGGAAATTCCTTCAAGTACTCCTCGCCCATGGCCCGCGCGGAATCCGGCCGGTTCAATTCCGCCAGGTCCACCATCGCCGCATAGATCGCCGTCGCGCGCTCCTTCGCGTGCGGGAACTGTTCGATTACCTGCTCATAAGCGACCGCCGCCTCCCATTTGCGATTCATGTCATAATAACAGCGGGCCATCCGCACATAGAGCGCCGGGGTAAAGTTCGGCATCTTCCGCGCGTCATCGAGCACCTTCTTCGCATCGTCGAGCAGGCTGCCGATCTGGTTGATGCGGCCGATGTATTGCGAGTAGTTCTTCGGATCGGCCCGCATCACCGCCAGGACCTGGTCCAGCACCTTCTGGATCGCGTTGACGCGGTTGACCTGGAACGCAATCACCTCGTCGCGCGACCGGACAAGGCGATAAGTCGCCAGCGCCTCCGCGTCCCGCCCGTTATTGAGGTAACTGTCCGCCAATTGCACCGCGATGGCATCGAACCGGCCCAGGTTCTCGACAAGCTGCGGCTTTTGAAGAATCTTTACGATCAGTTCGTCGGCCTTGTCCGACTCATTTTTGGCGCCGTAAAGTTCCACCAGCATCATTGCTCCCTTCAGCGCCATCGCCGTCCCGATCTCGGGAGATATCAGCGTCTCCAGCGTCCGGATCGCCTCGTCGGGTTTCCCCCCCTCCTTGTAGGCGTAACCGGCATCGTACATCGCTTGCTCGCGGAACTGCGGCACATTGAAGAGCCGCGAAAACTGCGCCGCGGCCTCGTCATAGTCCTTGATGAACAACGCCGCCTGCCCGATCGAAAAAGTCGCGTCCCGGTAGCGGGCCCCGCGCGGATACTTGCTCTGGTAAGTCTTCAGCGTCTCGATGGCCTTCGGAAATTGCTGAAGGTTGTAATAAGCCGCCCCGAGCGTGAAATAGAGCGGTTCCAGTTTCGCGTCTGGCCCGGCCTGCTGGGCCACCTGCTCGAGTTTCGAGATCGCTGTCTGGTAGTCGCCATGCTCGAAAGCGCTGACCCCGGCGTCGTAAATCTTCGCGAGGTCCGCCGCCGGATTATAGTCCCCCTGTGCGATCACCTCGATCGGAAGGGCCAATAATGCAATGGTAACGAGGAATGCGCCAGCGGGGGTCATGGCTGAGCTTTCTTAGGGCGTTTACCGAACGTATCGCGGTATCTCGGTTTTGGGAAGCCTCTGCACGTCACTCCTTTGAAACCGGCATTCGCAAATCAATGGGGGGGCTAATATTTTACCGTTTTCGATCATGGCAATCGGTCAGCGTACCATCCCCATCGGCTCGTCCGAAACTCGATTGGTGATGCGCCTTACTTGATTCTACGCGACCCGGCGCTCGCTACACAAGACGGTTTGCAAAACTTTGCAGAAATCTAAAGCCGGCGAAACGGCATGCGTTCATTCAGGCTTCCGCACCTCGGACATCTCGGCAGCAGATCATTCGACTCGTCCTCGAATTCGAACGAGCAGAGCGCGCACCGCAGCCGGTGCCGCAGCGCCTGCCGCTCCGCGCGCAGCCGGCTGATGTTCCAGGCGATCCAATTCCCGAAAATCAACACCAGGAATATCCCCAGGTACACGAAAACCAGCGTGCTGAGCGAAGCGTTGATCATTGCGCGCCCTCCTCCGGCGGCGCGTAAACGGCGGACCCCCAATAGAACGTCGCAAATCCCCAGGTCATCCCCGTATCTGATTCGCGAAACCGGGTCTGCTCCAGCACCCGGCTTGCGCTCTCATCCAGCGTCTTGTCACCCGAGGTATCCTGGAGGAACACGTACCGCACCTCGCCCTCGCCCGAAACGCCCAGGAGATAACGCGCTGGCCGCAACTCGCCGACGTCCGCCTCTCGCAGCCCGGCCAGCGAGGGCAGCAGATCGAGCGCCGCGTCTTTCAGTGGACCGGAGAAAATAAGCGCGGTTGCCGTGGGAGCCGGTGGGGGCGGAGCGGTGGTGGGATGGGCCGCGGCCATTTGGACGAGATCCAGGCCGCTTACGCCGGCGGGATACGGGAGGGCCGGTTCGTTGGTCGGCGCCATGGCCGGGCGTGCGTGGACGGTCCGGTAGGAGGGGATATACGGCAGACTCATCAGATCGGGGATGGGCGCCTTGGCCGGCTCTGCCGCAAGCGCGGGATCCTCCGAATTGACCCAGCGCAGGATTGCGTCCGCCTCGGGCGTGCCCGGCATCAGCAGGCTCACCTGGACCGGCGGCGGCCCGATGTGAGCCGCAGCCGGATAAATAGTCTGGAAAACATAGAATCCAAATGCATGCACACACGCCGAGAGCGCGATGAAGCCGAGAAGCGGGTAAATCCTCGCCTCGCCGCCGGGAAAGACGAGGCCCCTGGCTTCGGGTTGCCCGCTCATGACCGCTCGGGCGCCGTGGCCAGCACCACCGGCAGGCCGGCGCGCAATCCCTCGTTCACCACGCGCATCACCAATGCGTACGGGGTGGAGCTATCCGCCTTCACGATGAGCGTGTGATCCTTCATATCCGGCGAGGCGAGCGCCTGGCCGATCTGGTCCACCTCCCAGCGCCGGTCGCGGAAGAAAATCGCCGGCGACGATCCGCCGGTGATGGTAAGGATTTGCGGATTCTTCTGCGGCCCGAGCGTCCAGGTCGAGAAGGGGAGCGTGATCGCAATCCCCGGCTGGAGAAGGAATCGCGAACTGACGGAGAAAAAAAGAACGACCAGGAACAGGACGTTAATGATCGGGATCAAGCCGAAGAGGGCCGGATGGAATTTGACGGTCCGGGAGAGCTTCATCTGTAGCGCTGGGCCGCCGGCCCGGGCGGGATCGGTGCGTTGGTTACTGCTTTACTCCACGCTGCGCGCCCGCCGCGGGGACTTGAAATCGATGATCTGGCCGGCGGAATCCTCGGGATCGCGCGCGCCGGCGATAAGGCTGACTATTTCGATGCCGCCCCGCTCCATATCCCGCATCAGCGTATTGACGCGCGAGGAGAGGTAGCTGTACGCCGCAAAAGAAGGGATTGCCACCACCAGCCCGGCGGCTGTGGTGAGGAGGCTCTGGTAGATGCCGCCGGAGAGATCGGTCGTGCTAGCGAGCCCGCTGTGGCTGGAAATTGTGACAAAGGTTTCGATCAAGCCGGTGACCGTGCCCAGCAGCCCGATCAGCGGCGCGATGAGGGCGATGGTCCCCAGAAGTCCCAGGTTCCGCTCCAGGTTGGGCATCTCAAGCTGGCCGGCCTCCTGAACGATCTCCTTCAATTCCTCCCGGGGAGCCTCATGCCGGATGATGGCCGCATGGATGACCCGGGCAACCGGGCCGGGTGTGCCGGCGCACTCGTGGAGGGCCTCGGCGAAATTGCGGCGTTGAATTAAATTTGCCAGGCCGCGCAGGAATTCGCCGAGGCGAATGCTCGCCCGGTAATAGTAGGTGACGCGCTCGGCGAAAATGGCGGCAGCGATAACGCTGCAGAGGAGGATGAGCCACATGAGCGGCCCACCTTTTTGCATATAGTCCAGCATCGGGTTGATGCTTATAGACGAATCGCGCCGCAGATGCAAGCCCCCCTGTGGCGAGGGCCGGACTAGGGAGCGGTGCTTGCTTTGCTCAAGTCGTCCGCTGCGGCGATGAGCGCGTCGTGCGCGACGGAGCTGAGCACGCGGTCGTGATGCAGGGCGACTATGAAATGGCTCTCGCGGACGACGGCGGTGGCATGGAATTGCTCGCAGGCAATGGTTAGCACGCGGTTCCAGCCGAGGCGCTGGCCGCTCTCGTGAGTGTGGTCGACGAATGAGCCCATGAAGTCTCTGAGCGCGTCGAGGTCCGGCTTGCGCGGGAAGTCGGCGCTCGCGAAGGCGGCGCCCTGAACGAAGGCGGCGGCGGCGAAGACGCCGGGCTGGGTGGCGAGGAAGTCGACGGTGCGCTTGGCTTCGGGGGTTG
>JBEKOV010000097.1:0-14012 GCA_049521415.1 Chthoniobacteraceae bacterium
CCGCAGTCGTGTGCCCCTTTTCTCTCGCCGCTATGATCCGCTCCCGCAGATCAAGACTGTAGGTTCGCATCCACCTACCATACCACTCTTTGCCTCAGATTAAATAGAAAATGCTCTAGGTCCTTTCTCCGCAAGATACGGCCACAGTGTTATTTAATCAGCCTTTGGTTCTGCGCCCGAGGAGGAACCTTGGATTTAAGACGCTCCCATAGCACCTGTCTTTTTGATCTCATCTCCCTGCGGTGTTTTCTTTAGCAGATCGATCCATTCGCCGACTAATTCCGGCAAGCGAGTCACGACTTCTCTGCCAACAAGAACTTCGTCGACGTATCCCATATGGAGCATATCAACGATTCGGCAGAGGTATGGCCGACCTCCCGATTCCCACCAGGTATAGTGAGAATCGATAATCAGATAATGCTTAATGTCGATCCCCTCGTTTTGAGACAACTCTTCCAACTCCAGTCCATCAAGCAATGATTCGTAAATGCCGTCTGCGACTCGGCTGCCAAACGTTGTCGTGTAATAGTATTCTTTGATTTCCCAAAGCGCCACCGGATTAATAATCTGAGGAAATGCTCCGTCTACACGTCGCGCGAGAGTACGGACCGGCATCCGATTTTTTGTGACGCTCGTTAGCTCCATCGGATCGAAATTACAGGTAAACCCGCGCGAGTTACGCTCTATCAAGAGATTTACAAGAGCCGTGAGATAAGCTGGAGCCTTCTTTTTGCCCTTTTGCTTGTTCATTGGCGCCGGATGTTTGGCTGGCTTCCCCTTAGCCAGCACTTTCTCGTAAAGCTTCCTTGCATCAGGTACATCCATCAAATTGGGCTTAATGACGGTATTGATTACATGTGCGCGATGTTGGAAGTAGCGGAGTAAAAGTGCTCCGAAATCGGTTGTCTTGCCCGCGTCGGTAACAACGTGATCGGTCCTCAGCTTCAGCGCTTTTAATGCCGCGCAAATTTCCTCGATTGCAGGGACGAGAATCCGGGAAGGGATTTTTATCCTTTTGCGCTTCTTTGCCTTGATCTCTCCATCTTTGAATGTCCGAAACTCCTCGGGAGCCCACTTCCAATTAACGGTATATCCAAGGTGTTGGCTCACACTGCGCACGTGAGCCCAAAATACCTTATTCTGCTTGAGAAAGCTTCCATTGGGTTTCATGAAATCTCCTCTTCAAATCGGGTGACGAAATCTCTCAGAGGGATTCCCACGGCATCGCATATTTCCTTCAGTTCCAGGACATCGAGCAGCCTTTCGCCTGATTCGATCTTTGAGACGAACGATTGAGGGCGTTTCAACCGCTCGGCAAGATCGGTCTGCGTCAGCCCGGCATCCACACGAATTCGGCGGAGGAGCTCTTGAAGAGCCTCCTGTCGTTCAGTGAAAATATGCTTGGACACAGTTCCGCTGCGTATCAGAGCTTACTCAATATCCAAAAACAGGATATTTTTCGGTTGCCGAACGACTCACCTTCGGCAATAATCGAGCGATGCAAACGGACCTTCCTTCGTTCCCCATGGCGCGAATCATCCACGCGAATAGGGGTGGTGGTCAGCTCCTTAAATGGATCGGGAATAAACAGAGGTTCGCGAAGGAAATCATCCGATTCTTCCCGGAGAATTATGGGGTGTACTATGAACCGTTTTTGGGAAGTGGCGCCGTATTGGGAGCGCTCTCTCCTGAGAAAGGTGTCGCTTCCGACACATTCGCGCCCCTTCTCGGCATTTGGGAGGCTCTCAAGCGTTCACCTGAAACTCTGAAGAGCTGGTACGCAACGCGGCACCGGCGGATGAGTTGCGCGGCATCGCAAAAGGATGGATATGAGAGCATCAAGGCGGACTACAACGCCTCGCCAAACTCGGCGGACCTTCTTTTTCTGTGTCGGTCCTGCTATGGAGGCGTCGTCCGTTTTCGCAAGCGTGATGGGTATATGAGTACGCCATGCGGAATTCACACGCCAATCTCGCCGGAGTCATTTGCGCGGAGAGTTGACGCCTGGGCTGAGAAAATCGCAGGAACGAATTTTATCCACGCGGACTACAAAGTCAGCCTGGCAGCGGCACGAAGCGGCGATTTGGTCTATTGCGACCCTCCCTATACCCACTCCCAGGCGATCCTGTATGGAGCGCAAGCGTTCTCCCTTCGGGAGCTTTTTAATGAAATCGGGAAAGCGAAGGAGCGGGGCGTGTATGTCGCTTTAAGCATAGATGGGACCAAGAAAAGTGGCGAGACTCAATGCGAATTGGCAATTCCGCCTGCCTTGTTTGAAAGAGAAGTGTTCATCGATTGCGGGCGATCAATGCTCAGACGATTCCAAATGGGGGGGGAGACGCTTGAAACCGAATGCGTTTCGGATCGGTTGCTTTTGACGTACTGACGGGAATCCGCCCCCCAGATTCACCCCACCTTAAACGCACTCGGGCAAAGGTGCTGCACCTCGCACCCCTCGCAATCCGGCTTCCGCGCATAACATCTTCTCCGCCCATGCCAGATCAGCCAATGCGAAAACACCGCCCATTCATTCCGCGGAATCAGCTTCACTAAATCCGCTTCAATCTTCACCGGATCCGCCTGCTTCGTCAGCCCCAGCCGTTTCGATAGCCGCGCCACGTGCGTATCCACCACCACCCCCTCATTCATATTGAATGCATTCCCCAGCACCACATTCGCCGTCTTCCTCCCCACCCCTCGCAGCGCCGTCAATTCCTCCATCCTCGCCGGCACCTTCCCGCCATGCTTCGCCACAAGGTCCGCCGCCATCGATCTCAAACTCTTCGCCTTCGACCGAAAAAACCCCGTCGATCGAATCTCCTTCTCCAGCGTCTCCTGCTTCGCCTCAGCGTACGCCCGCGCCGTCTTGTACTTCTTGAAAAGCCCCGGCGTCACCATATTCACCCGCTTGTCCGTGCATTGCGCCGAGAGAATCGTCGCCACCAGCAATTCCAGCGCATTCGAATAATCCAGCTCGCAATGCGCCTCCGGATAAACCTTCCCGAACGCCTCGCACAACCCCTTCGCCCGTTCCTCTCTTGTCATTACTTCGACCCCAGCGCGCTCACCCGCCCCTGCGCCTGCTGCACAAACTGGCTGTTCGGATACTTCGAGATGATTTCCTGGTAAGCCGACACCGCCTTCCCGATCTGCTCGCTCCTCTTCGGCGTCGTCTGCTCGCTCAGCGTCGCAGCCTGTTTCTCCAGCGATTGCCCCCCCTTCCAGAGTCCCTCCGCCGCCGCGTCCGGCACGCCCCCGTAAAAAAACGCCTCCTTCAGATACGAATCGATCGCCGCGTCAATATTCCCCTTCGCCGCCTGGATATCGCCGATCAGCAAAAACGCGTGCGCCCTCAAATCCGCCGGCGCATTCCGGTTCTGCACGATGCTCACCAGCAATTGCGAAGCCTCATCCAGCTTCCCTTGCTGGAACAGCGACTTCGCGATCCCAAAATCCGCCTCCACCACCTTCGCCGACCACGGATACGTCGCCTTCAGTTGCGCATACAATCTCCCCGCGTCCGCCGTCTTTCCCTGCTTCTCCAGCGCGCTCGCCATCCCGTATAGCGCGATCGCCTGCGCCTCCTGGATCGCCGGTTGCGCCTGCGCCGGCTGCACACCCGCCGGCACCGGGTAATCCTTCGCGATCTTCGTATAAAGATCATACGCCCGATCCGCCTTTCCCTCCCCGATGAGCCCCGCCCCGTACAAATCCAGATCCGCTGGCGCATACACCAGCGAGGCATCGTAAGCCGCCTCCATATCCGCCAGCCCCTTCGCCGGATCCTTTTGATAAGTACACGTCGCCTGCGTAAACAGAATCCGATTCTTCGCCGCCGGCTGCGAGCCATACTTATTCCTCAGCGTGCGGAAGTATTCGTCGATCTGCTCCGGCGTCTTTACCTGTGCCGCCAATAGCATCTGCTGGTCCTCCAGCAGCGTCTGCAGCACCACTCCCACCTCGTTCGATTCCGGGTATTGCCCGATCAGCTTCTCCGCCGCCGCGATGCTCTTGTCGATATCCTTGCTCCAATCCTTGCGTTGCACCTCATTCAGCGCCAGGTACCGCCCCAGCGAATCCGCCTGCCCCCTCCACAGCTCCGCCACACGATCAAGCGCCTCCGCCGCCATCGGATTGTCCGGATGCTTGTCCGCCATCTCCTCGTACGACGCGATCGCGTCCGATACCTTCCCTTCACTCGCCAGCGTCTGCCCGATCGTATCATACGCATAGAACACATCCTTGCTGTCCGGGTAACCGTCGATGAATTCCTGCAGCCGCTTCACCATCTCGTCAGTCTTGTTCTCCCGCCCCAGGATCGCCGCCTGCTGGAAATAAGCCTGCGGCGCAAAGTCCGATTTCGGATACTTCCCGATCACATCCCCGTATGTCTTCATCGCCGCCTCCGTATCCCCCAGCGCCGCCTGCACCCCTGCGATCATCGTCATCGCCTGCGCCGTGAATCGCCCGTCGCCGTACTTCTGCACATACGCCTGCAATTCCGGCAGCGCCGCCTTCGCATCCACCGTCGCCTCCAGCCCCGCCGCGTAAAATCCGCTCTCCTCAGCCTCCGGCGTCCCGCCAAAATCCGTCGCCACCTTCTCGTATTGCTTGATCGAGTCCGCCAGCTTCCCCGTCTCCCGGTACACCGTCGCGATTCCCTCTTCCGCCGCCGCCGCCTGCGCCGCCGGCGGATTCGTTTGCAGGAACTTCTGGTACGTCGCCAGCGCGTCGTCATAACGCGCGAGGCTTATCATCGCATTCGCCTCCTCGCTTAGCGCCGCGTTCACCAGCGGGCTTTGCGGATAAAGCTCCATCTCCTGCTCGAAGTACCCGATCGCCTTGTTCGGTTCATTCACACTCGGGCTCAAAAACGCCACCCCCATTGCCAGCGGCAGATTCTCCCCCAGCGGATCACTCCGGTACTTCGATTCGAAATTATTGTAATTCTCAATCGCCTTCCCCGTGTTCCCCTGCATCGCGTACGTCAGCGTCAGGTAAGACGCGATCTGCTTCTTCTCCTGCTCATCCTGCGCGAATCCATCCAGGAACTTCAGCATCACCCGCGCCTCGTCATACTTCTGCAGCACGAAGTAACACGTTGCGATCCGCAGTTGCGCGCTCATCGTTTCGTCCGGCCCATCCTTCAGCGCCTCCAGCTTCGCATTCTCACGATCCTGCAGCCGCTGGATATTCTGCAGCTCCGGCTGGTCCCTGATGATCGTCGCCTGCCGCCGCCGATCCATCAATTCCGCCAGCCGCTCTTCCTGCGCCTGCACCATCGTCTCCTTCGGCAGCACCGCCCGGTAGGCCGCCATCGCATTCGTCAGGTCCTTCTCCCGTTTCGCCCCTTCCTCCGCGCTTCCCCGGTTGAACAGCACCTCCCCGATTTGGAATTGCGCGTCGTTCGCCAGCGCCACATCCGTGTGCTTCTCGATAATGTCCGCAAGGTACCCCAGCGCCTCCCCGAATTTCCGCCCCGCCTCATCCTCGTCCCCGTGATCCTTCAGGATTTCCGTCCCCTCCGCCGTCAACACCACCGCCAGCAGAGCCTCACTGTCCAGCAACGATTCGCTCAATGGGAACCGGTTCAGGTTATCCCGCAGGCTGCTCTCCGCATCGCTGTATTTCTGGATTTGGTACGCCGCCATCGCCCGCCCGTAATTCGCCGTCTCCACCATCGCGCTCTGCGGATATTCCCGGATAAATTCTCCAAATTGCCTGGACGCATCCTCGAACGTGCTCTTCCGGTTCGGATCGTCCGCCCCCAGCTTTCCAGCCTTCGCCTCCAGCACCTGCGGGATCAGCACCACCGCCGCCGCCTTCACCTCCGGCGCTGCCGGCAGCGAGTTGACGCCATTCAGCGTTGCCACCGCCTGATCGTAATTCCCCTCCATATACTGCACGTAACCCAGCCGGTACGTCGCCTCCGGCACCATCTCGGAGTTCGGATACGTCCGGATCAGGTTCGTATAAGCCGCCTCCGCATCCGGCAGCTTCCCGGCATTCAGCAGCTCCAGCGCCTGCGCCGCTGCCGCGTCCGCCGCCTGGTCGATTCCCCCCGCCGCCGTGGCCCTGCCCGCCACGCTCAGCCCCGCCGCGCACAGGCCGATACAGACTAGATTCTTGCAGCTTTTGATCCAATCTCTCATCGAGGGAGGGGGGAATCTAGCGAACCGTATGGTTGCATGCCACTGCAATTTGCAATTCCTTACCACTGAGATGCGTTTTGCCCGAGCCACGTTCATTCCCCTTGCAATCGCAGGGCTTCTCCCCGCCTGCCACAAGCAAACCCCGCCCCCCAATATCGATAGCCTCTCCGCCGCCCTCGAGCACGATGCCGAAAAAACCCTGGCCGTCCCATCCCTCGCCAATGAGCAGGTCATCCTCACCGCCGGCTCCGGCCGCATCGATGCCGTCGCCGCCGAAGTCGTCCAGGCCGCCTCCTCGGCCGGCGGCGCCGCCCTGCGCTCCACCGAAGCCCAGGGCCGCCTCTCCATCCTAGCCACCATCCCCGATAACAACGCCGACGCCTTCAAAGCCGCCATCCATCACGCAAAAGTCGCCATGGCTCCTCCTTCCTCCCACACCTCCCTTATCGAGGTCCTCATCGAAAACCCCGCCCCCGCCTCCCCCACCCCGTGATCGCCCTCAGCTTCGCCTTGCCGGAGGAGAGCAAGGACATCGTCCGCCGCCTCGCCTCCGCCCGGCGCTCCGGCCCCGCCGCACTCCCCATCCTCACCGGCTCCATCGCCGGTCGCGAGGTCACAATCGTCCATACCGGCATGGGCATGGCCTCCACCTCCGCCCGCCTCGGCGACTTCCTCAATTCCCACTCCCCCCTCCGCCTCATCGCCTCCGGCTTCGGCGGCGCCCTTTCCCCCGACCTCCGCATCGCCGATATCGTCCTCGCACGGAATTTCTCCGACCCAGCCCTCCTCGCCGCCGTCGCCTCACTCCCCGCACACACCGGTTCCCTCATCACCACAAAAGACGTCGTCCAGGGCTCGGAGAAAAAAAAAGACCTCGCCCGCCACACCGGCGCCATCGTTGTCGATATGGAGACCGCCGCCATCCACCGCCTTTGCTCCGCTCGCGGCATCCCCATGCTCGCCCTCCGCGCCATCAGCGATACCGCCACCCAGGACCTCCCCATCCCCACCGCCGTCTGGTTCGACGAAAAATCACAGCGCCCCCGCCCGTTCCCCCTTCTCCTTCACCTCGCCACCCACCCCGCCCGCATCAGCCCTTTCATCACTTTCGTCCGCGGCATCGGCCTCGCCCGTTCCCGCCTCACGGAATTTTTGCTCGCCGCCCTCGCCACCCTCCCGGAATGATTGCCCCAAAGCCACAAAGCCATGCCTCGCATCCTCTCCGGTATCAAACCCACGGGCGTCCCTCACATCGGCAACTACTTCGGCATGATGCGCCCCGCCATCGACTGGCAGCAGCGCGGTGAAGCCTTCTACTTCATCGCGGATTACCACGCCCTCACCACCCTTCACGACCCCGCCCTCCTCCGCCAGTACTCCCGCAGCGTCGCCCTCGATTTTCTCGCCTGCGGCCTCGATCCCGCCAAAGCCACCCTCTTCCGCCAGTCCGACATCCACGGCATCGGCCAGCTCACATGGATCCTCGGCACCCTCACCCCCATGCCCATGCTCGAGAACGCCCACGCCTACAAAGCCGCCCTCGACCGCGGCCGCGGCGGCGCCTCCGTCAATCTCGGCCTCTTCGCTTACCCCGTCCTCATGGCCATCGATATCCTCATCTACCAGAGCAACATCGTCCCCGTCGGCCGCGACCAGAAGCAGCACGTCGAGATGACACGCGACCTCGCCCTCAAGTTCAACCGCACCTTCGGCGACACTTTCACCATCCCGGAGCCCAGCATCCTCCCCGGCGTCGAGACCATCCCCGGCCTCGATGGCCAGAAAATGAGCAAAAGCTACAACAATACCGTAGACCTCTTCGCCGACGAAAAAACCCTCCGTAAGAGCATAATGGCCATCGTTACCGACTCCACCCCCGTCGAAGCCCCCAAGGATCCCGCCGGCTCCCTCATTGTCGACCTCTTCAAGCTATTCGCATCGGATAGCGATGTTAAAGAAATGGAACAACGCTTCCGCTCCGGCGGGGTTGGCTATGGCGACTTCAAAAAGCAACTCTTCGATGCCCTATGGACTTACTTCCAGCCCATGCGCCGCCGCCGCGCGGAACTCGAGGCCGATCCTGCCTGCGTCGATGCCGTCCTCGCCTCCGGCGCACAGCGGGCAAACGCCCTCGCCGCCGAGACCGTCCGCAAGGTCCGTCTTGCCACCGGCTTGGATTGATCGGCCGGCGATTTCAATCGCAAATCTTAAAACCGCTTCCCCGCTCCCAAACGAACTCCACTTTGGCTGAACGGTTTAAAATTTACGTGGATTTTACCTTGAATCGGGCGGCGGCCACGCTCTATTGAAGGGGGTATCAGACAAAACCCTGATGGCATAGTAGTTGAAAGACGTAGTTTATGATCAATACGAATCCAGGAGAGAGAACGGGCATGGATCCGCTTGCGTCGGAGAAAGTTGTGATCGACAGGAAGATTTTCTTCCTCGATCTCAAGGAGAACCAGCGTGGACGGTTTCTGAAGATCACCGAGGACGTGGGCGGGCGGCGTGACACCATCATGCTTCCGGCCACCGCATTTCGGGATTTTGCCGCGGCGTTTGCGCGCCTCGTCGAGCTCGAACGCACACTCCCGCAACAAGCCGAGTAACCTCTCGTCACCCTAGCGGCGCCGCGGCCTTGGGAGGTTCTTGAGGCCGCGGACACCTCTTCCTTTATCTTCCGCGGCCGAGCATTCCCCATCGTCTCTGCCGCTCGCCGCTCTTTTGCGCCGTTTACCTGAACCTGCGGCCGCGCACTACAGCCGTTCAACCCTTTCTGTAGCCACCCCCTGCCCGTCGAGGCCGCGGAAGGGAACAGCGGTGGCTGGAGGGTGGGCGAGCAGCGCCCGCGGATGCGAGCGGGCGTCCTTTCAGTCCTTTTCGTCCTTTTCGTCCTTGCTCCACAAAACACGGCTACAGTTTTTCTTCAATCGCCTTGGGTGCGAACCCATAGCACTCAGCGCGAACCCGTATGAACCCGGAGGGTTCAAAGAGCGGTAGCCGGGGGTTGAGTCCTGAGCCTGTCGAAGGACGATACCCCCGGTATCCCATCGAATGCGGCACGACCCTGGAGGGGTCGCAGAGCATCTCCCACCCTCTTACGGCTTCTTTAATTCCGCAAAGAACAGCCGGCCAGCCGCCGTGTGTACCACGCTCGAGACATGGATCATCACCGTCTTCCCGAGCTGCGCACGTGACTGATTGACGACAACCATTGTCCCATCGGGCAAATACCCTACACTCTGGTGCGGCTCCTTCCCCTCCTTCACCAGCGCCAGCTCCAGCTCGTCCCCGTTCGCCAATTGCGGCCGCAGCGCGTCCGATAGCTCATTCAGGTTCAGCGCCATCACATTTTGCAGCCGCGCCACACGGCACAGGTTCGAGTCATTCGTCAGCAGCCGCGCCCCCAGCAATTGCGCCAGGTGCACCAGCTTCGCATCCACCTTCGATTCCTCGTCCACCGTACTCTCGTGTACCGTCACGCACGTCGGATCGCTCTTCCGCAGCTCCTCCAGCAGATTCAGCGCCCGCCGCCCCCGCTCCCGCCTCAGCGAGTCCCCTGAGTCCGCCAGCAGTTGCAACTCATCCAGCACAAATCTCGGGATGATCAGCGACACCCCGATGAATCCCGTCTTCCGCAGCTTCTCCAGCCGCCCGTCGATCAGGATGTTGCTGTCCACGATCATCGGCAGGTCCTGCACCGCGCTCTGCCGGAATCTCACATACGGGATGATCAGCGAGAACTCGTCCCGCCCGCTCCGGATCGCCAGCATCATCCCCAGGTAGCCAAACGTGCAATACGCCAGCAGCCCCGCGATCCACTGCACATCCTCACTCGCGTCCCGCAGGACATGCGATGCCATCAACAGCCAGGAGAAAAACAACCCCAGCATCAGCCCAAACGTCGCCGAGGAAAACGTCCGCAGCGTCACCCCCTTCAGCAGCCGGTCCGCCAGCACCACCAGCAGCCCGAAGATCAACCCCGCTCCCGCCCCGATCCATTGCGAGTGGAACAAATCCGCCCCCACCGACACCCCCACAAAGCACGCGAACATCACGAACAGCGTCCGCATCAGATTGACAGTCCGCAGCGGCGTCACAGTACCCCTCCCATCCCTTTTCGAATTCCACCTCTCAACTTTCGAATTTCGTCCCGCAACAGCGGGATCGAATTTCGAATTTTCCCGCTCCCCGCGCTTATCTCATCTCGTCTTTCCAAAGTGATTTAACCCGTTCTAGAACTGGTGCTCCGGCGTATTCCCCGGCGTGGGCGGCGCATCCGCCGCCGGCGGGTCCGCCCGGTTCTGGTTCTTATAGAACAAAATGCCATGCGCCCGCAGGTTCGCAACCAGCGCCTTCAGATTCTCCGACATCTTCTCATCATTCAGCAGCGTTGCCACCGGCCCATTCCCCGATTGCGCCTTCACCAAAAACGTCTGCGCCGCATCCATCACCTTCTCCGCATCCCCCAGCGCGCTCTTCACATCCCCCGCCGCGCTGTTCACCGTCCCCAGCGTCACCTTCGCGGAGTTGATCGTCGATTGCGCGTCCAGTACCGTCGCATCCAGGTCCTTCGACGCCACGTCAAAGTGCTGCGTCGTCCCCTTCAGGTACGTGAACGTATCCGTAATATTCTGCTGGTTCTGCTGGCTCAGGATGCCCTCGTTGATCTTGTCGGTCACGTCCGTCAGCTTCTTGATCTCCACCTTCAGCTCGTCGAACACCGCGTCCGCCTTCGTTTCCAGCCCGCCCAGCAATCCCCCCGCAGGCTGCCCAGCCACCTTCTCCCCCGGCGCCAGCACCTCGCTCGGGTCCGATGGATTAAACCTCGCCGCGTCAAAATCCGGTTTCGGCGTAATATCCACAAACTTATCCCCCAGCAGTCCCGAACTCCCCACCTCAAACGTCGCATCCTTCGGAATCTTTACATCCTCCATGATCTTCAGCGGCAGCGTCACCCCCGATCCGCCCGGCGTGATCACCGGCTTGTCCGCCACATACCCGATCCGCGCCCCCGCCAGTTGCACATCCGAGTTCTTAATCAATCCGTCCGCGCTCGGGAACGTCACCGAGATCGAATAATACTGCTGGAAAAGCCCCTGTCCCAGCCGCCCAAACTTGAACGCCATCGTCGCGATAAACACCAGCCCGAGCAGCACAAAAATCCCCGCCTTCAGCTCCAGCGCCTTCTCATGGTTCGGATTCGCCACGCTCATCAGTCGTCCCCCTTTATCTCCCGCGACCGTCCCTCGATGAAATCATGGATCAGCGGATCCGGCGACGCCCGCAGCGCCTCCATCGTCCCCTTGAAATACACCTTCCCATCGTAAAGATAGGCTACCTGATCCGCCACGTGAAACGCGCTCTTCATATCGTGAGTCACCACGATGGAAGTGATCCCCAGCCGCTTTTGCAAGCGGCGAATCAGCCGGTTGATCGAGTCCGCCACAATCGGGTCCAGCCCGGTCGTCGGCTCATCGTAAAGAATGCACCGCGGCTCCGTCACGATCGCCCTCGCCAGCCCCACCCGCTTCCGCATTCCCCCGCTCAGCTTCTCCGGCATCTTCTTCTGCTCCCCCGCCAGGTCCACCATCTCCAGCGCACCCGCCACCCTTTTATCGATCTCCGCCACGTCCTTCAGCCCCGTCTCCAGCAGCGGGAACGCGATATTCTCCTCCACCGTCATCGAGTCGAACAACGCCGCGCTCTGGAACAGCACCGCGATCTTCTTCCGCACCCGTGAGAGCTGCCGCTCGCTCAGCGGCACAATATTCTCCCCGTCCACCAGCACATCCCCCCGGTCCGGCTTCATCAGCCCTATGATGTGCTTCAGCAACACACTCTTTCCTCCGCCGCTCCGTCCCACGATTACCGTCGTCTTTCCGGTCGGCACCTCCAGGTCAAATCCCTTCAGCACCTCCTGCTCCCCCAGTTGCTTCCATAGGTCCCGGATGCAAATCAGCGGCGGCCCCTCCGGCTTCGCCGCAGGCGCGGTCTCTGGCGCGGCGCTCGTCATCATATGCCCGCCGGAAAAATCGCATTCAGGATCAGCGACAGGAAGAAATTGATGATCAAAATCGATAGCGACCCGATCACCACCGCTTCCGTCGGCGCACGTCCCACACCCACCGCACCCTCCTTCGCATTCAGCCCCTGGTGGCACGACACAAACACAATAATCAGCGAAAACACCACCCCCTTCGTCAGCGCCATCTTGAGGTCCCGCGACCCCGTAAACTTCAGCATATAATCCAAAAAATACGCCCCCTGCACATCCAGCAGCACCACCGCCACAAAATACCCCGCCAGGATTCCCAGCCCCACGCACTCAATCACCAGCAGTGGCATCGAGATCATCATCGCCAGCACCCGCGGCACCACCAGGTAATCCACCGGGTACACCCCCAGCGCCCGCAGCGCGTCGATCTGCTCCGTCACCTTCATCGTCCCGATCTCCGCCGACATCGCCGCTCCCACCCGTCCCGCCATCATCAATCCCGTCAGCACCGGCCCAAGTTCCCGGAACATCGACACAGACACCACCGCACCCACCGCCGAGTCCATCCCCAGCCTGTGAAACTGAAAATACGTCTGCGCCGCGAACACCGCCCCCGTAAACCCCCCCGTCACCAGGATCACCAACTGCGACCTATATCCCACCTCCAAGAGCTGCCCCATGAACAACTTCCACCGGATCGGCGCCGTAAAAATCGAACGAAAACTATCCACCGCCAGCAGCAGCAACTGCCCCAGGTAAGAGCAAAAACTAAGGCAATTCTGTCCAATCAACCGGATAAGAGCAGTCATCGTAGCCCGCTAATAAAGCGGCATGCTCCTCCCCACGCAAGCCGCCTGTCTTCCAACCTGCACATTCACACAAATTTGAGCCCACTCGTCCCGGCGAAGCCTCCGTAAAGCCGGACTTGTCCCGGCGTAGCTCGAGCGAAGCCGGACGCAAGCCGCCCGTCACCTCATTTCAGTATACACTTCCCCAGCCCTCCCCTTTTGCGTTCTTTGTGTCCTTTGTGGTTTTTCCCTCCCTTCTGTACAATTCCCCCCTCATGGAGCCCCTTCGTTCCTCCCAAGTCCTCAGCATCATCAAAACCCTCTGGGCCATTCTCATCCTCTACTGGCTCCTCTCCGCCTTCGGCAACAAGAAGGCAAAAACCCACCCGCCATGGGCCCGGCGCCTCGCCTTCATCATCATCTTCCTCATCACCTGGTCCGCCCTTGTCTCCGATAGGCATCACCTCGCCATCCCGCTCCTCCCCACCACCCTCGTCACCCAACTCGCCGGCATCGTATTGTGCGCCGCCGGCCTCGCATTCGCCATCTGGGCCAGGCGCATCCTCGGCAGAAACTGGAGCGGCTTCGTCGTCATCAAACAGGACCACGAACTCATCCGGACCGGCCCATACACAATCGTCCGCCACCCCATCTACACCGGCCTCATCCTAGCCATCGCCGGCACCGTCCTCGCCTTCCACGTAACAATTGCCGGCCTGTGTATCGTCCTCTTCTGGCTGGTCGCCTTCTACATCAAATCCCGCCGCGAAGAATCCATCCTGACCCAGGAATTCGGCGATAAATACACCGCCTACAAAAAACAAGTAAGAGCCGCCCTCATCCCCTTCATCCTCTGACCCAGCAGCAAATGAAATTGGCAATCCAGAAAACCTCCGCGCATCGCCCCATCCGCGATCCCAATCAGCAACTACTCTCCCCTTCGCTTCCTTCTGTTAGGGCCTGTTAAGGTAAAAGCTCGACATTCTGGAATGATTTGAGATGATCAGGGATGCAAATCAACTCGGAGCAATACAATCGCATCGCTCATTGCTTTCCCAAGCACCGGGGCACCTT
>JBEKOV010000098.1:0-13740 GCA_049521415.1 Chthoniobacteraceae bacterium
CGAATCCCTGCCCCTGGAAGCAGGTCCCGGGGTGGATACCTATGCTGGCGCACTTGTGCGGCGTGGTGAAGCTACGGCAGAGGTGACTGCCACCGGCGTTCAGACGAAGTTCGGACGTACTGCGGAACTTGTCCGCACCGCGCATGTTGTAAGCTCCCAGCAGAAGGCTGTGCTACGGATCGTGCGGAATTTGGCGATCTTCAATGGCGGCGTCATTCTCCTAATCGGGGCGTATGCCTTCACTCATTCGATGCCCTGGAGTGAGATCATTCCCCTGCTGCTTACATCCGTTCTCGCGGCAATACCGGTGGCGCTCCCGGCAACCTTCACACTGGCGGCTTCGTTCGGAGCGCGCTCTCTGGTGAAACTGGGCGTCCTTCCGACAAGACTCTCCGCTATAGACGAGGCTGCAACGATAGATGTTCTATGCTCGGACAAGACAGGGACACTGACCTGCAACCAGCTTTCCGTCACAAGTATCCGGCCCATGCCCGGTTTTGACGAGGCCCATGTCCTCGGGATGGCGACTCTTGCAAGCTCGGAGGGCGGTCAGGACTCTGTCGATGCAGCCATTCGGTCTGCTTCCTCGCGCAAGCCGGCATCGGATCTGCCAAAGCTAACCAGGTTTGTGCCATTCGACCCGGCAAGAAAGATGTCTGAGGCAACTGCAACAGGTGAAAGGGGGAATGTTCAGCGGGTCATAAAGGGAGCTTTCACAGCGGTTGCTGGGTTGACAACTCCGCCGCCCTCCGCGGCCGGAATAGCAGACGAACTCGAAAGACAAGGTTTCAGGGTCCTGGCAGTAGCCGCGGGTCCCCCGGCATCCGTGCAGTTTATGGGCCTGATTGCGCTCAGCGATCCGCCCCGGTCGGACTCGACGTTACTCATCTCCGAGTTGCATGCCCTTGGCGTGCGCACCGTCATGGTGACAGGCGACGCGCCGGCGACGGCGGCAATCGTTGCCCATGCCGTGGGACTAAATGGGGCCACGTGCCCACCTGGACCGCTTCCCGTTAATGTCAAACCAGGGGATTTTGCGGTATTCGCGAGCATCCTTCCGGAGGGAAAATACGATCTGGTCAAGGCGTTCCAGAAGAATGGACACACGGTCGGGATGTGCGGCGACGGCGCAAACGATGCGCCAGCGCTGCGCCAGGCTCAAATCGGCATCGCGGTATCGACCGCAACCGATGTGGCCAAGTCGGCAGCAGGCGTAGTCCTGACAAAGCCTGGGCTGGGTGGCATTGTCGCCGCGGTAAAAGAGGGCAGAATCACATTCCAGCGGATTCTCACCTACACGCTCAATTCCACGATCAAGAAAGTGGTCCAGGTGCTTTTATTGGCCATCGGCCTGATAATGACCGGACACGCCGTATTGACTCCGATGCTCATGGTCATCGTAATGATCACCGGAGACTTTCTGGCCATGTCATTGACAACTGACAGAGTGCGGCCGTCAGAGAAGCCGAATGCCTGGCGAATCGGCAGGATTACGAGCGCGTGCGTCATTCTGGGAGGTTGTTTTCTCGCCTTCTGTACGGCAGTCCTGGCAGTGGGCAAATACGAGATGGGATTCGGAGTGGAAGCACTAAGAACTCTTTCCGTGGTCGGTATCGTCTATGCCAGCCAGGCCACTCTTTACGCCATACGAGGACGTCACCACCTATGGGGACTTCGTCCGACGATATGGCTGGTCCTGTCCTCGATTGCCGACGTTCTCATTATTTCAATATTGGCTATTCGTGGAATTGCGATGGCGCCCCTGCCTCTCTCCGTAATTGCCGGTGAATTTGGTGCCGCGATCGTCTTCGGATTGATACTGGTTGGGGTGAAAATGCCTGTCTTTGCTCGTCTTGGAATCTCCTAGAAAGGATGACCCTTATTCCCATTCATCATTTCCGATCGCGTTTTCTGGAAAAAAGGAGCATCAAAAGCACGGATAAGGAATGTCTGAACATCACGCTTACAACGATGACAGTCATTCCCGCGAGAATCAGGTAAAGCCTCGTAGGCCCGAACCAAGCTTCGACAAATTTCCATTCCTTTCCAAAAAAGAAGCCGATCAGGATGTAGCCGGCGGTGGAGCCTGCCGAACCGATGAGGTTATAAAAGAGAAAAGTCTGCCATGACATTTTCGTCATTCCTGCCAGTACATTGCAGGCGGAAGGAGGAAATATCGCGATGAACCGTGCGATGCAAACAGCCTTGGCGCCATGCCGTTTGAAAAAACGGCCGGGCCACTTTAGCCTTTCGGGCGTGAGATGGAGCCAGCGAATTTCTTCCAGGTCGGCATGGCCCAACCGCCGTCCCAGCCAGAAGGAACAATTGCCGCCCAGGAAACAGGCTGCCGCTCCCGCCGCCATCGGCTGCCACAGTGAACCCGCAGTTTTTCCCAGGACAAATCCGGCCCCCAAAAGAATCGTTTCTCCCGGCAGGGGAACACCGATGTTGTTCGAAAACACGACGATGAAGACGAGAACATATCCGTAATGAGGGATATGGGGTAATAAGGAATGCAGCCAGTGGAGCATGTTCGCCGCTTTTTCTTGATACTCGGCCACTTGACCCGCTGCGATCTCCTTTTCAGCAAACTGAATTATTTCATTCGACAGCCCGAGGAAAAATTGATTCGCGGAGCCTGCCAGTTTGGGCGTGGAGCATTGATCGGACCGCTACGGAGCCGGGTCACCAAGGCCCAGGCAAAGATGGCATATTGCCTCATGAATTTCTTGTTCTGGGTTTCCTGCCGGGGGCAAGCGGCTGCGGGTCTGCCCGCAAGTACCTTTTTGTCGAAGGAATAGGAGGTTGGAGCACGCCCAACAAAGGAAGAGGTACGCGGTCCCGCCGCATTTTGCGAAGGGTGACCTCCACAGTGTCCGCGAGGGTGTAGCGATCCAGGATGTTCGATATTGTGTTGCGCACATCAAGCATCAGCATGCGCAGACCGCAGTGATCTTCATCCGGGCAGGTGCAGGGTTCGTAGGCCGTCTGGCTGACGCAGG
The DNA here is from genome assembly GCA_049521415.1 of Chthoniobacteraceae bacterium. GTDB lineage: Bacteria > Verrucomicrobiota > Verrucomicrobiia > Chthoniobacterales > Chthoniobacteraceae > DATAXI01. The sequence goes on from JBEKOV010000098.1 coordinate 3,003, forward strand.
CGATGGGGGCAAGCGGACCATCGATGTACCGGATGACGTTGCCAAAGCGAATGCGATCAGCTGGCATCTTTAGAAAGTAGCCGCCGTACCTGCCGCGCTTGCTGTCCACGTAACCGGCCTCCTTTAGCTGCGTGAGAATTTGCTCGAGAAACTTTACGGGAAGACGCTCCTGTTTGGCCAACTCGTTGATCTGAACGAGGTTGGCCCAGTTCTTTCGCTATGCCGATGTCTATCAGAGCGCGCAATGCATACTCGCCGCGTTTGGAAATCTTCATGGTTCAGCCTATCAGGCCGGTCAATCTCCTGCTCTACCGGCGAATGGAGAGCGAGGCGTTGGCGGCAACTGAGCCGGCTTGGAAGGAATTTTGCAGGCTTCTCAAAAAGTCTCCCGGAAAGCCAAGAATGCGCGAAGATAAGCGGCGAACCGCATGATTGAGGCGCCGTCGTGCGTGGGCGCTCGTTCGTCAGAATTACCGCAGCAAAATAGAAGCGCTTTCCGAACTGCATGTGCGAATCCTTTATAGGATGAGAAATAATTCCTTGAGCAACACCGCGGCGAGAGCGCTGGCGATTGCTGTGATCGCCGGATTGGCGGCGGGGTGTGCCAGCGGGCCGAGCGGTTCGGGCGGAACGGCGGCCCTCCCCGATTCCGGTGCTGTGCAGGGGCGGGATCTCGGCAGAGGAGGGGCGACGTCCGGCGGATTGTCATCCGTGGACCCTTCGGGTAACGCCGCTGATTACAGCGTGTACGACGCACGCCAAATGGAAAAGCAATGAGGAGCGTCGCTCGAATGGCCTATTTCAACGTACCCATCTGAAAATCCAGTGCCCGCCGGCGCACTTGATAATCGAATCGGGAAGTGGCTGCGGTAATCTCGGCCTGGATTTCTTGAAGGTCAGCCTGGCTCAGTTCAACAATGGAACTCGCACCGACTTGGTAGCGGCTCTGGGCCAATTGAAATGCCTCCTGTGCGCTCTTAAGCAACTGCTGGCTGACTGCAATGGCGTCGTAGGCCGTCCTAGCCTCCACCCAGGCGTTGTAAACGTCGCGCGCGGCCTCGGTTTCGGCATCGGCCAGATCTTTCTGGGCGGCTTCGGCTCGCAGGGCGGCTTCACGGGCGCGGGCGGTCAACAAACCTCCGGTGAAAATCGGCACACTGACGTTAACGCCGACGGCGCCGTAGTCGGGCGGCAAATCTTTGTTTTCCGTCCCCGGGTTGATTCCCAAGCCGCCTTGGACGCTGACGACTGGGTAATGCGCGGCGGTTTCCGCCTTTGCGAAACGCAGGGCAGCATCACAGTCCGCCCGGGCGGAAAGCAGATCGGGCCGGTGCGCCCACGCCTCGGCAATCAGTGGGCCGGCGTCTTTGGACGGCAAGGGGTCAAGCTCCATTTGCGCCAGCGTAAAATCAACCTTTCCGCCGAGACCAAGGGCGGCGGAAAGCTCGGCGAAGGCTTCCTGCAAACGTGCCTGTGCCTGAAGCTGCAGGAGTAATGCCTGTGACGTGTTGACCTGTTGGAAATCCACGTCGAGGCTCGATTTCAGGCCGGTCCCGGCCATTGCCTTCACACGCTCTAGCAATACTTGATTGGTCGAAACGGTCTGATTAGCAACTTGCAACAGTGCCTGCGCGCCTTGGGCGGAAAAGTAGGCCTGATCGACTCGAAAGAGCAGGGTCTGGCGTACGAATTCCGTGCGTTCCGCCGCCGAGAGGGCGTTTGACCGTGCGCTGGTCGTGAGGAAGTAAGTCCGGCCAAAGTCTGTGATGAGCTGGCTCAGTAGCCCGCCATCCGATTGCCGGGTCAGGATGGTGGGGTTGGAGATGCCAGAATTGGCAGCCATACGGGAATCGTTGCCAAGGGCTCTTACGGCGACGGCGTCGGCCTGGATTTGCGGAAAGAATTGCGACCGGGCCTCGTAAACGGTCTGGATTTGCGCCTCGGCGCGCAGTTGGCTGGCAGCAAGCATAGGCTGGTGGGCCAGTGCGTAGTCCTCGGCTTGTTGCAGGGTCAGCCGTACAGGTAGCCAAGGCAGCGTCATGGAGTCGGACGGCGGCGTTACTGGCTCGATAGTGTCGACACCATCGTGGTGGGCATTTATATCTTCCGCCTGCATATCAAAGGCAGAAGCGGCGACAAGAAATAGGAGCGGATAAAGAGTGCGGAACATGCGATGGGAGCGTCAGGGATTTCGTGATTTTCTATGCGGCTCCGCCTGGCTCCAGGCCCGGTAACGGAGAATGCTCCATCCCGGTCTTGCGCTGCTCCCGCGGCTCGTACACCAGCAGGAAGGCCGCGGGGACGATGAAGACCGTTAGCACGACACTTACTGCCAGTCCGCCGATGATCGAGCGCGCTAACGGGGCGTACGACTCGCTGCCCTCTCCCAGCTTGAGTGCCATCGGGATGAGTCCAATGAGGGTGGCAAGGGAGGTCATCAGCACCGGGCGCAGACGGACCCGGGCCGCCTGGCTGACCGCCTGGCGCACCGCCATGCCTTCCTCGATGAGCCGGTGGGTGAATTCGACGATCAGGATGCTATTGGAAGCAACGATCCCCACAAGCATGACTACGCCCATCAGTGACATGATGTTGAGGGTCGTACCCGAGACGGCCAGCATGATCAGCACGCCGGTAATTCCTGGCGGCACGGCCAGCAAGATCAGAAATGGGTCCACGAACGAGCGGAACTGCGCGACGAGGATCAGGTACACGAGCACGATGGCCAATATAAGACCCATGCCGAATGAGCTGAACGAGGAATTCATGGCTTGCACGGAACCGCGAATCGCAATGGTCGTGTTTTCCGGCAATTTCGTTTCGTCCACGATTTTTTGCACTTGTGCAAAAACCTGGCTTAGGTCCTCTCCTGACGGCGAAACATACACGTCCAACGTCCGTCGTATCTGGTAGTGATCTACCTCGGTGGGCGTGAGGATATGCGAAATGTGGACTACCGAATCAAGCCGGGTCGGTTCCTTGAGCGCCTCCGCCCGCAACGGCATTGCACCGAGGCTGGCAATATTCTTAACCAGGTTCTCCGGGTACTGCACAGTCAGCAAATAGTTGTTGCCTGTTTTGGGATCAATCCAGTAGCTCGGCGCAATCATGCCGTTGGAAGTCAGCGCGGTAATTAAGCTATCCACAAGTTCCTTGGCTGAAAGCCCAAGTTCGCTCGCTCGCTCGCGGTCAATGTCCACTTTCAAGGAAGGATAATCCACGTCCTGAGGGACCAGCACGTCGCTGACACCCGGTAGCGCGCTCGCTTGCCTCGCGATCTGGGCGGCAATTTCATGGTCGCTGTCCATATCCATGCCGCTGATTTGAATATCCATCGGCGCCGGCACTCCTTGGTTCAGAATGGCATCCACCAAACCGCCGGTCTGAAAATAAGCCGTGATTTGCGGCAAGTCGCGCTTCAGCCGGGCACGCACCAAATCCATGTAGGCAAAGCTTGAGAGTTTGTGGCCTTCGTTAAGACCGACCTGCACAAAAGCGGTGTGCGGAGCGGAGTTCGGCGTAAGAATGGAGGAAAATCCGGGCGTGATACCGATGTTGGAAACAATAATTTTGAGATCGCTCTGGGGTACCTCTTCGCGAACGATTTGTTCTACTTGGGCCACGAGTTGGTCCGTAAGTTCCAGGCGGGTGCCCGACGGCGCCTTGACGTTTATGACAAACTGACTGGGGTCCGTGCGTGGGAAGTAGGATTTGCCGATTGCCGGATAGAGCAACAGGCTGAGCGCACAGACGCCCGTGATGACGAGCACAGTGACCAACGGGCGTCGCAAACAGGGGGCAAGTAAAGCTTCGAAGCGATCAAGCATCCCATTGAACCCCCTGTTGAATGCTGCATTGAAACGGGCACCCCACCCGCGACGGCCCGACTCGTAGCTGGGCTCACGTCGCGCGTCCGCCCCTACATCATGACCTTCATGGCCTTTGATCAAGTTCGCGCAAAACAACGGAACCACCGTCATTGCCACGAAGTAAGACGCAAATAATGACAACACAACGGAGAGCGCCAGGGCTGAAAATAGAAACTGGCTGACTCCGTAAAGAAAGGTGACAGGAAAAAAGACGACCGCGGTGGCCAGAGTGGCCGCAAGCACGGGCAATGACACTTCCTCGCCACCGCGTTCCGCCGCAACCACGGGTGATTCTCCCAACTCCAGATGGCGGAAGATGTTTTCCAATACCACCACCGAGTTATCAATGAGCCGCGAGAATGCCAGCGCCAGGCCGCCCAGAATCATCGTATTCACGCTACTGCCGCCCATCCCGAGCATGATGAAGGTGGCCAGTGCGGAGAGCGGGACAGATAGAAACACCGCCAGCGTGGCGCGCATATTGCCCAGAAAGAGTAAAATCATCAGTCCCGTGAGGACCATGCCGATGGCGCCTTCATCCATCAGGTTGTGGATCGCGTTCTTCACGAATACAGACTGATCGAATACGACCTGGGTAACCAGTTGTTTGGGAACGTCCAGCAGCTTGGAAACGACGTCCTTGACGCCGTCGACCACGGCGATCGTATTGGCGTCGCCGCCCTGCTTCAGGACTGGAAGATACACCGAGGCTTGACCGTTGACCCGCACCTTATTGACCTGAATTTGCGAGGCATCCACGGCTTCGCCCACATCCGACACCAGCACCGATGCCTCGCCCACCGTTTTGAGTGGCAGCATGTTGATGTCCTTCATCGCGTTGATCTGACCGTTCGCGTAGACGTTGTAATCATACGGCCCGATCTTCACGTCACCCGCCGGCAAAATGAGGTTCGCTTCATTCACGTTGCGTACCACGTCCATGACGCTCAGGTCGTGTGCCTCCAGCTTCTGAGGATCGACATAGACCATGATCTGGCGATACTTGCCACCGAAGGCCGGGGGTACAGACGCGCCATGCACTCCAGCCATCTGGTTGCGGATGGTGAACTGCCCAAGATCGCGCAACTGAGCCTCGCTTAGGCCCTCGCCCTTGAGGGTGACCAGACATACCGGCAGGCTGGATGCGTCAAACTGCATCACAATGGGAGGCAGCGTCCCCGGCGGCAAATATCGCAGGCTGGCCATGGCGAGGTTTGCGACGCCGGTAACATCCGAGTCAGGATTGGAACCAGGCTGGAAGTAAACCTTGATCAGGCTGACGCCCGTCAGGGAACGGGACTCCATGTGGTCGATCCCCGACGCCAGCGTAAACATGCGCTCGAATTGCCCGGTAATATCGTTCTCGATCTGCTCCGGCGGCATCCCTGAATAAAACGTGGCTACAACCACCACGGGAATCTTGATCGGAGGGAATAAATCCACTGGCATTCGTACCAAGCTCGTCACCCCGACCACACAAATGATCAGACAGATGACGATAATGAGATAGGGATAGCGTATTGCGAATCGCGACATGGTATTGTTGGATCAGTCTTTTTTCGCAACAGCTGCGCGCAGTTTCTCGAGCGAAAACTCAGCGGTCTGGCAAAGCTCGATAATAGCTTCTTCCGTTTCCTTGATGCGTGCGGCAATCGATGGAATCTCCGCGGCGCGGTTTTTAGGAATTGTTTGGAAACCGTGCAGGTCGCCATGAATTAAGTCTCCGGACTTTATCTTCACGCCGGCGATTTCGACCGGGGCGCCGAATTCGACGATGTGAACATAAGCGTGAGAAACCGAGATGCCGCCGCTAAACAACTGAATTCCGAGACTCTGTGCGCGTTGCAGATCCCTAACGGACCCATTGGTCACCGCGCCGACGCAGCCGAGTGCTTTGATTATGTTCATGTGAACCTCACCCAGGAACGAGCCCAGACCAACCCGTGTAGCAACATCCTGCACGACGAGGATACGTGGGAATGGAAGGGAAAGTATGTAATCCCACCAATCGGTGCGGTCGGAGTATAGCCCGCCCGTCGTTGGCGGCGCGGAACCGCGAATCTTGAGCGTGGCGGCATAGCCGACCATCGGATCAAGCTGAGGGAAGAGGCAACGCACGCTGCCATCGGCAAAGCCCTCATTGCGGAGGCGCTCGTGAAATGTTTCGATGGCATTTGCCACAACGCAGCTATCGAGCAACCGTAAGGCATGCAATTCTGAAGGTGAGAGTGTGGAGGGATTCGTATTCATTGGAGTGTTTGCGGACAGGCGGGTGGAAGCACAAGCGCCTCGATGTGACTGTGGAACGCCTCGGGGCTCAATTCTTCGATGAGGATGGGGTTCACTGAATAGTAGGCTGGGCGACGAGCTTAGGATCCACTTTTTGGCCGGGATGCACCTGCGCTCCGTTGCCAATCATAACCAATTCACCTTCTTTAAGACCGTCGGTTATCTCGTACTTATTTGGCATTTCCACGCCGAGTTTCACTGGCCGGGCTTCGACTTCGTTGTCGGCGTTGATAACATAAACCACCGGATCTTTCGGATCCCTGATCGCCTCGGTGGGAACCGTCAGCACGTTCGAATGCTGTTCGAATTTGAAAAGCGCCACCGCATACATTCCCGGCACAAGTTCCAGATTCGGATTGTCCAATTCCATTTCGGTGGTCATTGTCCGGGTTTCATCGTTCACTTCGTCTGTAAAGCGCGTGATTTTGCCGGTGAATGTCTTGCCATCGAGCGAATCGACCCGCACTGTCACTGGGTCGCCCAGATGAACGTCCTTCACGTATTCGACGGAGACAGGAAAATCGAGGCGCAGGTGGTAATTGTCCGACACCCGGACGAGAGGCATGGACCGGTCGGAACTGGTGCCCGCCTGAACGAGTGCGCCAGGATCGGCAGAGCGCTGCGTGATCACACCATCGAAGGGGGCGACGATCTTCGTGTAATTTACGAGCGTCTGGTATTTCTCAACATTAGCTTTGGCTGCGGCAATCGCGCCGGCGCTGCTGGCATCCTTGGACTGCGCTGTGTCAATATCCTGCTGCGCGACCAATTTCGGGTGCTGTTGATTCACCTCCTGCAAGCGCGTGTAGATCTGGTGCGCGTTGGCGTAATCGGCGTCCGCCTGCTGCAAGGTGGCCTCGGCGTTGTGAAGCTGATCAGTCAATTCCGGCACTTCCAGCGTCGCAAGGATCTGGCCTTGCTTGACCTTGTCACCAAAGTCCACGTTCATCTGAGAAACGTAGCCAGTAACTATGGCGTGCAATTCCGATTCCACATAGGGTCGAAACTCGGCTGGAATCGGCACCTCATCGTAAACATCCTGCCGAGTCACCCTTGCTGCGGCCACGGTAACGACAGGCTCGGAGGCGGCCTGGAGATTGGTTCCCCTCGACTTCAAGACCATGAAAACCGCAGCCGTTCCCACGATAATGAGAGCGAATAGCACCAGCAGCATGGTCTTCCGGCCGGTGCGCCGCTCGACAGGTGCCGCGACCCGTTCGTGATTTGGTTTCGTGACCCCCGATTGAATTGGTTTCAGATTTTCAGTTTCCATTCTTTCGTTCTAATTTCTGGAAGGCTCAGTGCCGGATGACGCCCATGGTTTGGTTAGATTCCCTGCGACCTGCCGGCAACCGGGCGGTTCGGCGGAGGCAACGGCAGGCAAACTGTTATTCGGCAGCCGCCCACCGGAAGGGTGGCCGCTTCGACGGTCCCGCCGTGAGCGAGGCAAATTGAACGAACGATCGAGAGCCCTAACCCCGTGCCATTGACGCTGTGCGTGCGCACCGAGTCGGCGCGGAAGAATCGCTCAAAGACGTGAGGCAGGGCTTCCGGCGGAATGCCCGGCCCGCTGTCAATCACTTCAAGTACCGCCTCACGATCGGTCGTTCGGATATTGAGCAGGATCTCACCGCCGGTGGGGCTGTACTTGATAGCGTTATCCAGGAGGTTGACGATTACCTGTTGAAGCCGGAATCGGTCGCCCGTCACCTCGACTGGGTCAACTGCATTGCACCGCACGGTGATGTGCTTCTCATCGGCAAGAAGAGTAATTTGCTCGGCGGTCGCGGCGACAAGGATGGAGAGATCGAAACGGCTGACATTGACGACAGCCTCGCCTGTATCCAGACGCGATATGGCGAGCAGTCCCTCGACCATCTTGCCCATCCGCTCGGTCTCCTCAAGGATGCTGGCAATTTTTTCACGCGTTGCTGTGTCCATGACCGGTTCCTGGCTCATGCTCTCAAGTTCCACGCGCATGATCGTCAATGGCGTTCGCAATTCGTGGGAAGCGTCTGCCGAGAAGCGTTGCGAATGCTGGAACGCCGCTTCGAGACGGCCAATCATCTCATTGAGGACCACGGACAGGTATTCGATCTCGTCAGCAGTTTCGGCAATCGGGAGGCGTTGCCCGAGATTGGAGGAGGTTATTGCCTTTGAGGTATTGATGATTCGGCGCACGGGCTTCAATGCCTGACGCACCAACACAGCGCCGCCCGCCACAACAACAATGAGTATCACGGGCACCCCAATACCGAGCATGACAAGAAATCCACGCAATACTTGCGCGTCGGGAAGCTTCGACTCGCCGCAGTCCAGGAGGTATTGCCTTCCGTTTACCACTGCGGAGGCTTGCACCAAAAGGAGATTGCCCAACGTTATCGGGTGGCTGGCCTCGGCCACCGTGCGCGCTGGTAGCAGAGGCACCGCAGTTGGATCGAAGGCCCGGTCCGTCGGTCGGCCAGAGATGTAAAGCAATGAGCCGTCCGGCTTGCGGATGCGGATGAAGCGGTCGTTGTTCTCCGGCGCGTAGCTCGTCTTAATCAGTTCGATTGTGTACGGCCCCCCCTCTTGTCCCATGTGGGCCTCGAGGATGGCGGCCACCTCATGAGCGCGGCGGTGAAGCGTGTCCATTTCCGCGAGTTGCAAGAAGTAGCTGAGCCCAAAATAAGTGTATAAGCCGAAGCCCACGCACACCAGCAGCGAAATAGCGGCGTGCCATGCCACGAGCCTGAAGCTGATCGACCGGCTGTTCACTACTCCTGTTCCCCTAGGTAATACCCAGTGCCCCGGACGGTGTGAATGAGTTGTTGCTTGAATGGCTCGTCGATTTTGGTGCGTAGTTGCCGCACATAGACGTCCACTATGTTAGTCAACCCGTCGAAACTTTGGTCCCAGACGTGATCGACAATCATCGAGCGCGAAAGAACTCGTCCGGCGTTGAGCGCCAGGTATTCGAGTAGCGCATACTCCTTGGAGGTCAGCTTGATGCCGGTGCCGTTTCGCCGCACCTGATGGTGGCCGCGGTCGATCTCGAGATCAGCGATCCGGATAATGTTTGCGCGATGCAGCGCGCCGCGGCGCAATAGGGCGTTGACCCGCACGACCAGTTCCGCGAACGCGAAGGGCTTCGTCAGGTAATCATCCGCGCCAGCCTCAAAGTTGGCGATCTTTTCGGAAACTGCGTCCCTTGCGGTAAGAATGAGAACCGGGACATCGGAGTTGACCTCGCGCAAACGCTTGAGCAATTCCGTGCCGTTCAGACCGGGGAGCATCAGATCGAGGATGACGAGGTCGTATGTGCCCAAACGCGCAGCATCCAAGCCTTCCAAGCCGTCGCTTACCCGATCCACGGCAAACCGCTCTGCTTCAAGACCCGTGGAAACGGCTCTGGCAACCTTTTCGTCATCTTCTATTAGGAGGATTCGCATCAGCAATAGAGTGAACGTGGCGCACGAAGATTAGGATTGCATGAAGATTGCATTAAAATTTCCTAATTTGAGCCATGTGCCGACTCCCGGAAGCATTTCATTGCTATAATCCACGCGGATCTGCGCTGGCCGGGCCGGGTGTCGGAGACGACGGTGAATCGGGACTCACCGGGGGAACCCAAAGTGTCGGAGAGCCGTATGTGATCAGTTGCGCCGGAGCCGTCGCTGGGCGATGCCCAACCGGTCAGCACAATGCAAGCTGCCGTCATGACCCCCGCGAGTCGCGAGAAGTTGTGGATATTCATCGGAGATTTTTTTCTGGATTGGCCTCGAAGTTCACGGCGATCTCATCATCGTTTGTCAGCAGCGTTTGCATCGGCAATAGAGCGAACCTGGCGCATGAAGATTGCATTAAGATTTCCTCACCTTCTTGCCCGCCTAAGCCAATTGCGCATATTCGCCTTCCCAAGAATTCATCGCCGAATCCCTCTATGAAAATTCTCATAATGCTCGCCATAATCGGCGCCGCTTCGTTCGCCTTGAGCGCGCGCCAGAACGGTTCACACACTCCGCCAGACGACTTTGCGCAGAAAACCCATCGAACTTACAATCCCGAGACTGGCTCCTTTGAGCAGTCCCCGCCTTGGGGCAAGCAGTCGAACAAATCCGGGAACGAATAGTGGACGATCAGCCGCGCGCGTCTTCACGAAACGTGAAAATGCGCCGGTATGGCGTCCGCAGTGGCCGTTTTATGCGGCTCCTCCTGGCCTCGTTCCTCGAATGGGGGAATAGACGACCCGCTATTGCGCCGTTCCTGCCGCTCGTAGAACTACAGAAAGGTCGCGGGCGCTCAGGAGCGGAGTTAAGTGGTTGATGGATTAGGAGTTGAGGTTGGGATGAACGGTTAACCGCATTGAGCGATGACGCGAAGGCGGTAATTTAGGGCCTGTTAAGGTAAAAGGAGTGCAGTAAAGATCAGGGCGACGTGAAGAAAGGCGATGAACATGACGTCGAGCTTCTCGAAGCATGAGAATATCCTGCGGAAGCCCTTGAGCCTGCGGAAGAGCCTTTCGACTTCGTTGCGCTTCTTGTAGAGTTCCTTGTCATATTCCCACTGGTTCCAGCGGTTGCTCTTGGGCGGCACCACCG
>JBEKOV010000099.1:0-15626 GCA_049521415.1 Chthoniobacteraceae bacterium
TCCGCGCTAAATTTACAGGTTCGACCCACAACTCATTTTGTTTTGCATGTTCTCCCATCATAGCTGCATGCCATTTTATCAATCCCTTCCCCTCGACTCAAGGATTTGGGCAACAGCCCGTTAAGGCAAAACGGGTAGTGAATTACCGAAGGGCGCCGAGAATGGTTTGGGGGGTGAAGGGCTTTTCGACGATGGGCTGAAAGGCGTTCTTCGCTCTCGCAATCTCCCACCTCCCGCGCTATTTTTCATGCCATGAGCGTGCATGAAATCCTTGCCGAAATCCCGAATCTCGAAACCCGGGACTGTGCCCGCATTAAGCTCGCGATCGAAAAGCGGTTCCAGCAGCAGCCGCCGTCCCTGGCCGATTTGCTGGATCCGATCCTCGACGATCCGAACACGGAGACCGCCGATCTCCCCTCGGACCTTTCCTCGAACCCGGAATACCTGAAAGGGTACGGGAAGTGATCATTGTCGATACGGGTCCTATCGTCGCTCTCATCAATTCGCGTGATCAGCACCACCGGTGGGCACGAAACACGGTCCGACAGATCAGCGAGCCAATGCTCACCTGCGATGCTGTTCTGTCCGAGGCGCTCTTCCTCATCTCCAGCACCCCGAATGGAATCAGACGATTTTCGGACATCCTGACATCGGGAGCTATCCAATCTGATTTTGCTACCACGGCCAACGTCCGCGAACTCGCCGCCCTGATTCGTAAATATCAGGAGCTTCCCATGTCCTTTGCTGATGCATGCCTTGTGCGGCTGTCAGAAATTCACGACGGGGCAACCGTGCTCACAATCGACTCCCATTTTCACATCTACAGGAAAAACAGCAACGAGGCCGTTCCCGTAGTCATGCCAGCGTGATCCATGGCCTTGGCCCCGAACGTTGCGAAGTTACCTGGGGCGTTGCCCCAGGCTTTTATGAATCGGGCCTTTGGCCCTTGGGCGGATTGGCTTTGGCTTTGCGCGGAATGGCTGCGGGTTTACTTGAAATGCCTTAAATCAGGGGTTCCCCCCAATTACCGAAGGGCGCCGAGGATGGTTTGGGCGGTGAAGGGCTTTTCGACGATGGCGGTGATGTTTTGCGCCCGGATCTGTTCGTGTTCGCCCGCATCGAGGCGTCCGGTCATGACGATGATGGGCAAGGCGGGCAGGAATTCCTTGACCTTGCGAATGAGGCCGAGGCCATCGAGCTGCGGCATGTGCATGTCGGTGATGATGAAGTGTAAATCGTCTTTTAGTTCCGTCGCTTTGGCGAGGGCGTCGGCGCCGTTGGCGGCTTCGATCAATTGAAAGTTTGATTTGTGGAGGACCAGTTTGAGGAGGTCGCGAATGTTGTTTTCGTCATCGACGACGAGGACGAGTCGTCCGGCGCCATCGACGGCGGGAGCGGTTGTTTCCAGGGGGGCAGAGGCGACGAACTGTTCCTGGAAGGGAAGGTAGAGTTCAAAGGAGGCGCCCTGGCCGGGCAGGGAATAGACACGAATGTCGCCACCGTGTTCTTTGACGATGCCGGCGACATTGGAGAGGCCGAATCCGCTGCCGGTTTTCTTGGTGGTATAGAATGGTTCGAAGATATGATCGAGGACTTGCGGGGTCATGCCGCCGCCAGTATCGGCGACGCAAAGGCGGAGATAGTCGCCAGGACTAAGAACGGAGAGGTTACCCTTGGTGATTACTTCAAGCCTGACAATCTTCGCTTCGAAACTCAACCGGCCGCCTTCAGGCATGGCGTCACGAGCGTTGACGGCGAGATTCAGGAGAACCTGGTGAAGCTGGGTGAAATTGGCGAGAAGAGAGGGAAGGTTGTCCGGAATGCGGGCATTGACCTCGATATTTTTGGGAAAGGAGGCGCGAACGACGACGATCAATTCGTCGATGAGAGTTTTGATGGATACGCTATCCTTGGCGCCGGTGCCGCCGCGGGCGAAGGTGATGAGATTTCGGACCAGATCGGAGCCGCGCGCGGCGCTCAAGGCGATGATATTGAGCAACTGCAGGTCATCGGTGGAAAGTTCTTTGCTGAAGAGGCCCATCGCAAGGTGAATGGGGGCGAGGGCGTTATTGAGATCGTGAGCGATGCCGCCGGCGAGGACGCCGATGCTCTCCAGGCGCTGGGAGCGTTCGATCTGCTTGAGGGAGTTTTTCCGCTCGGTGATATCGACCATGCAGAAGATGTAACCGGAATGGCCGGCTCCATCCTCGTGCTGGGCGACGGCGGTGCAATATACCCAGACTTCCTTTTGGGCCGTGGTTTTGATGCGGTGCTCGCAACCAAAGGAGGCGTCGTCATGGATGAGGCGGCTGTAATAGTCGCGGAACATTTGCAGGTCGTCCGGATGGATGGAATCCCACCAGCCGCGGCCGGCGGCCTGAGGGGCGGCATAGCCGGTGATCTTGAGCCACTCTTGATTGACGAAGTTGCAGTTTTCAGCGGAATCGAGGCGCAAGACGCCGGCAGGGACGGTATCGGCCAGGGCCTTGAAATGCTTGCGTTCCCGTTCAATGCCTTCGAGCTGCTGGCGGAGGATGGTTTCTTTTTCCGCGAGGTGAAACTCGATCAACTCCTGTGAACTCAATTCGAGGGAACGCTCGAGCATTATTCGATCGGAGTCGGCCTGATCGTAGGCTTGATTGACGAGCTTGAGCAGGCCCTGCCAGTCCGGCGGCGGCTGGAAATCCGCGCCAAAGTGGCGTTGTAATTGCCGGGCAAGAAGCCTGTGCATGGGGGTTAACGTTCCGACAGATGGATGACGGTCATTGTCTGATTGTGCAGTTCGCATTTCCCGGTGGCGCCGAATGGGGAAATCTCGCCATAGGAGTAAAAGCCGGTGATGACTGTCTCTTGACCCAGCGCGTCGCGCACGGCCTCGACCTCTTCTTCGATGCGCTGATTGAGGAGGAGTTTGCGGCCGACGCAACTAATGAGTATGGCCAGTTCCGGGGCGGTTTGGTTGCCTGCGGCCTTGCTTGACTCCGCGGCATGACCGGCGCCGTCTATGAGGCGATCGAAGTTCGCCTTCATAAGCCGCGCGTAGGCGCCCTCCGGCATGTCGCCCGCGAAGGTGATGCTCTGGTCCGCTTCATCGACGGAAAGAATGGTGCGGACGAGGCCGGATTCGGCGGAGTCGATGCGGAGGCTAAGTGGAAACAATAGTCCGGAGCCGGGAAGGTCCCTGGCCTGTTCGCCGAGATATTTTTTGTATTACATGAGGGCGGATTGCCCGTCCAATTCGTAGAGGATGTTGCCACGGGATTTCGTAATGCGGCGCTCGGGGCCAAATGGGTCCCAGCCTCCAAACGCGCCATATCCCACGGATAATCCGCCGCCGTAAAAGGCGGCTGCCACCACGGTGTCGGGCAGGGCTTTGCCGTCCCATAAAACCGCGGTCTCAGAAAAACGAGCGCCGTCGCCGGCCAATCCTCCGGTGACTACGACGGGGGCGGGGATGTTCCGTGTCATGGCCTCGACCAGTTGGCTGCCGTTGGTCTTGAGGCCGTCGGAGAGGACGATCACATGATTGAGCTTCTCTCCTCCCGGCAGGGAAGCGGGCAATGCCATGGCCAGCCGCTGGCCGGCGGCGGCGCTTCCATCCACCTGCGCCAGATCGACGCGGGCAAGGTGAATTTTCGTGCGGTCGAAGTGAATCGAAGTGGCGACGAGCGTATCGTCGGTCACTTGAACGCCGGAAATCTCTCCCGCCGTTGAACATCCGAACATCGATGCCCCGGGATTCCGGGCCTGGATTTCGGCCAGGAGATCGGGGCGCTTGAGCAGGGCAGTAGCGCCGAAGACGAGAACTAGCTGTGGATCAGGGAGGGGGACCCCGGTGACGACTCTCCAACCGGTGGCTGCCTCCCATTTTGATTGGGAGATTTTCATAGTAAGACCTGGCTTCTCGAAAGGATAAGCAGAGCAGGAGCGGGGCCATCTGGGGGAAATCGCGGATATGTATGCGCAGGTAGGGAAAGTATGTAGGGAGATGTTTCATTACGCTTGCCGCTTATGCGAGGGTTGAGGTGCGCGAGATTACGTGTATCATCTCGAAAGCGAACTGGCTGGCGACTGATGCGTATCGTTAAGGCTCACGGTTGAAATCGAAAAATCCATCCTTCACGCATCGGGAAAAGAGAGCCGGTGCGTCTTCTGTATCCCGGCGCTCCGGCTCTTCGCAACTCGCGCTTGTTCCGCGAATTCCGGCCAGCGCCGCACCGCCGCGCACACTTCCGCCACTATCTTTTCTGCCCGGCCGCGCTTCGTCAATGCGCTTTTCGCGCACACGCGGAAGTCTTCCATTGTAAATCCATCCCGTTTGCCATTCATCGTCATCTGATGCGTCGCGGTAAAGCTCCCGCCGGGATTGAAGCTGTAGGATACATCAAACGCCGGCGCCAGCGACCACCGGCCCTCCTTGTCCATCAAAAAGGCGATGTTCTTGACGTGGTCATCCTGGTTCCGCGCTACGATGTTAAACACCATCCGCCGGAACTCCTCCTCCGTTGCCCGCATCGGCAGATCCAGTTGGCGGATCATTAGAAAGGCATGCTCATAGGCGTAGGAGCCTGGCTCGTTGAAATCGAAATGCCCAAGCGCGCCGAGCGACTGCATATGCAGCTTTTCGCCGCCCGCCGGCCGGTCAAACCGCCGCGTCATGAAGTGACGACGCCCATTCTCCTCCAGCAGCCGGCACTCACTCATTTCGATCCCGGCCGCTCGTGCCATCAGGTAATACGCATACTCGATCGCTCCATAGCCCTTCGGGTCTTCCATCTCCTTGTCCCGATTGCCCGTCACGCCGTCAAACTTCAGCAGCCAGTACTCGAAGCCACCCGATATGGGCGCATCATGATCCCTCGCAGCGAAGTGGATCGGCTCTTGAATTCTGCCGCTGAATACGGTGGGGCCTGCAATCCCTCAGTCGCCTGTTCGAGGGACTCCTCTTAAAATCGCGTTGTTTCCAGCTTCTGCATGAATTCCCAGAAACGGCCCGTTTGCCTGGTCGGAAACAGCTCTTGAACGGACACCTTCAACGCTTCAGCCAAGTAAAGGAGCTGCTTGTCATTCACACAGACGAGGCGACATTCAATTTTTGAAACTCCGCCGCGGTCGATGTCGAGGCCCGCAATTTGGAGTTTGGCGGCGAAGGTAGATTGCGACCATCCCCGGCCGTCGCGAAGCCGGCGCATCTGGGGGCCGATATTGTTTCTGAAACGCATGGTGTGTTTTCCAATTGAGTTGATTAGTGGTTGTGGTCGCGCACTTTCCGGCGCATTCACCGGCGAGAAGCACGACATGTGATGGCCGCTGTGTACCAGAACGTCGCTTACGGCCGTGATGTCTTCTTGTAACGCATGAGAAGTCTTGTTCGCGAAAACCTGCCGTGGCTGAGGAGCTTGAGTTGGGCAGACTTCTTGTAACGGCTCATCCGGCGCAGGTGTTTTCCTGCGCGCATAGCCCTGATGCGCCAGGCGCCACTCCCGGACCCGCAGGGAGTTTTCTGGTCCGCAGAAGTAGTTTTGGTTGGCAGGTTTTGCCAGCCAGCGGTGCTGGCTTTCACGCTTGCTCTCCTTTTGGCAATCCGGCTTGGCGCAATAGCGTTGATGGCGCAGATTGCGCCGGTCTGGAATGTAATCCGCTTCGCAGTGCGGGCACTTTCGTTTTGCGTGAGACTTCATTGACGGACTCGAAAATCGAGTCCGCCTAAGCGAAACAAACCGCTGCGGCACTGAAGAAATCAGCGCCCGAAGGGGAGTGCCAGGCGCCTTGTGCGCCGCGTGGAAGGCAGGACGGGGAAAAGCTGCTCCACCTTGGGAACGCCAAAACGGCTGGCAACCTGGCACCATCGCACTTCCCGAATCTATGGATCCACACGCGCACGAGACCCAAGCACATGAACCTGAATCCGAGCGGCTCGCCTACTCCTTGAAGGAAGCTGCCAATCTGCTCGGCGTGAATTATTTCAGCGTCTATCGCCTGATTCAGCGCGGAGAATTGCGCGCCTGCCGTGCGCTGCGGGGCAAGCTGCTTGTGCCTCGCTCGGAGCTGCTGCGGTTACTGAAGGAATAATCATCGTAGGTCGGCGCCGGCGTCGTGGGGCGGGTAGAGGCGCGGTCACAAGTCGGACATCGGGAGGTGCAGCAGGATGTCGCGGCAGCGTCGCCGCCTGATTGTCGGCACGTTTACCGCCTGCGTGCTCGGACATTTGCCGCGGTGGTGATTCGGCGTTCACCTCTGCGAGAAACCGGCAGTGGTCATGGTTCTAAGTGGCTGCTACAGAGAAAACTACGTCTTTTGGTGTCCTTTGACAACCTCCAAAATCCCTCAAAATCGGGCGATAACTGCAATAAACTGCAATGAAAATGGGACGCCGGTTTTTTGGAATTCATGGGTTTAGATTCAGAGCCGCGTAGAACTCCTGAACCTTTGTGAATTGCGCCGCGAAATCGGTGGTGATTCCTGATTCCGCGGCCATGCGGGCGAACGTCGGTTGCCAGAAATCCGGCGGCGGGTTGAGGCTTCCCGGCAAATCATGCGTCTTCCGCCGGGCAAACGTGTCCTTGAGATCAGTGCATAGCTTTTCCCGATTGAGGCCGTGGTCAATGAGCAGAACGAGATCGATCAGATCTTTAACGCGCGAATTCGGGCGCTCGCCACGTGGCAACGTATAGGCGTGAAGCTTTTGCGCGAAATGTTCCTCGCGTGAAATTGACGGAAACCTGGGCGCTGGGATATTCGCGAAACCAAGCCAGTCCCGCGGCTGTACGAATTCCACCGGCTCCCGCTGCACGTCGCCGGTGCCAATATCGAGATGGAACTTTGAGAACGTCCGTCCATCGAGCACCGCCTCTACCGGATAACGCGCACCGCTGTAGGGAGCGGCTTCGAGTTCCATCGTCGGCTCGCCTATAACAAAGCTGAAAAAGTCGTCCGATTCGTGGATCGCCTTTTCCTGAAGGATCGCAAGCAGTCGAGCCGCACGCTCCTTCCAGTCGCCGCCGGCTCCTGGCAGTTGGTCGAGCCCGAGATCAATATCCTTCGTCGTCCGCGCCGTCGCGAACTTCAGTTCCAACGCATAGCCGCCCTTCAGCACCCACGGCGGATTTGGCTCAGCAAAGAGACGGCACAAGAGCCGGTCAAACGCCACTTGCCGCCGGATACGCTGCAAATCTACGCGCTCCGACTTTGCGGTAGCGGCGAGTCGATCCTCCAGCGCTCGGCGGAATGCCGTCGCCGTTTCGTAATGCTTTGCCTTCAATGCCGTATCTCCATCAGGCGTCGGAGCCACGCGGGAATGTCACTCCGGGCACGGGCCGTCGCAGCCTGTTTCCGGGTAATCAGACCTCGGCTTTGGCCTTCGCGAAATGCCTGGGTAATGAGATCATGATCAGCGTCACCGGAAGCAGCGAGGTCCAGAATTGCCCTCATTGGCGTCGTCACCGCATATCCACGCTCCTCGATGATTTCGTCGGGAGCAAGCTGTGCCTTGTGTAGTCTCAGAGTTGCCGGCGCCTCACCACTACGGCGAAAATCTGGAGGCACCGTCATTTGGAGCTTTGCGGGATTCGCATCGGAGAGTTCTTTGACGCTGAGGGCCGTCAGGTGGGAGTACACCCCCTGCGGCTTGCCCTCCCGGTTTCGTGACCAGATTGACCAGAGCACAAGCTGGCCCTCTTCGCTGAGCGGATACTTGCGCAGCCGGTAAATGCCCCGGTGCTCCCGCACCCAATTGCCGGCCTCGACATGATAGCTGTGGGTGCTTCGGGCGTACCCTGCGGCGAGCGCCTGCGGGGTGGAGAAATACCCCTGCTGGCTCTCTGCGATCTCGAACAGACGCTCAGAGTCGGGTTTTGCAAGCAGCGCATTCATGTTCAGGAATCCTGAACAAATATGTCACATTATTCAAGCTCGAAAAAGGATCAATATTTCGGCTCCCCCTGCGATTCTCTCTGTATGCCTGCGTTTGCAGTCCGGGCGGAGGGGGATTGGGGGCAGGAAACGCGCACCTTTTCCTCCACCTTCCAGGCCTGGCGCCGAATGAGCCGGGGGGAGCGACAGCGAGGAGGACCTTAGCAAACTGGACGGTGCAGGTGGTCAACCCGGGGGCCGTATCGAACCTCGGAACATTTACGGTGGTTGCGCCGATCTCCTCGGGAACGACGACTGAGTCCGGGACAGGCGTGGGAACGGTAACGCAAACGGGCGGGGTGACGGTGACGCTTTCGCCGGGGTCTGTGAATTCGGCTGGAGCAGGATGGCGGGTGGATGGAGGGCTGTATCAAGCGAGCGGTCAGAGTGTGACGGGCTTGTCGGTGGGCACGCACACAATCACTTGCCTTTCGGTGGCGGGTTACACAACGCCGGCGGCGCAGATGATTACGGTTAGCGCGGGAGCGATCACGGCGGCAACATTAAGTTATACGCCGGTGGCGCCGAGCACCTATACGTTGACGCTGAACGCAAATAACAGTGAGGGTTTAATATCGGAATCACCGACGGGAGGCGGGAGCGGGAATCAGTACACAGCGGGGTCGCTTATCCAACTGACGGCGAATGCGGATTACGGGTATCACTTCACGGGTTGGAGCGGGGCATTAAGCGGAAGCAGCAACCCGGCCACAATAGTGATGAACAGCAACGAGACTGTGGCGGCGAACTTCGCTTCGGGCGATCCGCGGCTCGGGACGATAACCGTGACAATCGATCCGCCGGCGGCAGCCGCGGCAGGAATGACGTGGGGTTTCAACGCCAACGATTTCCGGGTGAGCGGCTCAAGTTGCACGACGTTCCCCGGGACCTATATTTTGGAGCTGCACGCAGTGAGCGGGTGGCTCGGTAACCAGACGTTCGAGGCAACAATAACGGCGGGAGAGACAACTAATGTAACGATCACATGCACGCAGGATACGACGCCAGGGCTGCTGACGGTGACGCTGTGGCCGCCGGCTGTGGGAAATACCGGGGCGGAATGGCATGTGAACGGGGGGGCTGGTCTCGCGAGCGGTGCGAGCGCGGCATTGGAATCGGGAACGTACACGGTGAGTTTTGACAGCGTGGCCGGATGGACAGCGCCGGCAAACCAGACGGTAGTGGTGCAACGGGCTGCGACCACCACGACGGCGGGAACCTATGGGATTGCAACGGGGGCGCCTGTCATCAACAGCATCAGCCCAAGTGTGGGAGCGCTGGCGGGGGGGACGCAGTTGACTATCGCGGGATTTAATTTCACGCCCGGAGCAACGGTGACGGTGGGGGGAGTCGGGGCGACGAATATCGACGTGGTGAGTCCGTCGGAAATTACCTGCCTGACGCCGTCCAGTTCGGTATATGGTACAGCACCCGTCACGGTGGTGACGACGAGTGGTACCGCGACGGATGCCAATGGATTTTCTTACGGTACGCCGCGAGGCAATGGACTTCAGTTGGTTGGAAGCATCGGCGGCTACACGAACGCGCTGGCGGTTCAGGGGAATTATTGCTATGCGGGTGAAGGGAGTACGTTCTTGGTGCTGGATGTATCGAATCCGTCGGCGCCATCCCCGATAGCTCGTCTTGCCTTGCCGGGAACAATCCAAGACATCGCATTGTTTTCCGTATCGGGAGAGCAATATGCCGCAGTTGCTGACAACGACGCAGGCGTCCAGATCGTCGATATCACGAATCCCGCGTCACCGGCGCTACGCGGCTACTACAATACCGGAGACGACGCCTTAGGCATTCAGGTTAACAACGGTTATGCGTACGTGGCCAACGGCAACAGCGGCTTGATGGTGCTCAGTCTTTCCAATCCGCTCTACCCGCAAGAGGCGGGCGCCCTGGCGGATGGCTACACCGACAGGCTGGCGATACAAGCTTCCGGCACGAATATATTCGCCTACACATCGAACGGCGGGGGATTGGCCATCGTAGATATTACCACTCCAGCGAATCCGACCCTAACCGGAACAACAGCCTCAGTTTCGGACTGGTCGGAACCCCATTCCATAGCCATCCTTGGAAATCGTGCGTTTCTGGCCACGCAATATTATCAATTACAGGCATTCGATATTACTAATCCCGGAAATCCCACTTCGCTTGGCGTGGTTGGTGATGGAGGTCTGGCAAACGCCGTTACAGTCAGCAACGGCGAGCTTTACGCTTGGGGAATAGGGCTCTCTGTTTATAGTTTGGTAGGAGGAAATCTCCAAACAATAACGAATAACGACACCGGTTTTGACGGTTTGCTATCCGCGGGCGGCGACACAATAGCGATTATCGGAAGTACGGCCATTTGTGCCGGTGGGCAGTACGGCATCTTTCTGTTTAACGTGAGTTCATCCACTGCCCTGCCTTATCTGGGAGAATTCGCGTCCACCGCCGGTTACTACTATTCTACAGCAGTCAGCGGAAGCGATGTGTATTCGGTTACACAAAACGACGGCCTCAAGGTGTTCGATGTCAGCAATCCCGCCGCCCCGAATCTTCTGTCCCAGTTCATTTCGACATTTGACGGGGGAGGAGGGGGAACGAAGGTAATGGTATCCGGGACTCAGGCGTACTTTCTGGCCGATGGCCAGATCAATATCTTGAATGTCTCAAATCCGAGCCAACCTGTTTTTTCGGGGTCGAATTCCCAAAACAGTTTTTTTGTCACCGACTTTTACCCCTTGGAACGATCCATCGTGGTGACGGGTGCAGAAATGACTAGTGCCCCTCCTCATTTGCCGTCCGCAGCTGTGTTTGATATTAGCGATCCAGCGTCTATCGTGATTCAAACACCTTTTGAGTTCCAAAACGATACTGATGGGAGCACATTATGTATTGGGAACAGCAATACTGCTTATGTGGCGGTGCCTCACTCAGTTGGAAACGATAGTTCGCTTGCGATTATGACTGTGAGCGACCCCTCCAACCTGCAAGAGACCGGCACGCTGCCGGATATAGGTGAGGTTTTTCGACCGGATATGGCATTGAGTTCTGACGGACGCTACCTTTATGTCGGCTGTTATGACTTGAATTGGAAAATTATTGATGTAACCACTCCCTCTTCGCCGATTATCACCAGCACGACTGCTGTTGACTCCTCAGTGAATTGTGTGAATCTCCAGGGTAGTGATTTATTCGTGGCGGAAGGGACCAAAGTCCTGGTTTATGACGTGAGCAACCCCAACCAACCGCAGCTTCTCAGGTCATATAATACTCCCGCAATTGCAACGGACGTACAGATCTCCGGAAACCTCCTTTACGTTGCAGATGCGAACGATGGGCTGACCATTCTTGGCCTTGAGGATACGAATACGCCTTTTGTCCAGATTACGAGTCCGGCAGGCGGCGGGGTCTCTGCGACGGGGACATCGACACTGAACTTAACCGGGACGGCGAATGATGGGCAGGGACTTGCTCCGGGACCAATTACGAATGTAACGTGGACGAATAGCGCCGGAGGAGGAGGAACCGCCGCAGGGACCAATAACTGGTCGATCAACGGAATTGCACTGCAAACGGGGACTAATGTGCTGACGGTGACGGCGGTGGACGCCGCCGGGAACGTGGGGAGCACGGCGCTGACAGTGGTATATACACCGCCGTTGCAGGCGCAGACTATCGATTTCCCGGCGATCGCAGACCAGGTATATGGCGGGACGCCCATCCCACTAGTGGCGGCGGCAAGTTCCGGGCTGCCGGTGAGTTATACAGTGGTATCGGGATCGGCGACGATCACGAACGATTTGCTAACGGTCCTGGGAGCGGGTGCGGTCATGGTGGAAGCGGACCAGGCCGGAAACAGCAGTTACAGTGCTGCGCCAGCGGTGGATGTGAGTTTCAACGTAGCGCCCGCGGAGCAGGCAATCAGGCGATGAGCGAAAAGTTTGGTCTGCCCGCGAAGCTCCGGGTGGAATGTGGCTCGCGCCAAAGCCCGGTTTTCTCAAACTTTGTCAGGAACGCTATCCTCGCTCCGTGAGCGAAATGCCGCCGGATTTTACGAATAGTCGGCAAGTGGATTACGGCGGCACCGAGACGTCTCGCGAAGACGTGCCGCTCAAAGTGTTCGAGCTTTATCGACTCGACGGGCGTCGGATGGGATTTGATCCACGCCGGATTCGCGAACCCGCTGGCATGGTTCGCGACGCGTTCAACCGTTGGCTGTCGAGTAACCCCCGTATGACAGAGTACTATGGTGGAGATCGCGTTACCCGTCTACTGCTCGGGCATCGTCACGCCGGTGAGTCCGAGCCCTCCAAAGGAGGTCACTTCGCTACCGTGCCGCTGCCGAGCATAAATCTCGACTCGACGGCAGACGGATGGTTCCGGCGCGTCCTCATCCTAGGCTGGGGCCTGCAAGATTCCACGGATAGAGCGCTCTTTGCCGATCTCACTAGAGGTCTCGACGGAATGGAACTGTATGACCGGAATCGGCCGAGCGGTCGGCTCCAAGCGTTGCCAAACAAAGCACAGGCATCGCTCCTCTCCCCGTGGATGCACAACCGGGACAAACCGGCTCGGATTTGGCGTTCCGTCACGCCGGTAATTCTTACTGGCCATCCGCGCCGTGGACGATCCTTGGAGGCGTGCCTTTCTCGAACGCTGGCGCAACAAGGATTTCCAGCGGAAACTTTAGAATCAATTGCGACATTCACCGGACCATTGGTGCCGAAATCCGCTCCAGCCCGCGACTATCGTGTGCAGGGATACCTGACCACCACCCGCCGCGTTCATGCCGAGGTCATTTTCCGAAAGCCGATCTCGGGTCCCTTGATAGTCGGTCGGGGACGATTCGCAGGCTTTGGGCTGTTCATTCCAAGTGCGGAGGCATAGAAAACAGGCGGCAAACACGATACGGCCATGGCTGAAAGAAATCGTACGGGACGTGGGGGGCGTCGCCGCTCAGGCGGAGACGGCGGGGAGGATTTGTTCGCGACGCAGCTTTCCAAAGTCATCGAGCAGGCATTCGCCGCTACAGAACCCAAGGCGAGGTCCATCGAAGCAACGGCCCGCCCAGAGGCGCCCAACGAAAGCCAGGTCGTTCTCCCGTCACTGGATCCACCTGACGCGCGCCGCGAGGTCGCACCGCCACGGGATACTGCGTTAGGAGCAAGTTTGGACCAGCCCGACATGGAGGTGGCCAGCGGTAACGGTGCGCCCTTGCAGGATACAGCGTTGGGAGCGATCGCGGAGGACGATGACGATGCGCCGAAAGTGGAGTTGCAGGCCGAATCGATCCCGGCGCGGATGTTGAATGAGTTCGTTTATTGTCCGCGGCTCTTTTATTATGAGCATGTGGAAGGGGTGTTCGTGGAAAGCGCGGATACGGTGAAGGGGGCGACGGTACATGCGCGGGTGGATAAGGGGTCGGGAGCGATGCCGAAGGCGAAGGTCGCCGCGAAATCTGAGGAGGAGGACGAAGGGGAGGGGAAGCCTGCCCCCGATGGAGAGGAGATTCATTCGCGCTCGGTAATGCTGGGGTCGGAGAGGCTGGGGGTGGTGGCAAAGATGGACGGGGTGGAAGCGACTCTGGTGGACCTGGTGGAAGCGACTCTGGATGAGGCGGGCAGCGTGACCGGGGTATGCCCGGTGGATTACAAGGTGGGCTCGCCGCGCGAGGGGGAGGATGGACGCGAGTTGTGGGATACGGACCGGATGCAACTCGGTCTGCAATGCCTGGTGCTCCGTGACAATGGGTATGCGTGCAATGCGGGGATCATTTATTATAGGGGGACGAAGCAGCGGGTGAGACTGGAATTGACGCCGGAACTGGAGGCGTGGGTGATCGCACAGATCGCGGCCGCACGGGAGACGGCCCGGGGGCCGATTCCGCCGCCGCTGGTGGATTCGCCAAAGTGCGCGCGCTGTTCGCTGGCGCCGGTGTGTCTGCCGGATGAGACACGGATGCTTTCAGTGCCGACGTTGGAGCGTTTTTCGACGGATGAGGAGGACGGCGGCGAATCGGCGGTTATTTCCCAGCATTCACCGTCCGCCGTGCCGCGCCGGCTGATGGCTCCGCGTGATGAGAAGCGTGCGCTTTATCTCAATACGCAAGGCTTCCGCGTGGGCTGCAATGATGCGGTCATCAAGGTGAAGGAGAAGGATCGCGTGGTGGAAGAGGTGCGGGTGGGCGATGTGTGCCATGTGGCGATCTTCGGGAATATCCAGGTGTCGACGCAGGCGGTGCAGCGATTCTGCGACCGGGACATCCCGGTGACGTGGTTCTCGATGGGGGGCTGGTTTTACGGGATGACCCGGGGACATTCGCTCAAGAATGTGTTGCTGAGGATCGAGCAATTCCGGCACGCGGCGGACCCGGTGAGCTGCCTGGGGCTGGCCCGGCAATTCGTGCGGGGGAAGATTCACAATCATCGAGTGCTCTTCATGCGCAATCACGCGGAGCCGCCGGAGCGGACGAAGCTGCGGCTGGGCCAGGCGCGCGAGGATGCGCTGGTGGCGACCTCGCTGGAGGAGTTGCTGGGGGTGGAAGGCGCGGCGGCGTCCGTCTATTTTCAGCAGTTCGGCGGTCTCATTCGCGAGCGAATTGAGGAAGAGGATTTTTTGGAAGGGATCCAGCCGCCGCCCAAGCCGGCGGTGCCCGAGGTGGCGTTTACCTTTGATTTCACGACGCGCAACCGGCGTCCTCCCACCGATCCTGTGAACGCCATGCTCTCGCTCGCTTATAGCCTGCTGGCCAAGGAATGCACGTTGGCGGCATGTGCGGTGGGCCTCGATCCCTATGTCGGCTTTTACCATCAGCCGCGACATGGCAGGCCGGCTCTGGCACTGGATTTGATGGAGGAATTCCGGCCTCTGATCGCGGAGTCGGCAGTGCTGACGGCGATCAACAGCCATTATGTCTCGACGAGCGATTTCGTAACGGCTGGAAAGGCGGTGAATCTCAACGCCACTGGAAGGAAGCAGTTCTTCCAATGTTTCGAGCAGCGCATGAATTCACTGATCACGCATCCGGTTTTTGACTACAAGGTGAGCTACCGTCGCGCAATCGAGTTGCAATTTCGCATCCTCGCGCGCGTGCTGACGGGGGAAATCCCTGAATACATTCCGTTCATGACGCGATGAGAACGACCTACCTGGTCTGTTACGATATTGCCAACGACAAGCGGCTTCAGCGCGTTTTCAAGACATGCAAGAACTACGGAGATCATCTCCAGTTCTCCGTGTTTGAATGTGATCTCAATCCAACCGAACTTACCCGAATGCAGCGTGAGCTTGGGGAGATTATTTTGAACACTGAGGATCAAGTGCTGTTTATCGCGCTTGGCCCATCTGAAGGGCGCGGCGACCGCGTGATTACCGCGCTTGGGATGCCGTATGTGAAACTGGACGCGCCGTGTTACGTGGTATGAAAGTGCCACGGGACGCACAGTTCTTTGACATTTTGATCCAGAAAAGCGTTGCTGTTTCGTGCAACGCGAGCGGTAGGGTGGCGATGCCATCCTCCATAGGCGCTCGCGACACTGTGTTTATGCGGGTTGCAAGGCGATTTCTGACGGAATTGAACTCTCAAAGGCATGAGAAAATGACAACGCTCATCACCCTCTCGCAAACTTGCGGTTTGCATGCTGGCATTCAGCGGGTTATGGAGGGGGAGTTTCCGCGCTCACGTGAGCGCGGCCCCATTGAAGCTGATACTGAGA
>JBEKOV010000100.1:0-13311 GCA_049521415.1 Chthoniobacteraceae bacterium
CATCCGCGATGACGAGATCTGTGGGCGTAAGCGCGTAGGTCCTGCCGTCAAGAGCCTGAAACGATTCGCCATCCGCGGCGGCGCGGACATGGATTTCACCTTCGTCGAGGCGCGCTTCGTCGAACGCATGGAGCGGCTGGCCCATTTCCATCATCACGTAATTGGTCACATCGACGATGTTATTGATCGAGCGGATGCCGATGGACTCGATGCGAAGGCGCATCCAATCGGGACTCGGACCGACCTTCACTCCGCGGACTCGCCGTGCGGAATAGAACGGACAAACTTCCGGCGCCTGGATGCTCACGCGCGCGGATGCCGTGGTGGGGCTCACATGCTGGAACGGCGGCGGCTGGAGCCTCACACCGCGCAGCGCGGCGATCTCCAGCGCAATGCCGTAATGCGAGAGCAGGTCGGGACGATTCGGCGTGATCTCGAGTTCGAGGACGACGTCCGCGGGATAGAGCACGGAGATCGCTTGGCCCACCGGCGCGCCGGGCGGAAGGATCAGCAGGCCCTCGTGGCCCTCGCCGAGGCCAAGTTCCTTCGCGCTGCACATCATGCCCTGGCTCTCGACGCCGCGCAGTTTGCCGACCTTGATCTTGAAATCGCCGGGAAGAACGGCTCCTGGGAGCGCAAGCGGAACCTTGTCGCCAATCCGGTAATTCTTCGCGCCGCAAACGATCTGGCGAATATCACCGTTGCCGGCATCGACCGAGCAGACGCTCAGGCGGTCGGCATTGGGATGTTGCTCGGAACCGAGGATCTTTGCGACGACGACGTTGGCGATGTCCGCGCCGCGCTGCTGGATGGACACGACCTCGATACCCGCGAGAGTGAGCAGATCGGCCAGTTCCTGCGTGGTTGGCGGCAGGCTGACGAACTCGCGAAGCCAGTTGAGAGAGACTTTCATGGACGGGGCCTAGCGAAACTGCTCCAGGAACCGCACATCATTCTCGATGAAGTAGCGAATGTCCGGGATGGAGGAGATAATCATGGCAAGCCGCTCGAGGCCGAAACCGAAGGCCCAGCCGCTGATTTTTTCGGGATCGTAGGCGTTGTCGCCGCGGCGGCTGTTGACAGCCTCGAAGACGGCGGGGTCCACCATGCCGCACCCGGCCAGCTCCAGCCAGCTATCGCCGCCGAGCGCGGGAGCCTTGATGTCGATTTCGAAACTCGGCTCGGTGAACGGAAAAAAATGCGGGCGAAAACGGACCTGCGCAGCGCCGCCCAGCAATTCGCGGAAGAAAAATTCCACCGTGCCCTTCAAGTCGGCGACAGTAACGCCTTTATCAACGTACAGCCCTTCCATTTGCGTGAATTGCGCCAGATGGGTCGCGTCGATTTCATCGCGCCGATACGCCGCCCCGGGCCCAATGATGCGAACCGGCGGCGGTTGCGATTCCATGGTGAGAATCTGGATGGTCGAGGTCTGCGTACGCAGCAGCCGGCCATCGGGCAGGTAAAACGTGTCCTGCTCATTGCGCGCCGGGTGATCGGGGGGGGTGTTGAGAGCGTCAAAGCAATGCCACTCGGTCTCGATATCCGGCCCGTCCGCAAGCGCGAAGCCCATTCGGCGGAAGATTTGCACCGCGCGATCCAGCAGTAGCGTCATCGGGTGAAGCGCGCCGCGCCACACGGGGACTCCGGGCAGCGTAGTATCGACACTGGCGACCGCGACCGCGTCGCGCGCCTCCTGGAGCGCGGCTTTGCGGCCATCGATGGCGGCGGTGACCTCGGAGCGGACTTCGTTGAGCAGCTTTCCGATCCGCGGCTTGTCCTCCTTGCTGACGGTTTTCATCCCCTCGCTGAGCGCGGAGATGGAACCCGAGCGGCCAAGGTATTTCACGCGCACGGCCTCGACGGCCTGCTCGTCCCGCGCGGCGTCAAGCTCGGCGAGAGCCTGGGTGCGGAGTTGGGTGAGGTTTTCCTCCATGGACAGGACTTTGGACAGAAAAACGGTGGGCGGGGAGATTTCCCCGACTCACCGTTTTCCGTGGAATCTGAAGTTTGCGGAAGCTTTACGCGGCGGCCTTGCCGCCCTTGTCCTTCAGCGCCTTGGTAACGGTGTCGAAGATGGCTTTAAAGGCGGCCTCGTCGGCCACGGCCATATCCGCCAGGATCTTGCGGTCCAGCGTGATACCGGCGGCGGCAAGGCCTTCCATAAATCGACTATAGGTCAGCCCGTTGGCGCGGGCGGCGGCGTTGATGCGGGCAATCCACAGATAGCGGAAGTTGCGCTTGCGAGTCTTGCGGTCGCGATACGACCAGTACTCGGATTTCATGACGGCGTTCTTCGCGTAACGAAACAGCTTGGAACGGCGTCCGCGGTAGCCCCTTGCCTTATCGACGAGGCGCTTGCGGCGCTCGCGGGAGGCGGGAGCATTGGTGGCTCTTGGCATGGTGTTGTCCCGGGTTTGGCCCGGGGTCTCTTTCGGCGGGTTGTTTCGGTTTCGGGTCCATCGGCCTCACTCGCCGATTTACCGGCCAGGTTCGGGCCGGCAGGCGGATGGACGCGGCCGCGTCAGCTAATGGCTGAACGGCAGGTTCTTAATGATGCGCGCGGCATCAGTGTGGTGCACCAGGCCCGCCTTGGCGAGTTGGCGCTTCTTCTTGGCATTCTTCGAAGAAAGCAGGTGCCGGCGCGATGCATGGGCGCGCAGAATCTTGCCTGTGCCAGTGATTTTGAATCGTTTGGCGACGGCTTTCTTGGTCTTGCTGCGGGCAATCGGCTTCGGCATGGGAGGCAGGAAGGTAGAGAGGAGCGGGAAAATGGCAACTAATATTTTGGGACCAAAAAGTCGAATTTTCGCCCCCTATCCTCCCCTCGCGTGGAGCGTAAACACGCACCGGTACAGCCCGGACGCGTGCGCCTCCTCCCGCTGCACCGCCGTGCCCAGGACGCGCGTAAACAACTCCGCCTCCAGCCGCGCGATAATGGGAAATGCCTTGAGCAGGTCGTGGATGGGGCAATGATGCTCCACGATCCGGATGAAGGCCGTATCCTGATCCATATCCGCCATATGCCCCTCGGAATCGCGCACTCGGGCCAGCTTGCCGGCCCGCTCGGCGATGGTGCCCCCGCGGACTTTCACCTGGTAGGCCTCGGCTTTCTTTTGAAAGACGCTGAAGAGCAGTTTCTCCGGAGCGGAGGGGCCGAAGAGGGCCTTGGCGTTCTCAAGGAGGGTGATGGTCATCCCGTTGCTCGCGGTGGGGAAGAGTTCGTGGGCCCGCTCCGTAAGGCGGTAGATGAGTTCCGGACGCCCGATGCCTTTCGCCCGCCGCCACGTGTCGAGATAGCCCTCCTTGTCGAGATCGACGCAATGTTGCTTGATGCCCATGTAACTCATGCCGAGTTGCTCGGCCAATTCCGTCACGGACAGGCCCTGGGTGCGCTTGAGCTTGTTGATGATCTCCAGCCTCTGGCTCTTCCCAATTTCCGCGATTAGCTTCTGGTTCATCGAAGGGAGGTTCGAGCGGCTTAGCAGAAGAGGATCGATTTGTCCGCCTCAATCGTAAAAAAAACGGCCGGCGCCATATCGACGCCGACCGCCCAACCAAGAAGAATGTTATCGCGTCTGCGGCGCCCCGGAGCCCGCCGTATCGAGCACCACCCGCGCCTTGTTGCCATCGCGAATCAAAAAGAGCAGCGGGCCCGTGGGGCCGCGATGCGCCGCGAGCAGGTCGAGGCACGCCGCGGAATCGGCGACCGGCTTTTGGTCCACCGCGACGACGATGTCGCCCGGGCGGATACCCACGCGGCCCGCCGGGCTGTCGGTTTGCACGGCCGTTACGGCGGCGCCGGCGCCCGGCTTGTCGCCCGCGGGCTGGGGCTCACCGCCAAACTCAAGACCGTAACTGGTGTCGTCGCTGGGCCGGATCTTCGCCTTGTAATGTTCCTCGGCGATCTTGCTCAGATCGGCCGGCAGTTCATCCGTCACGATCGCGATGTCGAACGTCTTCCCGTCGCGCCAGACATTCAGGTCCACCGATTGACCGACCTTTTTCCGCAGGATATCGATTTGCAAATCGTGCGAGCTGGCCACGGGCACGCCGTCCACTTTCAGGATCACGTCCATGGGACGCAGATCGCTTTTGTAGGCGGGAGCGTTCGCCTCGATGGTATCCACGCACACGCCCTGCGCGACGCCCGGGAAACGGTCCGCCGCCGACGGCTCATCCTCGACTGATTGCACGGAAATGCCGAGCCAGGGATGACTGGCGTGTCCGGTGGCGATCAATTCACCGCCGATCTCGTTCAGCATGTTCGACGGAATGGCGAAGGCCAGGCCGCGGTCCAGGCCGTTGATCAGCGTATTCATCCCTATCACGTTGCCGTCGATATCGAATAACGGGCCGCCGGAATTGCCCGGATTAATCATTGCGTCCGTCTGGATGTAGTCCTCATACATCAGATTTGTGAGTGAGCTGGTGAGATTGCCGCGCCCCTTCGCGCTCACGACGCCGCGGCAGAACGAGTAATCGAGATTGTATGGAATCCCGATCGCGAAACACATCTGGCCAACCCGCACGGTATCGCTATCGAGCAGCGCAGCCGTGGGCAGATTGGTGGCGTCGATCTTCAGGACCGCGATATCCGTGTGCGGGTCCGCCCCGACGATGCGGGCGATAAATCGGCGGTTATCACGGAGGCGGACCTCGACTTTCTCCGAGTCCTCGATGACGTGGTAATTCGTGTAAATATATCCATCCGGGCGGACGATGAATCCCGACCCCTCGCTGCGAACAGGCGGCTCCTGCACGGGCGCGTGGTTCCCGTCGTCGCCTTCGGGGGAATGGAAATAATAATCGAAGTTCTGGTTCTGATCGTCCGGCGCCGGTTTCTTCTCCGCCTCGATGACGACTACGGCGGGCGCGACCTTTTCAAATACCGCGACAAAAGCATCGTCAATCTCGTGAAGAAGATCATGCGCAAGCTGCGGCGAAATCGTCGGCCCGGGCGCCGCGCTCTGCGCGCTCGCAACGACGCACGGCGCCGCCAATGCGATCGAACAAAGAAAAAAAATGCCGGCGCGGTATCTTGTCATGGAAACGAAGGGTTGGGCTGGGCGCCTTAAGGTGACCGATGTAGAAATCGCACGAATCGCGCCGTTGGGCAAAAGCCAAATGGCGGTAAAGCTTTGATTTTCCCACGTCCTGGCACCGTAATCGCCCCATGGCCGGCATCATCGTCAAACCACGCTCGCGCATCCTCCACGGCCACGATTGGGTGTACGGCGGCGAAATCCTGAAGACATTCGGCGACCCGGTGAACGGCGGCCTCGTCTCGATCCGCGACGGGCGCGACCGGTTGCTGGGAACGGGTATTTATAATGCGCAGTCGCAGATCGTGGCCCGGCGTTTCTCTCGCCAGCGGCAGGACCTGGACCTCGACTTCTTCCAGCGCCGCATCGAGCAGGCCATCGAGTACCGGAAACGCCGCGAGATCGACCTGCGGCCCTGCCGGCTCGTCTGGAGCGAAAGCGACGGGCTGCCGGGGCTGATCATCGACCGGTACGGCGCCGGATTCGTGGTGCAAACGCTGACGCTCGCGATGGACCAGCGTCTGGCGCTGATCGTCGAGGCCCTCAAAGGCGAAGCGGCGGAACTGGCCGGCCCGGATTACGCAATTGTCGAGCGCAACGACGCTCCGGTCCGCCGCGCGGAAGGTATGGAAACACGAACGGGGCTCCTGCACGGGACGGCCACCGCGCAGCGCGTAGAGATATTGGGACTCGAATTCGACATCGACCTCTTGCACGGCCAGAAGACCGGCTTTTACCTCGACCAGGTCGCCAATTACCGCGCAGTGGCGCGATGGGCCGCGGGCCGCCGCGTACTCGATTGCTTCGCGAATCAGGGCGCATTCGCGCTGGCCTGCGCCAAAGCTGGCGCCGCCGCGGTCTCGGCAGTGGAGGTCAGCGGCGAAGCGGTCGCGCAAATCGCCATCAACGCGAGCAGGAACCATGCGGCTGTCGACGCGGTTGAGGCGAACGTGTTCGACTATCTGAAGCAATGCGAGGCCGACCGCGCACAATACGATTTGATCATCCTCGACCCGCCCTCATTCACGAAGTCCAGGGAAAAACTCCACGACGCGATGCGCGGGTATAAGGAGATTCACCTCCGCGCGTTCAAGCTGCTGAGTCCCTCCGGATTGCTCGCAACATTCTCCTGCTCGCATCATGTGGGAGCGGCGATGTTCCGCGAGATGATTGCCGAGGCGCTGGTCGATGCGAAGCGTTCCGCCCGCCTCCTTGAGAGCTACAGCCAGAACGCCGACCACCCCGTCATGCTCACCATCCCCGAAACAGAATACCTCAGGGGCTTCCTGCTAGAGATGGCGCCCGGGAGGTAAGCCTCCGGGGGCGCTTGGCTTTAGGCGGCTTTTGGCTTATCCTCTTGAAATGACTCTCAATAGAATCCCGGAAATCCAGCGCCTGTCGAAACAGGAAAAGCTGCAATTGGTCGGAGATTTGTGGGATGAAATTGCCACGATGCCCGACGACATGCCTGTTTCTCAGGAAGAAGCTCAGCTTCTCGATCAACGATGGAAGTCGTACATGGACTCGCCGGAGAAGGCGCTGACCCTGGAGGATTTCAAGAAGCGTATGTCCGAGCGTCTGTGAGCCGAGCCATCAAGCTTCTCCCGGAACTCCTCGACGATCTGTCGAGAGCGCACAGTTGGTACGAGGAACGGGCTGCGGGATTAGGAGCGGAACTCCTAAATGCGTTTTACTCCGCGATCGCCAATGTTCAACGCGAGCCGGCCTCATATAGAACCGCCATCTCCGGTCATCGCCGAATTTTTCTTCAACGCTTTCCCTACTTCCTGTACTACCACATGGATGGGGATCTGATCGTTTTTACCCTCCTGTTTCATTGCGCCCGGAATCCGAGATTGGCACGGCATGAATTACGCAAGCGAAAGGAGGAGAACCGGCCGCGCCGTTCGGGTTGAGTCGCCTCGACACCGAACGGGGAACATGCAAGACTCTATCCGATGCCCGCAACGCTTTTTGAAACATCCATCGTGGACAAGGTCCTCGACGGTGAACGCATCTCACAAGACGAAGCGCGCGAGCTTTACCGGATGCCGCTCCACGAACTCGGGGAACTGGCCAACCTCCGCCGCAGGCAGATCAAGCGCGACGATTACGGTGGACGTGGCGGCGAGATCGTCACCTACATCGTCGACCGGAACGTCAATTACACCAATGTCTGCAATGTCTATTGCAAATTCTGCGCGTTTTACCGCACGGAAAAGGACGAGGATCATTACGTTCTTTCCCTTGATCAGATCGACGCCAAGCTGCGGGAGCTGGCGGACAACGGTGGCGTCCAGGTCCTGCTCCAAGGCGGACATCACCCGCAACTCGGGATCGATCATTACCTCACCATGCTCGCGCACATCCGCGAGAAATTTCCCCAGATCAACATCCACGGCTTCAGTCCGCCGGAGTTCAATCACTTCGCCGAAGTATTCGGGATGCCGCTGCGGGAAGTAATCGCGAAATTTAAGGAAGCGGGCCTCGGCTCAATCCCCGGCGGCGGCGGAGAAATTCTGGTGGACCGCGTGCGGGACCGGATTTCGCCGCTCAAATGCAAGACGGACCAATGGCTCGAAGTGATGCGGGTCGCGCACGAGCTGGGCCTAAAATCCAGTTGCACCATGATGTTCGGCCACGTGGAGACGACCGAGGACCGCATCGAGCATCTCGAGCAGCTGCGCCAGTTGCAGGATGAGACCGGCGGATTCACCGCGTATATCTGCTGGACCTTCCAGCCGGAGCACACGGTGCTGAAGGCGGAGCCCGTGGGCGCGGCCGAATATCTGCGGATGCAGGCGCTGAGCCGCATCTACCTCGATAACATCCCGAACCTGCAAAGCTCATGGGTCACACAGGGTCCCAAGATCGGCCAGTTGGCCCTGCAATACGGTGCGAATGATTTCGGCAGCGTGATGATGGAAGAGAATGTCGTCAGCGCCGCGGGAACGACCTATTGCCTCACCAAGGAGGACATCGAGAGCCTGATCCTGGAAGCCGGCTACGAGGCGCGCCGGCGGAACACCTGGTATCAATTGCTCAATTGAGCCCAGGCCGCATTAGGCTAAAAACTGCCGCCCGCCGAGAGTGAAACGGTCGCGGACGGCGTGCTCACGGCCGGAGCCGGAGTCTCCGATTGCAGCGCGCGGTAACTTATGCCCGCGCCGGCGTTGAAGTAATTGCCCAGTTTCCACGAAAGACCGAAGCTCAGCGTATCATTCGATCCCGCGCCCAGGAATTGGCCCGCCTGCGTGGCGGTGTTCTGGTTATGGGCCGCGCCCACCGTGACCGTCCATGATTGCGAGGCCTGCACGGATACCTGTGTGAAATAAGTATTCGTATTCTGCAATGTGAGCGACGCCGGCGCCGTCGTATCCTGCCGCTGCACGCCCAGGGTACACGAGGTGCTGGTCACCACCTTCCAAAGCAGCGACGCATCCTCTATCGTGTTATCCCTGTCTGCCGCGGCCATGAGTGGCGAGGGAGACGAGTCGTCGGTGATCGAGCCGGCGGTATGGAGCGTGAACGGGACATACGGCAGCTTTTGATCGAGCGAACCGGTGTACAGATTCTCGTCGAGGAAGCTCCCGTTGAAATTGTAAGTCTCCTGCGTGCTCGCGTCCGCCGAGACGGTCGTCACATCCTTGATCGGCGTCCAGGCGGCCTGCGTCCCGTATTTGACCGAGTCGGCAAAACCCGGCGCATCATCCGTGAAGCTGCGCTGCGCTTGCACGTAATCGGTCCATTGCCACGCGCTGCCGGTCTGGATCACGATGCTCGGCTTGGTGTAAAACGCCGTCGTGACCAGCGAATTCGCCTGCTCGTCATCCCAAATGTCCGGGTCCTGCCGGAATGCGTTGACCCCCGTGTCGTAGCCGAGGGTGACGAGGTTGGAAGCCGGCACCTGCCAGCCCGCGTCCACGTTCTCATTCGCTGAATTCATCACCCCGGCAGCCGTAATGGTCCGCTGGGTCACGAGCGGGTTAACAGTGACCTGAAAATAACCGGGCGCGTTCTGCGCCTCATCCGTTGAGGTGAGAATCGGGATTTCCCCTTCGGGCGGCCCCGAATCGTCCTCTGTGGGAAGGCTATCCTCCCCAGCCGCGCCAAGACGCAGCGCCAGCAGCAAACATCCGGCAACCATCCACCGCAGGGACATATTGCCTGGCAGAATAACGCCTGGGATCCCCGATTACAAGTGAGACGCGGTCAGCCCGGGCGGAACCCGGAAAATTCGTATTCCGAATTTCCGCCGCCGTCAGGCGGCGTAATACTTCGGATACCGGTAATAGTAATAATCCGGCGCTTCCGTGTTCACGCTGTTGAGGATCAGGCCCAGAATGTTCACGCGGCGCTGATACATCGCGTTGAGCGAATTCCGGACGAGCCGGGCGGAGGTGAACTGCGCCCGGACCACCATCAGAGCCCCATCGAAGTTCGGCGCGATCGTCGCCGTATCGTCGGTGGCCAGGATCGGGGAGGTATTGAACAGCACGAGGTCGAACGTGCTCTTCCATTCCTTCATCAGCGTGTCGAACCGCGGCACCAGCAGCAACTCGCTCGATTGGTTGGTCACCGGGCCGCGCGGGATGAGAGTCAGGTTTCCAAATTGAGTCGTCTTCGCCACGGTCCGCCACGGCATCTCGTCGCGCAGGATGCTCGAGAGGCCAAACCGCCCGTCCACATTGAATAGCGACGCCAGGTCGCCCCGGCGCAAATCGGCGTCCACCAGCAGCACCCGCGTACCGGCCAATGACATCGTGATGGCAAGGTTGCTCGCGATGGTCGATTTCCCCTCGCTCGGGATCGAACTCGTCACCAGCAGGCTCTTCATTGCACCTTGATTCGGCATGAAGAGCAGCGAGGAACGCAGGCTGCGGAAAGATTCGGCAAAAGCATACCGCTCATCCTCATCATTGAGCAGCGGCAGGCCGTCCTTGGTCCGGGTTTCCTCGACGTTCGGGATCTGGCCCATGATCGGCTCGGTAAAGTGCTCCATGACCTCCGTGGGAGAGGAGAACCGGTCGTCCGCCTTGTCCATGATCGCCAGGATCGCAATGCCAAGCGCCAGGCCCATGACCAGGCCCGTCATCAAATGGCGCACAGTGCCGGGGTTGACGATCTCCGGCACGCTGGCGGGCGTCATGATGGAAACTTCGCCGGGGCTGTCCTTCGACATGTCGATCGAATTGATTGCGGCCAGCAGCTTGTCATAGGAGGCGCTGGTGCGGTCCAAGTCGCCCTTCAGGCCCTGGTACTCGGTCTCCTTCTCGTTCGCGTCGAGAGCCTTTTTGGTCCACTCGTCGATGCTCTTGCCCAGCACCGTAAGCTCAGTCTTGATCGCCTCGATCCTCACTTTGGAAGCATCGGTATTCTCCTGCTCGATGGTGGACAATTGCACCTCGATATTCGTGATATCCTCCTTCAGGGCGATCAGCCGCGGGTGCGCCGGCTTCCATACGAGGCTGCGCTCGGCAAACTCCGCCTTCTTCTCCGCAAGCTGCTGGGAGAGCGCCGTGTATTGCTCGCTGTACTCGTTGGTCTGCGTGTTGCCATCCTCGTCGGTCGAG
Organism: Chthoniobacteraceae bacterium; assembly: GCA_049521415.1. Taxonomy (GTDB): domain Bacteria; phylum Verrucomicrobiota; class Verrucomicrobiia; order Chthoniobacterales; family Chthoniobacteraceae; genus DATAXI01. The sequence continues at coordinate 10,619 of JBEKOV010000100.1, forward strand.
GGGCCGGTGGTGGTCAGGAGTTCCTGAGCGGAGAGCGTCTGGAGGCGGTCGAGTTCGGTCTGCAGGTTGGCCTGGCGCGTTTTGAGATCGGCCAGGTACTTTGCGGCGGTGGTCCCCTGTTCATCCGCCTCGGCCATGTCGTTATCCTTGATGAAATTCTGAAGATCCTGCTCCTGTTTGTCGCGCTCGTTGCCCAGCCGCGTCAATTCCGAGCTGTAGCTGCTCTCCGCGTTGTTGCTGACGCCGGAGAGCTTTTCGCTCTTGAATTTGATCGTCTCCTCCATCACCGCCTCGACAAATCGCTGCACATAGGCGCCATTGGTCCCGACACCCGTCAGGATGAAAAGCGATGTGCGGGGCTCCTGGGTCGGTGTCAGTCCCACGTCGCATGGCTGCAAATCGGGCGCATCCATCGCCACGTGCTGACGCGCACGCTCGGCGATCTCAGGCTTCGAGAGCAGCGAAAGCTGTGTGCCGTAAAAATCGTCCGACTCCTCCCGCGCGACTGCCGCGTTCGGGAGGTCGATCGGCTCGGTCACCATCAGCGTGCCGTCCGAGGAATAAAGGACCGGGGTCCGGAAAAGATTCCAGCCCTGCCATACAAGGCCGCAACTGACCGTGAGCAGCAGAACCCACCAGAACCGCTTCACCAGCCCCTTGTACCGGAATGCCTTCACTCCCAGCTTGGTGCTCCAGTCCTGCCTTGGTGGCAGTGGTACGATGTCGGCTTCCATGGTGTTGATTCCCTAAGAGTTGGTTCCCTAAAAATTGATCAACTTCTGCGGCACGTTGATGTAATCGCCGTCCTCAAGCTCGACGTCGCGGTCCCGCCGGCCCTGGTCAATGATGGATGCCACGTCCACCTTGAAGCGGATCGTCTTGCCATTCTTGTCCTGGCGCGTGACCTCGACCTTGTGCCCATCGGCGAACTTGCCCAGCCCGCCCGCCCGGATAATCGCCGTGCTGACCATGGTCCGCTCATTGGACGGCAAATCCTGCGGTCCCGGCGCGGGGACATTGCCTGTAATATAAACCTTGCCTCGGGAATTGAGATAATTGACCTGATTGATGCCGAGCGTCACGTCGGCGGCGTTGTAATAATCGGCCTCCAGCTTGCGCTTCAGCTCCGCGGCCACATCCGCGCAGGTGCGTCCCACTACGGATATCCGCCCGATCTTCGGGAAGATGGAAAAGTCGAGTTCGCCCGTATCGGTGACGCGCATAACGGTTGGCGGCTCGCGGTCCTGGGCGATTGAGAAGGTGACGATATCACCCCGGCCGAGCGGCTTGGTGGGATCGGGCGCGCCAAGGGACCCGACATCTTGCGGCGCATAGCCGTAAGAGGTGGCAGGCGGCGCATAAGCGCCGGCGGGTGCGTAGGCTCCCTGGACGGGCTGGGCTACGGGAACGCCCCGCTCAGTATCAGTCGGCTGCGGCGTCTGCGCGTAGGGAGCGGGTTGGGTCCCGAATTGGGACTGGGCCGCGTCGATGTTCGCCTGGGCTCCCGCTTGAACCTGTGCCAGCCCCGTCAATCCCGCCACCAGTATGAGCCGCGCACAGATTCTCGATATCATGAAGTTTTAAAAATTGTAGAACAGGCTGAGGAGCACCAGGTTCTGATAGTAGTTGGAGTCAGGGATGTTGTCGCTGTTCAGGACGAATCGGTAATCGGCCCCCAGGGTCACGGAAGGCGTCAATACATACCTTAAACCAAGATCTGTGCCAAATCTGTCACCAGTTTCGCTCGCGCCCCCCGAGGTCGTGTAATGCTCGTAAAAGAGCACCGGATCGACGGTCAGGCTCGGCGTGGCCTTCCAGTCGGCCCCGTACTCGAGGTGCAGCAGTTCATAATACTGCGACGTGTAGCCCGCCTCGATGGTCCTCGAGACCGACAGCCGCTGGTTGAAATAATCGGTGAGCCGGTTGTCCAGCTCCGCCTTGATATAGTAGCTGTTCGTGTCCGCAACGGGGCCGATCGCGCCGCCCCCCTCGTCGAGATAATCCTGGTAGCCGCCCTCGGCATACAGGCGGGTGCTGTCCGTGATGTCCCAGTCTACGTACGGACCCACCATGACGCTCGAGCCGTCATTGAAGGTGCCGGTGGTGTAGGAGATGTAGCTGTAGGACGCATCCAGCCCCACGGTCACGGCGGGGGCGACTTTCACCTCGGGCCGAATGAAAACCGTATCGACACTGTGCGAGGCTTCCTCGAAGTCATCGATGGCCCACAGGTTGTAGTGATTGTAGCCAAGCGTGATATGCGTGATTGAATTCAGATCCCAATCGGCCTGGATGCCCGCCAGATTCTCATATCGGCGAAAAACGACCGTATTGCTGATGGTGGGAATGGCGTATGGATCCTCCTGGTAGGAAAAATTGTCGTGCGCCGTGATCGATACCTGGCCGACCAGGACCGTCGCCGCCAATTCAGAATTGGGCGAGAAGAGAATTCCGCGCGTGTCGTACTCGGTGTGGTCGAGGTATTTCGCGTAGCTCATCCCGAGCGAGAACCGGAGCGTGTTCATGTCCGTGATGGGCCACACGGTATCGAGGTTCACCGACGGACGGATGATGATGTCGCTCTGACGGTCATTTTCCGAGAGATTGATGTTGTCGTTGAACTCGACCCCGACGCCTGCGGCGACGTTGACCCGCACCGGGCCGACGGCCAGGTTGTAATGTTCATCCTGCTG
>JBEKOV010000101.1:0-13224 GCA_049521415.1 Chthoniobacteraceae bacterium
GCCCCCGGTTCCCCGCGCCTCCTCCTTCTCCGTTACGTCGATCTCCATTTTGATTTCATCAGCGCCCGCCATCGCCACGCCCCATTGTTCCAGCAATTCATCTCCCGCGCCGCCTCCTCTCGCGAGCGCCTCGTCCGCAAATACATCGTCCCCCGCGCCGGCGCCCTCCGCCTGCTCCTCCTCCGCGGCATGAAGCAGCGCGAATTCCGCAAATCCGATCCCTTCCATACCGCCGTCTCCCTCGCCGCATTGATCGTCTTCTACTTTTCCAGCGCCCCGATGCTCAAATTGATCGGCCATTCCAATCCCTACGCAAAGGCCAGCCTCGCACGCCGCAAACGCGAGGTCCGCGATTTCATCCGCCACGGCCTCTTCATCGATCCGCAGGTCTCGCCCAAATGAAACGCGCACGCATCCTCATCGTCCTCGCCCTCCTGCTCATCGCCGGCGGCGTTTACTATTTCACCGCCGTCCGCCCCCGCGACATCGTCCTCACCGGCATCGTCACCACCGATGAAGTCATCGTCAGTTCCCGCATCCAGGGCTTGCTCGAACAACTCAACGTCAAGGAAGGCGACCTCGTCACGAAGAACGAACTCCTCGCCCAAATCGACCCGCAGGAATGGGAAGCCGACCTCGACTATTACAAAAGCGCCGAGCAGGTCGCCGTCGCCCAGCTCGCCCAGGCCAGTGCCGATCAGGAAAACGCCCGCCTCAATTACGAGCGCCAGGCCAATCTCTTAAAAACAGACGTCGCCTCCCAGCAGGACTACGATCAGGCCCGCACCTCCTACGATTCCGTCAACGCCCGCGTCGATTCCCTCCAGCGCCAGATCTTCGCCAACCGCGCACAAAAGGAAAAATCCCAGGTCGAACTCGGCTACACCCAAATCCGCGCCCCCATCGATGGCGTCGTCGATACCCGCGCCGCACTCCAGGGCGAGGTCGTCAATCCCGGCCAGCCCCTCGTCACCCTCGTCGATCAGGACGACCTCTGGGTCCGCGCCGATGTCGAGGAGACCTACATCGATGGCATCCGCCTCGGCGATGTCCTCACCGTCCGCTTCCCTTCCGGCGCCATGCGCAAAGGCACCGTCTATTACCGCGGCGTCGATGCCGATTACGCCACCCAGCGCGACGTCAGCCGCACCAAGCGCGACATCAAGACCTTCGAGATTCGCCTCCGTTGCGACAATCGCGACCGCGCCCTCGCCCTCGGCATGACCGCCTACGTCCTCCTTCCCATCGGCAAATCCTGATGCCCGCCATCGAAGTCGAGAACCTCACGAAGCGCTTCGGCGATTTCGTTGCCGTGGACAGCCTCTCTTTCGAGGTCGGCCATTGCGAAGTCTTCGGCCTCCTCGGCCCGAACGGCGCCGGCAAATCCACCCTCATCCGCATGCTCACCACGCTCGTCCCGCCCACCTCCGGCGCCGCCCGCGTCAATGGCTTCGACATCGTCCGCGCTCAAAACGACGTCCGCCGCAGCATCGGCGTCATCCCGCAGGCCATGACCTCCGATCTCGATCTCAGCGCGAATGAAAACATGGGCATCTTCGCCAAGCTCTACGGCATCCCCGGCGAAAAACGCCGCCGCATCATCAAGGAACTCCTCGCTGCCGTGGACCTCAAGCAATGGGCCGACAAACCCGTCAAAATGTTCTCCGGCGGCATGCGCCGTCGCCTCGAGATCGCCCGCGGCCTCGTCCACGAACCCAAAATCTTCTTCCTCGACGAGCCCACCACCGGCCTCGATCCCGTCTCCCGCGTCGCCGTTTGGGAAATGCTCGCACGCCTCCGCGCCGAGCGCGACCTCACCATCCTCGTCACGACCCATTACATGGATGAGGCCGATAAACTCTGCGACCGCATCGCCATCGTCGATCACGGCAAAATCGCCGCCCTCGATTCCCCCCTCAAGCTCAAGGCCTCGATCCCCGGCAAGAACATCCTCGAGGTCAGCTTCTCCGAGATCCCTCCCGGCTGGTCGCAAACGTTGCAATCCCTCCCTGACGTCGCCGAATTGAAAGCCGAGGACAGCATCTTCCGCATTTCTTCAAACAACGGCCCGCGCACCACGGTCGCCCTCATCGAGGCGGCCCGCAATGCCCGCGTCTCCGTCGTCTCCCTCTCGGTCCAGAGCACCACGCTCGACGACGTCTTCGTCCACTACACCGGACGCCAGTTGCGCGACACGCTCCAGACCTCGGTGGTCCACAATTTCGACTTCGTCCACCAGGGCGGCAGATCATGAATCGCATCCTCGCCATCATCGAACGCGATCTCCGCCGCTTCCGCCGCAGCCCCACGCTCATGATCATGTCGATGGTCATGCCTCTCGTCCAGTTGGTCGTCCTCGGCTACGCCTTCGGCGGCGTGGTCAAAGGCCTCCGCCTTGGCGTCGTCGATCAGGATCACGCCGTCCCCGCCATCAAGCTCAAGGAAATGTTCCAGGCCGTCGCCGCCAACGCCGGCACCTTCACCCCCATCTGGTACGACGATCAAGCCACGGCCATCCTCGATCTCCGCGAAGGCGGCATCAATGGCGTCTTCGAAATCCCTCCCCTCTTCTCCCGCAAGCTCCTCGCCGGCGACAATCCCCAGGTCGCCCTCATCGAGGACAACACCGACCAATTCTCCTCCGCCGCGCTCGAGGGCGTCCTCAATTCCCTCGTCACCTCCTACGGCCAGCCCGCCGTCACCCCGCGCGTGACTCCCGCCGCCTCCCTCTCCGTCGTCGAAGTCTACCCCTACGTCCCCTACATCCAATTCCTTCTCCCCGGCACCATCTCCCTCGCCATCTTCGTCTCCGCCATGATCGGCGGCGGCATCATCTTCATCGATGACAAAGCCCGCGGCCTCCACGAAGGCTACCTCGTCACCCCCATCTCAAAATTCGAGCTCATCCTCGGCTTCACCCTTTCCGGCGCCCTCAAAGCCATCCTCTCCGGCGTCGTCCTCGTCACCGTCGGCTCCATCATCGCCGGCATCCCCGATCCCCTCAATCTCATGCGCCTCGCCCGCATGTTCCTCCTCGTCGTCATCACATCGCTCGCCCTCATCAGCATGATGTTCCTATTGATGGTCCGCGTCAGCGACCCTCTCATCCCTCGCGCAATCTTCGGTGTCCTCAACACCGTCCTCTTCTTCCCCAGCGGCGCCGTCTATCCCACTCAAGCCTTCCCCGCCTGGATGAAAGCCATCACCATCGTCGACCCCTTCAGCTACGCCGTCCACGGCTTCAAATCCCTCGTTCTCAAAAACACCGGCCTCCTCGCCATCAGCCACGACCTCCTCTTCCTGACCCTCTTCACCATCCTCACCATGGCCGCCGCCACCCTCCTCTTCCGCCGCACATTGTAGCCACGGCCCATCGCGAGCCCGCATTCCATCTCTGCATGGCCCTCATCGACCGCCTCAAGGCCGACGTCCCCACCTGGTAGCTCACTCCGCCACCGCCGCCCGCCGTTGCAGCAGCGTCACCACCAGGATCAAAATAAACGCCGCCACCAGCAGCACCGCCGAGCACGCGTGCGCCGCCGCGTAATCCATCTTCCGCACCTCGTCGTACAGCGCGATCGACACCACCTCCGTCTTCCCGGGGATGCCCCCGCCCACCATCAGCACCACCCCGAATCCCCCCAGCGTGTGCGCAAAGCTCAGCACAGTCCCCGCCGCGATCCCGCTCCACGCCAGCGGCAGCGTCACATGCCAGAACGTCATTAGCGCGGACGCCCCGCTCAGCCGCGCCGCATCCACCATTTCCCGCGACACCCGCGCCAGCCCCGCCCGGAAAGGCTGGATCGCAAACGGCAGACTGTAAATCACCGACCCAGCCACCAGCCCCGGGAAACTGAACGCCAGCGGCTGCCCCATCACCCGCGCCCACAGCCCCCCCGGCAGCGTGTGCGGCGCAAAAATCACCAGCAGGTAAAAACCGATCACCGTCGGCGGCAGCACGATCGGCAGCGTCAGCAGCGCCTCGATAATCACCGGGATTCGCCCCTTCGTTCGCGCAAGCCATTGCGCGATCGGCGCCCCGATAATCAACAGCAGCGCCGTCGTCGTCGCCGCCAGCCGAATCGTCAGCCACAGCGCCTGCCAGAAATCAGGTGGAAGTCTCATCCCCTCCCCCTTTGCGGGAAATGTTGCTCGAGCGTTTTCCTTACCGTCGAGATTGCTTTTAGCAATGCCGCGGTGATGTCGCCAGCCTTTAGATCGAGGGAGAGTTGGTCGGCGAGGCGGCTCCAGTATTCGTCGCCGCAACGGTCGTGGATGGCTGTGTCGCCGATGATTGCGAATTTGTACGTGCGCGGGGCGAGGTAGATGAGGACGGAGGCGCGGTGATCGTGGATGCGGGCGAGGCCGAGCCTTTCGAACCGCCGCTGCGCGCTGGCGAGGGCGTCGGTCACGTGGCGATGGGAGACGTAAACGTAAATCTTACCGATGGTGGCGCGCTCCGCATCGGCCAGAGCCGCGACGAGGCGCTGCTGATCGATTTTATCGTGAAATTGTTTCGGAATCATGGTTACCAGCCTCCGCTCGCGCCTCCGCCGCCACTGCACCCGCCGCCGCCGCCGAAGCCGCCGCCTCCGCTAAAACCACCTCCGCCACCGCCGCCGCCGAAGAATCCACCGTAAAAGCCGACTCCTCGCGATCCATACATCATTCCCCTGCGGGGCCGCATGATGCTAATGACGACGAAGGTGAGCCAGATGATGACGATAATCCATGAACCCAAATGGTTAAGCGTATCGGCGGCGGTGTCGGCCGCCGTCCGGCCCGTGCCTTTGTACTCGCCCTTGGTGGCCGCGATCATGGCATCGATGCCCGCGCGCAGCCCGCCGGCGTAATCGCCGCGCTTGAAGTAGGGAGCCATCGTGTCGTCGAGGATGCGGACGCAAGTCACGTCGGGCAGCGCGCCCTCGAGGCCGTAGCCGGTCTGGATGCGCATCTTGTGATCCTGGACGAAGACGAAGAGGACGGCGCCGTTATTGAGCTTTTTCTGGCCGACGCCCCATGCCTGGAAGACGCGGTAGCAGTAGTCGTCGAGGGAATCGTCGGTATTCAGTTTGGGATAAACGGCCACGACGATCTGGTTGGAGGTTTGGCGCTCGAAATTGGCGAGCTCATTATTGAGTTCGTCCGCGGTGGCGGCATCGACGACGCCGTCGGCATCGTAGAAGTAAGTCGGAGGCCGCGGCGGAATATCATCGGCGCGCAATGCGCCGGGGCCGAGCACACACGCGGCGAGCAGGGCCAGCCAAAGGGCGCGGCGCATCCTGGCGGCGAGGACAATTCCCGGGATCATGAGCTGGCGCAAGGTCCCGATTTACTGCGCCGGAGACGGGGTTGCGCCGCCGAAATTGAAATTCACCGTGGGCGGTTTTTCGGCGCCTTCGGTGGCCTCGAAGTAGGGCTTGTAGGGGAAACCCATGGCGCCGGCATAGAGCACCGCGGGGACGGATTTAATGGCGGTGTCGTAGGTCTGGGTGGAGTCGTTGAAGTTTTTGCGCGCGACGGCGATCCGGTTTTCCGTGCCTTCGAGTTCGGCCTGCAAGTCGCGGAAATTCGCGCTGGCCTGGAGGGTCGGGTATCGCTCGGAAACAACGAGGAGGCGCGAGAGCGCGCCGCCCAATTGGTTCTGCGCCTGCTGATAGGCGGCGAGTTGCTGGGGATCGGTCGGAGCGGTGTTGGGATCGATTTTGACCTGGCCCACGGAGGCGCGCGCATTGGTGATTTCGGTCAGCGTGCTCTTCTCGAAATTGGCGGCGCCGGAGACGGTGTTGACGAGGTTCGGGATCAGGTCCATGCGGCGCTGGTATTGGGTCTGGACGTCGGCCCATTTGCTGTCCACGTCCTGGGAGAGGCGGACGAGCCCGTTGTAACTGCTGCATCCGCCGATGAGCAGGATCACGAAGACTAGGACGAGGGCGCCGAGGCATCCGAGGGAGATCTTGGTGGCCATGCACGCTATCTATTCGACACGACCCGTGGAACAAAGGAAAATTAAAGACTGATGACCAGGCTCCAGGACGACCCCCTCTGGTACAAGGACGCGATCATATACCAGTTGCACGTGAAGGCGTTCGCCGACTCGAACGGGGACGGGATCGGGGATTTTCGCGGCCTGCTGGGGAAGCTGGATTACCTGGAGGAACTGGGCGTGACGGCGATCTGGCTGCTGCCGTTCTATCCCTCGCCGCTGAAGGACGACGGGTATGACATCGCGGATTATTTTTCCGTACACCCGGGGTATGGGACACTGGAGGATTTTCGCGAGTTCCTGAAGGAAGCGCACCGGCGGGGGGTGCGGGTGATCACGGAGCTGGTCATCAATCATACCTCGGACCAGAACCCCTGGTTCCAACGGGCGCGGCGCGCGCCGGCGGGGTCGGCGCTGAGGGATTTCTACGTATGGAGCGACACGCCGGAGCGCTACATGGACGCGCGGATCATCTTCAAGGATTTCGAGCCGTCCAACTGGACCTATGATCCGATGGCGCGGCAATATTTCTGGCACCGCTTTTATTCGCACCAGCCCGATTTGAATTTCGACAATCCGGCGGTGCACGAGGCGGTGCTGCAGGTGCTCGATTTCTGGCTGGATATGGGGGTGGACGGCCTGCGGCTGGACGCGGTGCCGTACCTGTACGAGCGGGAGGGGACGAGTTGCGAAAACCTTCCGGAGACGCACGCATACCTGAAACAATTGCGGTGTCATATCGACTCGCGCTACCGGAACCGGATGCTGCTGGCCGAGGCGAACCAATGGCCGGAGGACGCGGCGGCGTACTTTGGCGACGGGGACGAGTGCCACATGAATTTCAATTTCCCGCTGATGCCGCGAATGTTCATGAGCCTGCAAATGGAGGACCGGTTCCCGATCATCGACATCCTGGACCAGACGCCGGCGATCCCGGAGAATTGCCAGTGGGCGACGTTCCTGCGCAATCACGACGAGCTGACGCTGGAGATGGTGACCGACGAGGAGCGCGATTACATGTACCGCATGTATGCGTCCGATCCGCGCGCGCGGATCAACCTGGGCATCCGGCGGCGGCTGGCCCCGCTGCTGGGAGGGTCCCGGCGGAAGACGGAATTGATCTCGATGCTGCTGTACTCGCTCCCGGGGACGCCCGTGATTTATTATGGGGACGAGATCGGGATGGGGGATAATTTTCACCTGGGCGACCGGAATGGGGTGCGGACGCCGATGCAATGGAGCCCGGACCGGAACGCGGGGTTCTCGCGGGCGAATCCCCAGGAGCTTTACCTGCCGATCATCATCGACCCGGAGTATCACTACGAGTCGGTGAACGTCGAGAACCAGGAGCGGAATCTCTCGTCGCTGCTCTGGTGGGGGCGGCGCGTGCTCTCGATGCGGAAACGGTTCCGCGCGTTCAGCCGGGGGACGACGCAATTCCTGCCGGTGGAGAACGGCAAGGTGCTCGCGTACATCCGGCAGTATGAAGGGGAAACGGTGCTGGTGGTGGCGAACCTGTCGCGGTTCGCGCAGGTGGCGGAGCTGGATTTGACGGCGTTCGCGGGGCAGACGCCGGTGGAGGTGTTCAGCCGCAATCGTTTCCCGATCATCAAAGCTCAGGCGCCGTACGTGTTCACGCTGGGGCCGCACGATGTGTATTGGCTGGCGCTTCAGGGCGCGGAGGCCGCCGCGGCGGCGAGCGCGGAGTATGCGCCGCCGGTGCTCAATGCCGCGCCGGACCTGGATGCGCTCCTGGACGGGGTGCTGGCGGAGACGTTCCAGAGCCGGGTGCTGCCCGCCTATCTGAATGCGTGCCGATGGTTCGGCGGGAAGACGCGCAGCATCCGCAATGCGCGCGTGGCGGAGCGGATACCGATCGGCGAGAAGGATGCCGCGCAAATCGTGTTGATCGATCTGGCGTATTTCGACGGCGGCGCGGAGACGTATCTGCTGCCGCTGCAAATTGCGTCGGGGCCCGCGGCGGCGGCGATCGAGCGCGATGCCCCGCGGGGGATCATCGCGCGATTCCTAACGGAGAAAACGGATCAGGCGGCCGCGGGTGCGATCCTCTTTGACGCGGTGCATGACGAGAGATTTCGCGAGGCGATTTTTGAATTGATGGCGCGACGAAAATCGCAGCGCGCGGTGTGCGGGACAGTGAGCGGCTATCCGGGCTCGTTGCTGGCGGCGGATGTTCCTCCCGGCGCGTCGCGCGTGCTGACGGTCGAGCAGAGCAACACCTCGATCATTTACCAGGATCGCTGGTTCCTGAAGCTGTACCGGCGGATCGAGGAGGGAATCAATCCCGACGCGGAAGTGCTGCGTTTTTTGAGCGAGCGGCGGCATTTCGAGAATGTGCCGCCGTTCGGCGGATCGATCGAGTACCGGCGCCCGCGCGGGGAGACGCGCATGCTCGGGCTGCTGCTGGGGCTGGTGCCGAACGAAGGGGACGCATGGGCGTCCACGCTGGATTCGCTGGGGCGCTTTTACGAGCGGGTGCTGGAGTCGCGGCCCGATCCGGCATCGGTGCCGGCGCTCTCGCTGTTCGCTCCGAATGAAAAGGCGAGCGCGATGCTGACAGGATTGATCGGCGGCGTGTATCCGGAGCGGGCGCGGCAGCTTGGGACGCGCACGGCGCAGATGCACATCGCGCTGGCCGGGGAGGAGACGGATGCGAATTTCACGCCGGAGCCCTTCACGTCGTTTCACCAGCGGTCGATTTATCAATCGATCCGCGGGTCGCTGCGGCGGACGATGGCGCAATTGCAGCGGACGCTGCCGCACCTGGAGGGGGATTTGCGCAAGCTCGCCCTGGAGGTGATGGGCGGCGAGCCGGACATTCTCGCGCGCATTTCGATGCTGCTGCGGCGGAGGATCCATTGCGCGAAGATTCGCACGCACGGGGATTTTCATCTCGGGCAAGTGCTGAACACGGGAAAGGATTTTGTGATCATCGACTTCGAGGGGGAGCCGGCGCGCTCGCTGAGCGAGCGGAAGCTCAAGCGGTGCGCGCTGCGCGACGTCGCCGGGATGATGCGGTCCTTCCATTACGCGGCGCATACTGCCCTCTCGATGCGCGAGCAAACGGTGCGCCCGGAGGATGTCCCGCTGCTCGAGCCGTGGGCGGAGCATTGGTCCAACTGGATCGCGAGCGCGTACTTCCAGGCTTATCTGGAATGCGCGGAGGGAGCCGCGTTCATCCCGGACAAACGCGAGGACATCGAAATGCTGCTCGACGCGTTCCTTTTGGAAAAGGCAGTCTATGAAATCGGTTACGAACTCAACAATCGCCCCGCTTGGATCACGATACCGCTCCGGGGGATCCGGCAAATTCTTAAAGACCGGCTTGTTTCCGAATGAGAAATCCCCGCTCGATTCTGGCAATTTGCGGAGTGGCGATCTGCGCGGCGGCCGCGGGGTGGGCTCAATCGCCGGCGCCGGCGGATACCGGCACGGGACAGGCGCCGGCGGATTTCTCGCAATTCAAAACGGCCGACGATCTTTGGGCGCAGATTGAGAAGATGGAGCAAGGGCCGGGGGACCCATCAGCGGGCGCGGATGAGGTAATGGCGCTGCTCCAGCGGCTGAAGGCGGCCGCGGCGGAATACCAGAACCGGTACCCGAAGGATCCGCGGCGGTGGGAAGCAAAACTGGTGGAGCTGAGATTCAACTCGATGATGCTGGCGGCGAAGGGCGACGAGGCGAATCCGGCGGACATCGAGAGCACGCTCAAGGAAGTGGCGGCGGCGCCGGATGCCGCGGCCGATGCGCGGCAGGAGGCGCGGATCAGCCTGATCAGCATACACGCGGCGGGGCAACAACCGCTGAGCCCCGACGTGGAAAAGGAGATTCTGGCGTATATCCATGACTTCCCGGCGGACACGGACGACGGGCAACTTCAAAAGATGCGGCTGGACTCGCTGAAGGAGACGGATCTGGCCGGCGAAGCGAAGCTGCTGGATGCGCTGCTGAAGGACCCAAACCCGGCGGTGGCGGCCATGGCGCAAGGGGAAGCGGCGACGCGGGACCTGGCGAAGAAGCCACTGGAGTTGCAATTCACGGCGGTGGACGGGACGAAGGTGGACCTGGCGAAAATGCGCGGGAAGGTGATGCTGGTGGATTTTTGGGCGACGTGGTGCGCGCCGTGCATGGAGGAGGTACCGGACGTGGTAAAGGTGTACAATGAGTTCCACGGACAGGGGTTTGACGTGGTGGGGATATCGCTGGACCAGGATAAAAACCTCGTGGAGGCGGTGACGAAGGCGCAGGGGATGACGTGGCCGCAGTATTTCGACGGGAAGATGTGGGATAATGAGATCAGCTCGCGGTACGGGATCAGCGCGATCCCGACGATGTGGCTGCTGGATAAGAAAGGGATGGTGACGGATACGTCGGCGGAGGATGACCTGGAGGGAAAAGTGAAGAAGTTGCTGGCGCGGTAACGGGAGAGTGTGGGGTAAGGAAGCGGGGGGAATTTCGTTCGCGGCGGCAACGTTGGCCCAAAAACATTTGTCGCCATGACGGGGTGCCACTAGCCTGCGGAGCAGTCCAAATCCCTCGCCATGTCCAACGGATACCTTGCCCTCGTGCTGCATGCGCACCTGCCTTACGTGCGGCATCCGGAGTATGACGAATTTCTCGAGGAGGATTGGCTCTACGAGGCGATCACGGAGACTTATCTGCCGCTGCTCCAGGTCCTCTGGCGCATGGCGGACGAAGGGGTGCCCTTTCAACTGACGACCTCGCTCACCCCGACGCTTTGCTCGATGCTGCGCGATCCGCTGCTGCAGGACCGGTACGTGCGTTACATCGAGCGGGCGATCGATCTGGCGCGCAGCGAACTGGAACGGACGCGCCACGACAATCGGCTCAATGAACTGGCGCGCATGTACCTGGAGCGATTCATCACGTGCCGGAATCTCTTCGTGGATGGCTGGCGGCGCGATATCGTGGCGCCATTCGCGCAATTGCAGGAGCGCGGGTCGCTGGAGATCATCACGTGCGCGGCGACGCATGGCTTTCTGCCGCTGATGGCGAATTATCCGGAGGCCATCCGCGCGCAAATTCTCATCGCGCGCGATCATTACCGGGAGACTTTCGGGCGCGACCCGGTGGGAATCTGGCTGCCGGAATGCGGCTACGTCCCGGGCTTGGAGAAGGTGCTCCAGGAGGCGAATCTCCGGTGGTTCATCATGGACTCGCACGGGATCATGTTCGGGAATCCGCGCCCGCGTTATGCGATTTACACACCGGTATTCACCCCGAGCGGCGTCGCGGCTTTCGCGCGCGACCGCGATTCGTCGCGCCAGGTCTGGAGCGCGGAAGAAGGTTATCCGGGCGATCCCGCGTACCGCGATTTCTACCGCGATATCGGGATGGATTTGCCCATTGAGGATGTGCGCCCGTTTTTGCCGGCGGACGGGATGAGAAAATTTACCGGGATCAAATATCATCGCATCACGGGACGGACGCGGGACAAGGATATCTACCACCGCCCGTGGGCGATGGCGGCGGCGGATTCGCATGCGGGCAATTTCATGTGGAACCGGCAGCAGCAAATCCGGCATCTCCGGGAGAATTCGGCGATGGACCCGATCGTCGTGAGCCCGTTCGACGCGGAACTGTTCGGGCATTGGTGGTTCGAGGGACCGGAGTTTCTGAATTTGTTCATCCGCAAATCGGTGTACGACCAGCATGACTTTGAGCTGACGACTCCGGGGCGTTACCTCGCCGGCCATACGACGCTGCAAATGCTGGCGCCCAGCGCGTCGAGCTGGGGGCACAAAGGTTACTGGGAAGTGTGGCTCGATGAGAGCAACTCGTGGATTTATCCGCACCTGCATGCCGCGGCGCGCCGGATGACGGAGATTGCGCGGCATTACCGCGAAAGCCCGACGCCCTTCCAGGAACGCGTGCTGCGCCAGCTCGCGCGCGAATTGCTGCTGGCGCAATCGAGCGACTGGGCGTTCCTGATGAAGACGGGCACCGCGAAAAATTACGCGACCAAGCGGACGAAGGATCATCTCCTGCGGTTCACGCGCCTCTACGATCAACTGCGGTGCAACGACGTGGACGAGGAGTTCCTGAAGAACTGCGAGTGGCGGGACAACATTTTTCCGAATCTGAATTGGCGGTATTACGTCTGAGTGACGGATACCGGCTCCTGATTGAAGATGAACCCTTCGGAAAAATTCGGAAATAGATGGGCGCGCAAGGCGCGCTTGTTTTTTCGAGGGGCCGTCTTGTTCCTCGCCACGTCCGCGATGGCGCAGGGTATTTCACCTACTCCATCGGCCTCGCCAGTCCCCTCCCCTGCGGCGACGCCCACCGCGTCTCCGGCTCCAACGGTTTCCCCAACGCCCACGGCCACGCCTATTCCGTCGCTCCTCAAAAAGGGGCGAGTAAAGCTCATGTTCGTCCCGCCTCCGATGGAAGGGACAATCTCGCTCGGCATTTACGACTCGGACGGCAAGCTGGTTCGCGTTCTTCACCGCGAAGCTAGTGCGGATGAATTTGTCGCCGCACTCGATGGCTTCATCACGTTTTGGGACGGGATGGACGATGCGGGACATCCGCTTCCTCCGGGCCACTATAGTGCCAGGGGATATATGGTGGGCGCCGTCACCGTGCGCAAGGGGCCACCGGCCACTGCCGGGTCGAGCGCGGCTCCCCCCGCATTCTCGACGCCTTTTCCGCTCTCACCTTCGACCCATACCGGCCTAATCAATACCAACGTCACATTCGGCACCACCTTCGTGACTCAGGCCAAAATCCGCGTCTCCCTTGTCGGCAATCCGCTGGACCGCGACCGGGCCGGCGGCGCCGAGTTGTCCGTTGGCTTCGACGCGAGCGGAAGCTGGCTGAAACTCGCCGACGGCCTTCCCCTCAAGCGAATCAGCACCACGCCCAACCTGAAATGGGCGGTCCTGGGCCAATTCACCCGAGGTGGCCCACTAACCGTCGTTCAAAGCAGCGCTGTCCCCAGCGGGCAAAATGTTGGCCCGGTCCAGTTTGTCTTTCAGGGCGCGCTCCCGTTGATCGAAAAATACACAATCACAGGCATCTCCAACATGATGGCCTTCGATTGCGGCGACTTCGATCTTCCCGGCACGTCGAACTAGGGCCTGTTAACACTAATTGACATTGGGTGTGAATTTGGCAAAATGAGCGGGTGGAAATCACCGAGAGCCAACTTCTTCGCATTGCCGATTGCCTGCCGCGCCAGCGCGGCAATGTGA
>JBEKOV010000102.1:0-13223 GCA_049521415.1 Chthoniobacteraceae bacterium
CTCCGCAGTCGTGTGCCCCTTTTCTCTCGCCGCTATGATCCGCTCCCGCAGATCAAGACTGTAGGTTCGCATCCACCTACCATACCACTCTTTGCCTCAGATTAAATAGAAAATGCTCTAAACAATGAGCACAAGTCAATGGACAATTTATGGCTGCCCGATGTCCGTGGCATCCGAAGGATCACGCTGCAAAAGACATGCTGCGTCAGCCGCATACTTTGTTCCAGCCCCATCGGATGGATCTACTTCCAAACAGGGAGCCGGATCCAACTTAAAGTGCGAATAACGGCGGGCGCCGCTGCTCGTTTACCCCAGTTCCGCCAGCTTTTCCCATAGCTTGCGCTGGTCGGGGGTGATGGTTTCCGGGATGTCGATGCCGATGAGGACGTAGAGATCGCCACGACCGCCGCCGGGCTGCGGGAGGCCGCGTTCTTTCAGGCGGAAACGGCGTCCGTTTTGCGTGCCGGGAGGGATTTTCAGGCGGGCGGAGCCCTCGAGCGTGGGCACGCGGACCTCGCCGCCAAGGACGGCGAGCGATGGTTTTAGTTCGTGCTCGTGGATGAGGTCGTGGCCCTCGAGGCGGAAATCGGGATTCTGCGCGAGGCGGACGCGGAGGTAGAGATCGCCGGCCTTGCCGCCGCGGCCCGCTTTTTCGCCCTGGCCGGCGAGGCGGATGCGCTGACCCTCGTACACGCCGGGCGGGATGCGGACGTTGTAGGTCTCGATTTTGTCGGTGTCGGAACGGCGCAGAGAGACCTGGCGCTTCGAGCCGTTGATTACCTCGTCGAGGGTGACCATGATGTCGGCCTTGACGTCGTGGCCGCGCGTCTCGCCGGCGAAACCGCTTTCCTCATCGCCAGATCCGCCGGAGGGGCTGCCGCCCGCTCCGCGCCCGCGGCCACCGAAAAATGTTTCGAAGAAATCGCTGAAACCGGTGCCGCCGAAGTGGAACTCGACGCCGCCCTGCTGTCCCGCGCCGGGCTGGGCGTACTGCTGCCAGTTCGGCGGAGGCCGCTGCTGGCCGCCGTGCTCCCAATCGGCTCCGAGCGTGTCGTACTTTTTCCGTTTCTCGGGGTCGCTGAGGACCTCGTAGGCCTCGTTGATCTCCTTGAATTTGGCCTCGGCGGTTTTCTTGTCCCGCTCCTTGGCCATATCGGGATGATGCTGGCGGGCGAGCTTCCGGAAGGCTTTCTTGATTTCCACCTCGGTGGCGGTCTTGGGAACGCCCAGGGTTTCGTAGTAGTCCTTGAACTGCACGGGGTCACACTATGCAGGCGGGGGGAAATTCGAAAATCGAAATTCGAAAGGATAGTGGAAATGGACGGAAGCCGGTGCGGCCACGCTCACGGAGAAAAGGATAGAAGGGACAGAAGGGACAGAAGGGACGAAAGGAGCGGGCGCGGGACTGTTCTCAGATGGATGTTTTGTCGGCGGCGAATGGGAGGGCGGCGCGAGAACTCGTGGCTGATTTCGTCAAAACAAAAACGCAATACCAAGAAGGACGCGCAATTGCGACTCGGGGGCGCGGGTGGCCAGCATCATCGCCATGCCGTCCTGGCTCCAGCAGGCCATGCGCCAGCCGTCCCGCGTCTCGAATTCGGGATGACCTTCGGGGGGCGGGCTGGCGAGCGCGGACTGGTCCACCATGGCAAGGTGGACCAATTCGCCGCCCGGGCCGTGGAAGCAGATGATCGACATGGGATGCCCGTTCCACGAGAGCGTCTTGCACCCGACGCTGGCGAGGTTCCTGAGGCTGGCCGGGATGCCCATGTCGCTCGGGGAACCGTTGCTCCGCAGCCATTGCTGGAGCGTGTTTACGTCCGGGGATTTCGCATCGAAATGCTCCTGGCCCGAAAGCAGCCCGGACAACGTGGCCAGGGCCTGGTTCTTCCATTCATTGTCAGAGGCGCGCGACTCCATCGAAACCCAAACGCCCACGCCTGCAAATACCGCGATCATCGCCGCGATGGCCCATAACCGGCGCGCGGTCAACCATGGGGCGGGCTTGCTCACGCGGCCGCCGGCGAGGATGCGCGACCGCAAGTCCGCGGGCACCGGCGATGCGCGCAGGCGCCCTGCGATCGCCGTGTCGAACCGCCGCTGATCCTCGAGCCATGCCGCAAGCGCGGGGTCCCGAGATACCTGATCGAGGGCCTCGGCAAATTCCGGATCGGCGTTGTCGGCGCCGTTGGGACGGCACGCGCCCAGCAGGAATGCGGCATCCTTATTGGTCATAGCACACCTCCCTGCGCCGGGCGTTGCAATCCCATCGGCACGATTTTGCGAGCTGGATCATTCTCTTGTATGAGCATTTTTCTGAGCAATGCCTTCCCGCGCGAAAGACGCGACATGACCGTTCCCGCCGGAACCTCAAGAACGGCAGCTATTTCCCGATAGGAAAATTCTTCGAGATAGAAGAGCGTGAGCGGCACGCGATAGACTTCGTCGATCTTTTGCAGCGCGGCCACGGCTGCGGCGCCATCGATGGCATCCGCCACCGAGCCGCCTTCGGCCGGCAGGTCCGCGGTCTCGCCTTCGAGGTCCGCTTGCGGGAAGCGCGCATCGCGCCGGTGCTGGCCGAGGAATTCGCGGTAGAGGGTGGTAAAGAGCCACGATTTGACCTTTGCCGCATCGCGCAATTGATGGCCGCGCGAGGCCCATAAATAAAAGGCCTGCTGCGTGAGGTCCGCCGCGGCGGGCTCGCTCCGCGCAAGGCTGAAAGCGAACCGGTAGAGCGCCGCGTAGTGCGCATCGACGATTTGTTCGAAATCAGGCACGGCCATGCTTTGGCCTCCGGCAAAACCATCCCAGCGCCTGCCACGTGCGGAACCACTCCCGGACCCGCGCGGCCCAATCGACCGCCGGGTCCGCATCGCGCAACGCGGCGGCGCATGCGGCGGAAAGCGTGCGCCCGGCGCGCAACGCCGCGAGAATGGCGCAGGCCTCCGGCTCGAGGCGCTTGAAGTAAAGCCGGTTCTGCTGGCGGTGAACGGCGACGAATGTTTTCTTCGGACGCGGAAGCCGCTTGCGGGCGGCGGCGCGCGATTTTGGCATTGCGGTGAGCGTGTTGCTCGCATCGGCGCGCAGGGCGTTCTCTTTCAGCGCGAGCGCGAAATCATCCACCGGGTACTCGCACTCGAGGATCGTGAGATAGGGCTGGAGCGCGACGCGCAGTTTCGGGCCGGCATCCAGGATGTCATCCTCGCTTAGCGCCGGCAATTGCGGTCCATCGAAGGCGACGACCTGCGCCCATTCGAACCGCGCCATCTCGGCAGCGAGCGCGGCCTGGCGGCCCGAGAATTCCGGGTGCTTTTGCACGTATTGCGGGAGCCGGCTGCCGAGATTCCGCAGCGAAAAGGAGGCGGAAGGAAATTCGGCAAGGAACGCCGTGGCCAATTTCATGAACTTGGGGTCGCCGATGATGGCGCGAACGCCGGGGAAATCGTCGTAAAGAGAATCGAGGACGCGGAACCAATAGGAGCGGGCGTAAATCTCGAGCCGCTCGAACGACGTGAGGCGGTCGTTCGGCTTCACGAATTCCTCCGCGACGCCGGCCATGGAGCGACCGTCGCTCCAGCGGGGCTGCAAGCCGTCCCGCGCGGAGAGGGGGCAGAAGAGCGCCTCCGCCATCACGCGCTGGAAGTGGCGCAGCTCGCGCAACGAGTCGATCCTACGCGGCAACAGGCTGCGCGGTGCGGCCGAGGAATTGCGTGGCTTTGAGGGCTTCATCGTGGACTTCCTGGAACGACGGAATGCGGTCGTCCCATTCAAGCAGCGTGGCCGTGCGACCGCAAAGCTTGATCGCGTGTCCGTAGAGTTTCCAGACCGGGTCGAGGACCGGATGGTCGTGCGTATCGAGGATGTATTTTTTGAATTTCGTGTGGCCGGCGACGTGGATTTGCCCCACGCGATGATGCGGCACGTTGTTCAGGTAATCGTACGGATTGAAATCGTGATTTTTGGACGAGACATAAATGTTATTCACATCCAGGAGAATGCCGCAGTCGGCCATCTCGGCCACTTCGCTCAAGAATTCCCACTCGGTCATTTCCGATTGGTGAAACTCGGCGTAACTGCTGACGTTCTCGACGCAGACCGGAACTTCGACAAAATCGCGCACCTGGCGAATTTTCGAGGCGGTGTGTTTCGCGACGGCGAATGTGTAAGGCATGGGCAGCAAATCGTGCGTGTAGCGGCCATCGACGCTGCCCCAGCAGAGGTGATCCGAGAGCCATGGGGTTTGCGTGCGGCGGGCCAGGGAGCGCAATCGCTTGAGATGTTCGCGGTTGGGCTTGCCGGCCGAGCCGAAGTACATGGAGACACCATGCTGGACGACGCGGTATTGCTCGAGGATTTTGTCGAGGACCTCGAGCGGTCGCCCGGCATCGACCATGAAATTTTCGGAGATGATCTCGAACCAATCGACGACGGGTTTCTTCTCGAGGATGTGGCGGTAGTGAGGGACGCGCAGGCCGATGCCGATGCCGTAGTCGGTGTGGTTGTTGAAGGGGTTTGCGGGCATGAGGGGAGAGGGGAAAATTCGAAACTCAAAATTCGAAATTCGAAACAATTAGCGCGCGAAGCGCGTGTTTGGGAACGATTCCATTCTTCGAAATTCGAATTTGGTTTTCGGAGTCCCCGGGCTTGGACCGGGGACTCGAAAACTGGTTCGATCAGGCTTTGCCGCCGTCGGTGGCGCAGCCGCCCTTGCCCTTGCAGGTGTTCTGGCCTTTGCAGCCCTGGTCGCTGCTCTTGCAGCCGCCCTGGCCTTTGCAGGCATTTTGCCCCTTGCAGGCATGCTTGCCCGAGCTGTCGTCGGCCAGCCATCCGGCCTGGCCGAGCTGGACGCCCGAGTGGTTATTGGTCTGGGCCGCTTGCAGGCGCGCCGCGCTCCCTGTCATGAGTCCGGCAATCGCCGCGCCGGCCAGCAATGCTCTGTGATTCAGTGTTTTCATATACTCTGGTTCTGGATTTTGTCCGCGTTAGCTTTGTTTCGATTTTTTCCGCGGCGCTCACTCGAGCGTCCCGGCGGCGGACAAAATTTGTGAGTTCGGGCGGCGCATGGTTATTCCCCGATTTTTTCAGGCGGGCGAAACGGGCGCCTCGGAAGCGGACGCGGCGGCGGCTCGTTTCGCGGCGCGCCGCTTGAGAATCCATCCGACAAGGCCATCCACCGAAAAAAGGCCGGGACCGAAGATAAAAATGATGATGGCGGCGAGCATGAATTGAAACGGGTCCGCTGAAACGAAATCGTCAGGCTTGCTGAAGATATGCTTCACCGCGTCGGGAAACGCGGTGTTGTAAGCGACGATCATGGTGACAATGAGCGGGATCGACGTGATGCGGCTGAAAATTCCCGCGAGCAGGAAGAGCCCGCCGAAGCATTCCGTGAGGCCGGCCAGGTGGGCGTTGAATGCGGGGAACGGAATTCCGAGGCTTTGAAAGTATCCGGCGACCCTGTCGAGATTCATCAATTTTCCCATCCCGGTGACGTGAAACTGCCAGCCCCAATAAAGCCGGATGATGAGGAGAAACACCGGCTGCAAGCAGGATGCCCCGGTGATGAGCCATCCGTAACCGGTCGCGGCAAGTTGAAGCAGCCTTTTCATAAGCGCGCACGGCCCGGGGAGGCGTGGATTGCACGTTCCATTAACCGTCTGAGAGGCCGGCCGCGGATGTATTCCCGCGCGGCTTCAGATTTATTTCGGGGGACCACCCTCGCGGAATACACGATGGACCGTCCCGGGTAAAGCAATGCCTGCAAGGCGTTGCCCGCCATTCCCTACTTGGATTCAAACACGTAAACGCCCTGCCAATCGACCGGGGGCGTCTCAATAAACATCCGGCACCGCGCGGCGAGGTAGACGCTCGGCGGGTCCCCGGGTTGCGTCTCCGCAAGAGCGAGCGCGCGCGCAAAATCGCCCTCGAACCACGCCGCGAGCGCCTGCTCGTACACGGCGAAGGCGTGGTTCGAGGGCAGATCGGGCCCCGCGACCAATTCGTAGATATCCATGCATTGGGTCTTCCCTTTCACCGCGACGCGATCCAGGCGCCGAAAGAGAAATCCCGGCCCGGCGGCCACGCGCACCGTCGCGCTGACGATGATGGAGGTCCCGTAATATTTGTTGAGGCTCTCGATGCGCGACGCGAAATTGATGCCGTCTCCGATGGCGGTGTAATTGAATCGCTCCGGCGAGCCGAAATGCCCGACCGAGGCGACGCAATCGTGAAGACCGAATCGCGTCTCGAATCCCGGCGTCCCCGTCCATGCCGGCGAAGCGTAAAGCCCGGCCAGCGCCTCGATGCAGCCCAGCGCCGCGCGGCACGCGAACGCCGAATGGCCCGGGACCGACTCCGGCGCATTCCAGAATGCCATTACCGAATCGCCGATGAATTTGTCGATGGTGCCCTTCTCCCGCTGGATAACGGCGACCATGACCTTCAGGTATTCGCCCAGGCGCTCCGCCACCACGTCGGGATCGACCCCCTCGGCAAATTCGGTAAAGCCCTTGATGTCGCTGAAAAGCACCGTTAATTCCGTGGCCTCGCCGCCCAGGTGCGGCTCCTCGCCGCGATGATAGAAGCGCCGCACGAGGTCCAGCGGGACATATTTGCCCATCGAGCGCATCGCGGTCTTGACCCGCTCCAGGCTGGCCAGGACGCGATTGATGTCCTGGAGCCGCGAGGAATGATTGGCCGGCTCGAGGACGAAGTCATTTATCCGCGCGGCCTCGCGGACGATGATCGAATGCGCGGCGGAAACGCCGTGCAACACGACGATCCCGAAAAGCGCGATCGCCACGGCGAGGAACAGCGACCCCCAAATCACCCAGCGCCTCGTCTCCCACAAGGCCTCAAGGTAGGTCCTTCGCGGGACGGCCATGCCGACGATCCATTGCTGCGTCTGCGGGAGCATGCGGAAGTTGCACAGGTAATCCGTGCCGCTGGTCACGAAATCGTCCGAGACGGGGCTGTTATCGTCAGTGACGGTACGCAGGGCAGGGCGCGCCAGGGCGGCGAGCACCCGCGGCGGCGAACCCGCCGGATTCAGCCGCAGGTCGTCGCCAGAAACCATGTAATGATTCGTGCCGGACAGGGCGATGAGCCGGCCATCGCTGTCGCAAAGGAATATGGTGTGAGTCGAGGTATCGACGGCCGGCGGATTCTCGATCGCGCGGTCGATGGCGTTCTTGAACAGGCCGATGCGCAGCACTCCGGCGAAGCGGCCCGGCGGATTCTCGATCGTTTCCTGCACGCTGACCTCGACCCGTCGATCCGTCTCCGGTTTGGCGAGGTCGATCGCAAACCATTCCAGATCGGTCCAGAGGAGCTTTCCATAATAGTCCGGCAGGATCGGCGTGGCGAACGTCGCATGAGCCGAAGGATCGGGCACCTGCGCGGGCGGCTCCACGTCGGCCTCCTTCCCATCCGGCGTGATGTGCGAATGAGTCGAAAGATAATGGCCGCCCTGGTACCATGTGACCCGGTGAACGTAATCCTGGCCGTTATCTGCGCGGAAGAGCGACACCTGCCCCACGCTCGCGGGATCGAGCACGGGCGCGCCATTCGCGCTCGAACCGGTGATCTTCGCAGAGGTAAACGTGGCCTCGGAAATGTTCTCGTTGGCGAGCAGCACAGTCAGCAGGCCTTCGCTCAGTGACGTGGTGTCCGAGGTTCTCGTGAGACCGATTTGGAGCAGGTCCTCGAAATTCTGGGCGGCGGCCGGCGCCTGGCCGAGGTAATCGGTCACGTCCTGGCCGATGACCTCGCTGTCCCTGTCGCAAGCCTGCTGTGCGCTGGTCAACAGGGCATTCTGCAACCCTTCGAAGACCAGCCAAAAAAGGAGGGCGAGCGCCCCGAGCAGGCCCACGAGGCTGAGCGCAAAGACCCGGTTGAGCGTAAGCTTGGGCATCTCGCGCGATCATAGGCGGACGGAGGGCCAGTTGAAGAAGATTCACCCCGCGGCGAGCGTCCTGAGTCGGAAGTGGGTTGCATTTACGGGAGGATGGGACCAATGGGACTCATAGGACGAATGGGACCTATGGAGG
Organism: Chthoniobacteraceae bacterium; assembly: GCA_049521415.1. Taxonomy (GTDB): domain Bacteria; phylum Verrucomicrobiota; class Verrucomicrobiia; order Chthoniobacterales; family Chthoniobacteraceae; genus DATAXI01. The sequence goes on from JBEKOV010000102.1 coordinate 8,049, forward strand.
GCGCGGCGAATTATGCGGGAAATCACTGACTCAGGAGACTAGCGTAATCGCCACGCTCAATCCGCGCGGCCGCCGATTGTGGCAGGCGACCCGGCCGCCGCAGGATTCGACGCACGTCTTCACAATCGCGAGGCCGAGGCCGGTCCCGCCCGTCTCGCGCGCGCGGGAAACATCGACGCGGTAAAACGGATCGAAGAGCCGCGCGAGCGCATCGTCCGGCACGCCCGGGCCGCTGTCCGCGACGGTCAGGATGACGCCGCCCGCTTTGCGCTCCGCGTCGATTTCAACCGGCCCGGAATCGCCCGCGTATTTGACCGCGTTGCGCAGGAGGTTCGAGATGGCGCGGCAGAGCAGGTCGGGCTCGGCGCTTACCGATAAGTCGTCCGCCACTGCGCACCGGATCGCCGCGCCCGAAAGATTCTCCCGCGCGACGGCGCGCGCGACGATCTCGCGCAGGGGCACACTTTGGAGCTTGATGCGCCCCGCGGCGAGGGAGGCTTTCGAGAACGAGAGCAGCTCGTTCACGAGACTCGACATCTGCTGGATTTCCTCGCGCAAATCCTCGATCGAACCGGCGCCCGTCCCGTGCTCGATGATGCCGAGCGCGACCTGAGCACGCGCCAGCGGCGAGCAAAGCTCGTGAGCGATATCCCCGAGGAAGCGCTTCTGCCCGGTGACGAATCCCTCGAGTCTTTCGGTCATCCGGTTGATCGAATGCGCCAGCTGGCCGAGTTCGTCACTCCGGTTCTGCCGCACACGCACGTCGAATCGCCCCTCCGCCACGCGCGCGGTGGCGCCCGTCATCTCGCCAATGGAGCGCGTAATCCCGCGCACCAGCGGGAGCCAGAATAGGAGCGAGAAAATCACGATGCCGGCGGCCGCGGCGAGCCATGGAGTAAAATCGAGCACCAAGCCGCCGAGGCCGACGGAATCGGAGACGGCGATCAGCGTGAGAGGGGGGCGCTGGCCGGGAGCATCGATCGGAACGAGCAGCCAATACCGGCTCGGGCGCCGCGTATGAACCATCCGCCGGTCATCCGGGCGATCCGCCGGCCTTGGCGGGGGCGAGGCGGGATTGAAGCCGCCTGCGGGGCCGGGCGGCGGCGGTGGCGGCGGCAACCCTGGGCCCGGTCCGGGCGGGGCCTGATCCGGGGGAACCTGGCCCGGCAGCACGCCCGGCGGCGGCTGCGGCGGGCGCGGACGGAAGAGACGCGCCACCACGCCGTCCGGCAGCGCGATTTCTTCCCCCGCGACCTGCCGACCGTCCGGGGTCGCGATGAGCAGATGAATGCCGTACAGATTCGCCGCGCGCGACAGGGCCTCGTTCCATTGGCTTTCCGGCTCGGCGTTGATCTCTCCGTCGATCAAATTTGCCAGCGCCTGGACTCGCGCGCCCGCGCGGCCCCCGAGCAGCGATTCCGGGCCGAGATGAAACTCGAACTCGACGAAGGCATAGGCCGCGATCCCCACGAGCAGGAGATTCGCAAAGAACCAGATCAGGATTTTCGCCGAAAGTGGAAACCGCGAGCCCATGGTCACTCCCTGTCCGGATCGATGAGCATGTATCCCGCCGTCCGCACCGTGCGGATGAATCGCGGCGCCTTGGGGTCGTCGCCCAGCTTCCGCCGCAGGGCGGAAATGTGAACGTCGATCGAGCGGTCGAAGACCTCGTAATTCCGGTCGCGAATCTCCTCGATCAATTGCTCGCGCGATTTCACCCGGCCGCGGGCGCGCATCAGGCAGGCCAGGAGATCGAATTCCACCGGCGTCACGTCGAGCGGCTTGTCATCCATGGCCGCCACGCGCGCGCCAAGGTTCACCCGCAGCGGGCCGGCGACGAGTTCCCGGGCCTCGGCCGGTTGCTCGGGCCGCGTCGAGCTGCGCCGGATCACGGCGCGCAACCGCGCCAGCAATTCCCGCGTCGAAAATGTCTTCGGCAAGTAATCGTCGGCGCCGATCTCCAGTCCGACGATGCGGTCCGCCTCGTCGCCGCGCGCCGTCAGCATGAGCACCGGCACATCGCTCGATTTACGGATTTGCTTGAGCACCTCGAAGCCGTCCATCCCGGGCAGCATCAGGTCCAGGATCACGGCCTGCCACGGCTCCGCGGCGCGCTCGACTCCCTCCGGCCCGGTGTGCACCGCGGTGACTTGATAACCGAGCGGCTCCAGGTACGCGGCGATGAGCCGGCAGAGCTTCCGGTCGTCGTCGATCAGCAATAAGCGGGAGGGCTGGCTCATGGCTTTGCCGCAGCGTAGCAAAGGTTCCCGCACTTACGCCCAATGTTTTACACTTTCTTAACAATTTTCCCGCTGCTTCCCGATAATTGCTTAACATTGCGGTGCGAGATTCAACGGCAACCAAGGGGGCATCGCTCCCGAAATCTCATTATGAAAACAAAATACAAAAACAGTAAACGGAGCCTCGCCATGGCTCTCCGCGCCACGCTTTGCGCCGCTTCCGTCGCATTGGCACAGGGACCCGGGAATGACTCCGGCAACGGGCCCGGAGGCCCGGGCGGCCCCGGCGGCGGCCCACCGCCCCCGCCGCTGCTGCCTCCCGTGATCCAGGCGCTCGATACGAACCACGACGGAGTCATCGACGCGAGCGAAATCCAAAACGCCCCGCAATCGTTGAGGACTTTGGAGAAGAGCGGGTCAGACCAGCTCACCATCCCTGAGTTGCTCGGGCCGCCGCCATGGCTCCGCCATCACGGTCAAGGTCAGGGGGGCCAGGGCGGCGATCAGCAAGGGGGCCCGCCACAGGGACCACCTCCAGGTGGCGGCGACCAGGGGGGCGGTCCACCGCCCGACTTGAGTGGCACGATGGGCGGCACGAATGGCGACAACCCGGACGCCTCTCCCAGCCCATCGCCTTCCGGCCAGAATGGGCATCATCACCATCGCCTCCCGCCTGTAATCCAGGCGCTCGATACAAATCATGACGGAATCATTGATTCCAGTGAGATCGATAATGCCGCGCAATCCTTGAAGACACTCGAGAAGGACGGGCACAATTATCTCACCATCCCCGATCTGCTCGGTCCGCCGCCTCGCGGGATGCGCCCACCGCATGACGGCGGTCCAAATGGCCCGCCCTCCGGCGACAATGGCTCGGGTGGTCCCCCGCCCGACTTGAGCGGCACGATGGGCGGCACCAATGGCGACAGCGGTCCGCCGCCACCACCGCCGCCGCCGCAATAATAAGCAGCAAGCATCACGCCGGCTCGACCATCCCCGGCTTCAGCGCCGGGGATGGTCGGAAGCGTTTGGGGCGGCCCGGCGCTGTATAACGGCATAGGACGTAGCCGGCCCAACAGGTTTGCGCGTGACCGCGGCCCACTATTCGGACAGGCTCGATGCCCCATGCAGCCCGGTTCGCGGCGTACCCTGGTGAATTACATTGGCCTGGCCATCCTCATCGTGGGCATAGCCTTGGGCGAATTCATCTACTGGCGCGGTCTCCAGCACCCCTCGGCCGGTGACGACCCGTTGCTGTGGCAGCACGACTCCGGCCAATACCAGCGTGAAGTGGAGACCTACAGCGGCGGCTTCGGCCTGCTCGTCGATCAATGGTCCCGAGCGCTGGCAAATCTGGGCCAGCCCACGCCGCTTGCCATTACCATCGTTATCATCTCGGCCCTCGCCTCGGCGACATGCTTCCTGATCGCGCAGCGGCAGGGCGGGCCTTAGAGCAGTTAAAAATGCCCTAAAGGTGCGAAAAAACGGTCCACAAACCGGCCCACTTTCCCGGGTGGACGCCATTGAACGTGAGCCATAACTTTTACTTGACGCTTCGAGGGCGGGCGGGCAGTTCTAATCAGTGAAATCCGACTCCTTTTCGCGTTTACCATCCCCGGCAGACACACGCTCAAAATCACAATGGTCGATCCCGCCGTAGTGCCGGAAAAGCTGATTGTTCACGACGAAAAGCTGCCGCCCGCCTGTTTCGAGCCACCGGAACCCCCACATTAACGGAGCCGCGCCTTAAAAATGGCGGTCTCACAACCATTCAACAATGAACACACCCTATACACTAAAAAACAAAGCTGGAACAAACGGCCTCGGAGCAGGGGTCTGGAATCTGGGCCCGGGAACCGACCCTTTCGGCGGCCCGACTCGCGAGGCCATTCCCATCATCGACCGGCTACCCTTGCTTGCGGAAGCCGGCATGAGTTTTTACGAGGCGCACGACCATGAAATCCCCCCCAGCGATGCTGACAAGGCAAAGAAGCGCGCCGATGAGTGCGGCTTGAAGTGCGGGATGTATACGCCGAGCTTCTTTGCCGATCCGGTTTTCAAGGACGGCGGCATGACTTCCAATGACGCCGGCGTCCGCAAGCTCGCCTTGGAAAACGCAAAGCGCGCGGTGGATACGACTGTCCAGCTTGGAGCGAAGGTCATGGTGTTCTGGAACGGTCGCGAAGGTTTTGATTTCGTCCTGGCCAAGAACGGTCGCGATTCCATCAAGCGCCTTGTTGAAGGCTTCAACGCGGTGGGACACTACGCGTTGGAAAAGTATGGCGACAAAGTTCGCTTTGCCCTGGAGCCAAAGCCCAACGAACCAAGAGCCAATATGTATCTGGCGAACGTCGGCGAGGGCCTTTACCTCATCAGCCGGCTCGATCCCGCCATCCAGCCTCTTTTCGGCATGAACCCCGAGACCGCCCACAGCCGCATCGCCGGCCTGGACTATATCTGGGATGTTGAGCTTTGCCTGGAAGCAGGAAAACTCTTCCACATCCACCTCAATTCGCAGGACGGACAACGATATGATCAGGATTTGCCGTTTGGATACAGCGAGCCGCTCAAGGACATGGCGCTCTGCATGGTGCTGCAGGACGCGAAGTATGAGGGCATTGTCTCTTTCGATGTCAAAGCGCCGCGCACCGACGATCCAAAGAACATCCAGGACGTGTTGCACGTCAGCGCCAGGAATCTTGCATGGTTATGGAACCGGGCCCTGGAAGTCGATCGCTCAAAGATTGAGCAACTGCGCGCTGAAAATCGCGCCACGGGCATCGCAGGCTATCTGGCCGGGTGTCTATACGGCTCTTAGAGCATTTTCTATTTAATCTGAAGCATATTGGGCATGATGAAGGAAGTGGAGGCATTCGGAGGCTGAGAAGCAGTTGAGGGCGTGGGCGATTGCCTTGACGAGGTCATCGAAGGTTCT
>JBEKOV010000103.1:0-13456 GCA_049521415.1 Chthoniobacteraceae bacterium
CCGGAAAACGAAAAACCCGGCCTGCCTTGCGGGGCTGGCCGGGTGATCCGGTTTGGATTGGGTTAGGTGGTGGGGCGCAGGCCTTAGTTGTGGTACGGGGACCAGAACGTATAAGGAGCCACGTCCGAGAGCGTCGTCCAGGCATTCGCCGGGACGAGCGGCAGAGTGTCCACGGTGAATGCGCCGGTCGTTCCACCGTAGGGGTCGCCGAAGATATCGGCGCCCGTGCTGTAGAGGACGGTGCCGGTCTTGATGTAGTTCTTCAGGTCGGTGAGGTTGGCGGCGGCGCCAGTGGTCTTGTTGTTCTCGATGGCGTACTGGTCGGTGGCGCTATCGAGGATGCGGAGGTCTTCCAGGCAACGGGTGGCCTGCGAGCGCTTGCGGGCGCGCAGGAAGTTCGGGACCGCGATGGCGGCCAACAGGGCGATGATGGCAACCACGATCATGATTTCCACGAGCGTGAAGCCTCCACGGCGATTTTGCAGTTTCTGCCAACCCCTCCCGCTCTATGCCAATCTGGCCATTTTTGACGCTTTTTCACCCTCTTGCGGCAGACCGGCTGCTCTTAGAGAACTGTGCCCATGTTCAAGAGCCGATTCTCTGCCGCCCACGGCCTTTTTCTCCTGACTTTCTGCGTTCGGCTCTATGTCGTACTCAGGCTTTCCGCCATGCCCTTCTTTGTCCCGAACGGGGGCGACATGATGTTTTACAGCGATTGGGGCCTGCGGATCGCCCATGGGATATTGACCGATCACCAGTCCTTTTACGGCTTGCCGGGCTATCCGTACCTGCTGGGCGCCCTGTTTAAGATTCTCAATTTCGACCGATTTTGGGTCTCGGTGGTCGCAGGATTGATTCAGTCGGCAGCCGATGGATTAACAGCGGTCTTCATCTGGAAGATCGCCATCGAGGCCTTCCCGGACGAGGGGGTCGGCCCGTGGATCGGTGGCGCGGCGGCAATTGGCTGGGCGCTTTACCAGCCTGCGCAGGCATTTTCGGCGGTGCTGATGCCCACGGCCCTGGAGGTGGCGGCGTTCTGGTATTGCGTGTGGGTATCGATGAGGCGACGGCCCTTTTCCGTATGGAAGCCGTGGCTGGGCATCGGGCTTTTGCTCGGGTTCGAAGCGATGATCGTGGCGACGATCCTCTTTGCCGCGCCGCTGGCGCTGGCTGCGATTGCGATCCGCTTCAAGGAAGAGGCGAACCGGAATTGGCTGCGGCCAATCGCCGCGGCGGGAATCCTCTTTGCCGGGGCATATGCGGGGGCGGCGCCAGCGTGGCTGCACAATTACTTTGTGGCGCACGAGCCGGTGATGCTCTCGTCGCACGGGGGGTTGAATTTTTACATCGGCAATAATCCGATCGCCACCGGCTACCCGAAGATGCCGCCGGGCATGAGCGCCGGACAGACCGGGATGCTGAGGGATTCCATCACGATGGCGGAGAAGGCCGAGGGCCGGCCATTGAAGCACTACGAGGTCTCGCAATACTGGGCGGCGAAGGCGCACGCGTATATCGCGGCCCATCCATGGGATTGGCTCAGGCTGATGGGGAGAAAGTTCAAGAACTTCTGGAACAGCTTCCAATACGACGACCTGAGCCTGATCACGCTTTTCAACGGCGCGAGCCTGCTCGCGCCGGGGCCGAGATTCGGCTGGGTGGCGGCGCTGGCGATTCCCGGGATGATGATGGCACTCGTGCGGTGGCGGCGGGCGGGATGGATCGTGGCCGCGGTGTTGCTGCACATGGCGGCGCTGATGCCGGTATTCGTCACAGAGCGTTACCGGCTGGCGGCAGTGCCGGGCCTGCTGCTCCTGGGAGCGTATGGGCTGTGGGAATTCTGGAGTTTCCTGACCCGGGCGCGCTGGGCGCCCGCGATCTCCTACGCATGCGCGGGCCTGGCCGCGGCATTCTGGATAGCCACGCCGCCGGCCGATGCGGCGCTCTGGTCGCTCGATTTTTACAACACGGGCATCAAGGCGATGGATCAGCAGGATTACGCGACCGCGCGGCGCGACCTGGAGACCGCGTACCGTTATGTGCCGGACAATTCGGAGGTCAATTTTTCGCTAGGGGTGCTCTGGCAGAGCCAGGGAGACCAAAGGCGGGCGCAGACGTTCTACGCGCGGGCGCTGGCGCTCAACCCGCGCCATGCGGGCGCATGGAACAACCTCGGGGTGATGGCGAGCAAGGACAAGGCATGGCCCGCGGCGGTGAGTCTGTTCGGGAGGGCAATCGAGATCGACCCCGGCGACGCGAAGGCAAATTTCCTCCAGGCGCGGGCTTACGCGGAACTGGGCCAATGGGATAATGCGAAGGCGAGGATCGATACCGCGCTGCGCCTCTCGCCGGGACAAAAGGACTTCGAGCAACTGGCGGGCGAAATCGCCACGCGCGGACCGCTGACGGAGGAATAGCCGATCAGCCGCCCGGATGGGCATGGGGTGTGCTTTGCACGGTGGAGTGCCTGTTTGTCCTCCAATCCTATGCAATCCAGCCCTGTACAGATTTCATCGGTCGAATTTCGTGAGACGCCGCTGACAGCCGCGCCCATCGCGCCCGAATCCGCCGGCAAGCCGGCGGCCATCGCCAATGCCATCCGGACGCACCGGCTGGAGTTCACGGCGGCGCTGGTCATCCTGATCGTGGGAGTGGCGCTTCGAGTGCTCCCCTATTTTGGCGTACCGGACCGGCTCACCGTGGACGAGTATCTTTACGTCAAGAACGTGGAGATGGTGAAAGCAGTCGAGCCGTTCAATTACCCCGCGCTGGTCCAAAACTACGTCAATCTGCAGAGCCAGATGCAGGAGGTTATGCTGCCGCCCACGCGGTTCGTCTATATCGTGCTCGGGTGGGCGTGGGATGCGATCTTTCACTCCGGGCCGCGGATGGCGCTGCGGAGCGTGGCGGCGATGTTTTCGGTCCTGAGTTTCCTGCTCTCGGGCGTGTTCGCATACCGGCTGGGCGGGAAACGGTTTGCGCTGGTGGCGGGGGCGCTGATGGCGGTGGGGCCGATGGAACTGATGCTGGCGCACCGGGAATTGGTCGATGGCGTGTTCGCTTTCTGGGCGCAGCTTTCGCTTTGGCTGCTGTGGGAGAATCTGCAACGTCCCAGGCGATTGGGATGGCTCGCGGCATACGCCGGCTCCATCGCGGTGATGGTGCTGACGAAGGAGAACGCCTTCTTTGCGGCAGTGGGATTGGGCGGGATCATTTGCGTTGCGGCGTTTGTGCCGGGATTGAAGCTTGGCAGGTCGCCGTGGACGGCAGCGGCGGCCACCGCGGCCGGAGGATTGATGGGAGCGCTGGTGCTGATCTGCCTGGCCGGGAGCCCGCACACGCTGATCCAGACCTATGAATTGCTGGTGACGAAGGCCGAGAAGATGACTTTTGCCTATGTGAGCGGGGGCGGCCCGTGGTTCCGATACATCGTGGACCTGATGCTGGTGAGCCCGGTGGTGCTGCTGCTGGCGGTGGGCGGCATCTTCGGGCTGCGCCGGGAGAACCGGCAGGGGATTTTCCTGCTGCTGTTCGTGGTCTTCAGTTGCGCGGTGATGATCAATGTGAAGAACGGGATGAACCTGCGTTATGCGACCATGTGGGATATGCCGCTGCGTTATCTGGCGGCGGGCGTGATCCTGCAAATGGCGGGAGGCGTGCGGCGGGCGCCCGCGCTGGCGGCGATGGCGCTGCTGGCGGTGGTGATGGGCGTGGAGCTGCACCAATACCGGCTGCTGTTTGTGCAGAACGATATCGGCGATCCAATCCCGCAGCTTCTGAACTATACGCTGGGCATTATGCGCTCGGCGCCGCTGTAAGGCCGGGACCTATGGGGCCAATGGGAGCCCAGGGGCAACGCTGCATTTCAAAAAATTTAGCATTGCAGGGTTGCCATCCCGCCGGGGACATCCCAAAAACTGGCCGGAACCTGCATGAATACGCTGGCAGATACGCTGCCGGTGGCCGCCGCGGATGCCGAGGCCGCCGGGATGATCGAGACCTCGACCGGGACGGCGGAAGTCTTCGGCTCGGCGCGGGCCATTGCGCCCGAGGTTTGGCGCTCGACCTTTGCCGGAGAGGCGCGTGACGCGCGCTATTACGAGGTTATCGAGCAGACGCTGCCGGAGAAATTCGATTACCGATACCTCGTGCTGAGCAATGCCCGGACGGGCCAGACGGCGGTGCAGCCGTTCTTTTACATCGCCCAGGACCTGACGGACGGGCTGCCGCAGAATATCCGCCGGATGGTGGCGCGGGTGCAGGAAAAGTTCCCGCGTTTCCTGGTGATGCGGGTGCTGATGGTCGGGTGCGCGGTAGGCGAGGGCCAGGTGGCGTGCGCGGAACCGTGGGCGGTCGAGGCGCTGGGCGAGGCGCTGGCGGTCGTGGCGCGGCGCGCGCGGGCGGCGGTGATTGTGCTCAAGGATTATCCCAAGCATTATCGCGAGACGCTCGAGCCGCTTCGCGCCCGCGGCTTCTGCCGGGTGCCGAGTATGCCGGCCTCGAAGGTGGACCTGGATTACAAGGACTTCGAGGATTACATGCAGCGCCGGCTCGGGAAGGTCTTCCGGAAAAACCTGCGGCGGAAATTCCGCGCCTCGGAGGAGATCGGCCGCCCGGAAATGACGGTGTGCGAGGATGTGTCGGCAATCATCGACGAGATTTATCCGCTCTATAAGCAGACGCTGGCGCGCGCGGAGTTTTCGTTCGAGGAATTGACGCCGGAATTCATCGCGCGGATCGGGCGGGAGATGCCGGACAAGGTGCGGTTTTTCATCTGGCGGATGGATGGGAAAATCATTGCGTTCAACTTTTGCCTGCTCGCCGACGGGGTGCTGTACGATATGGATATCGGGCTCGATTACACGGTGGCGCTGGATCTGCACCTTTACTTCGTCACATGGAGGGATGTGTTCAACTGGGCGATCAAGAACGGCGTGCGCACTTATTACACGGCGCCTCTCAATTATGATCCGAAGCTGCACCTGCGGCTGGAGCTGGCGCCGCTGGACCTTTATATCCGGCACACGTCGCGATTCATCAATCCGGCCTTCCGCATTGCAATGGGCTTCCTGCAACCGGCCCGGCATCACCCGATCCTGAAGAAGTTTCCGAACTGGGATCAGCTATAAGTTCGCCCCGCCGGAGGCACGGTCAATCGCCGCCCTGCCACCGAATGCAAGGTTACACGAATGGTCCAACTGAAAACCTGGCTCGGGAAACCCTACCCGCTCGGTGCTACGTGGCAGGGCAACGGCACGAATTTCGCGATTTACTCGGAGCACGCGACGGGGGTGGACCTTTGTCTGTTCGACGATATCGATGCGCCGGCGGAGACGATCCGCGCGCGGATGACGGAACAATCCGACGAGGTTTGGCACGTCTTCCTGCCGGAGGTCCAGCCGGGGCAATTGTACGGCTACCGCGTTCACGGGCCGTACGAACCGGAGCAGGGACACCGCTTCAATGCGGCGAAATTGCTGATCGACCCGTATGCGAAGGCGATCGCGGGCGGGGTGAATTGGAGCGACGAGATGTTTGGTTACGTGATGGCGGAGGGGGACGACCTGGCGCGCGACTACCGCGACGACGGCTGGGGCATCCCGAAGTGCGTGGTCGTGGATACTTCGTTCGCGTGGGGTGACGATCGCCGTCCCGATACGCCGCTGGCGAAATCGGTGATCTATGAGATGCACGTCAAGGGGTTCAGCAAGCTTTGCCCGCACATCCCGGAAGAGGTTCGCGGAAAGTACGCGGCGGTGGCAAGCCCGTGGGCGATTGAGTATCTGAAAGGGCTGGGAGTGACCGCGGTGGAGTTGCTGCCGGTACACCAGTTTGTCGATGACAAGGGTTTGGTCGACAAAGGGCTGAATAATTACTGGGGGTACAACACAATTGGATACTTCGCGCCGGATTGCCGGTACGCGACGGGGTTCACAGGGGAGCAGGTCACGGAATTCAAGCAGATGGTGAAGGCGCTGCACGCGGCTGGAATCGAGGTGATCCTGGACGTGGTGTACAACCATACGGCGGAGGGGAATCACCTGGGACCGACGCTGAGTTTCAAGGGCGTGGACAATTACAATTACTACCGCCTCGTGCCCGATAACCTGCGCTATTACATGGATTACACGGGGACAGGCAACACCCTCAACGTGATGCACGCGCGTGTGCTCCAGCTCATCATGGACTCGCTGCGGTATTGGGTCACGGAGATGCGCGTGGATGGGTTCCGGTTCGACCTGGCGGCGACGCTCGCGCGCGAACTGCATGCGGTGAGCAAGCTGAGCGCCTTCTTTGACATCATCCACCAGGACCCGGTACTCTCGCAGGTGAAGCTGATCGCGGAGCCGTGGGACGTGGGCGAGGGCGGCTACCAGGTGGGGAATTTCCCCGTGCTGTGGGCGGAGTGGAACGGCAAATACCGCGACACGGTGCGCGGGTATTGGAAGGGCGACGAGGGCCAGATCGGCGACATGGCCTACCGGCTGAGCGGCAGCCCGGACCTATATCAGTGGAATGGCAAACGGCCCTATGCCAGCATCAATTTCATCACGGCGCACGACGGGTACACGCTGGCGGACCTGGTCAGCTATAACGAAAAACACAACGAGGCCAACGGGGAGGACAACAAGGACGGCGACAATAACAACAAGTCATGGAATTGCGGCGCGGAAGGATCGACGGACGACGAAAAGATCAACACGCTGCGCCGGCGTCAGCAGCGGAATTTCCTGGCGACGCTCTTTCTCTCGCAGGGCGTGCCGATGCTCTGCGGCGGCGATGAATGCGGGCGCACCCAGAAGGGAAACAACAATGCCTATTGCCAGGACAACGAGATAAGCTGGACGCATTGGGAGTGGGATGAGCATGCGCGGAAGTTGCACGAGTTCACGACGCGCCTGATCGATTTCCGCCACGAGCATCCGATCTTTCGGCGACCGAAATTTTTCCAGGGCCACAGGATTCGCGGATCGGAGATCAAGGACATCATGTGGTTTAATCCCGGCGGGACGGAGATGAATGACGAGGAATGGACGACGCCATTCGTGCGCACACTCGGGATGCTGCTGGGCGGCGATACGATCGACGTGCGCGATGAGCTTGGCGAGCCGATCCGCGATGATACTTTCCTGATCCTGATCAACTCGCACCATGAGCCGCTGAATTTCGTGCTGCCCGGCGAGCAGGATGTGAAGTGGGAACTGCTGCTCGATACGCGGCTCGAGGAAGGATTCCCCGCCGTGCCAGAAACGAAGGGCGCAGGCGATGAGTTCGGGCTGATGGAGCGGTCGTTCAGCCTCTTCCGGCTGAGCACGGGCGAGCACTCGCACGCGCGAGCCGGCACGTGGAAAAAGCGCGAAGCGAAAGCACCGGCGCCGAAACCGGCGAAGACGAAGGCCACCCGTGAAAAAAGATCTTCTTCCGCAAGGCGCTGAATTGGTGGCCGAGGGCGTGCGGTATCGCGTCTGGGCCCGCGAGGCGCAGCGCGTGGAGGCGGTGGTGTGGAGCGGAGACGAGCCGCCGCGCACGGTGCCGCTGGTACACGACGCGAGCGGATATTTTCACGGCGTGGATCACCAGGGCGGGGCGGGCGACTTGTATAAATACCGTTTGAACGGAGCGGAGGAGTATCCGGACCCGGCCTCGCGTTATCAGCCGGAGGGGGTGCATGGGCGATCGATGGTGATCGATCCGCGGCAATACCGGTGGCACGATGAACTGTGGCAGGCGCCGCGGTTGCGCGATGCGGTGATTTATGAGATGCACGTCGGCGCGTTTACGCGGGAGGGGACGTTTCTTGCGGCGATTGACAAGTTGCAGCATGTGAGGGGGTTAGGGGCGACGGCGATTGAGATCATGCCGGTGGGGGATTTTGCGGGGGAGAGGAATTGGGGTTACGACGGGGTTTGCATATACGCGCCGGCGCGTTGTTATGGGCATCCGGAAGATCTTCGCGCTCTGGTGGATGCGGCGCACGAGGTGGGGCTGGCGGTGATTCTGGATGTGGTTTACAATCACTTGGGGCCGGATGGAAATTACCTCGGGGCGTATGCGCCGGGGTATGTGGACGAGAAGCGTAAGACGCCGTGGGGCGGGGCTTTACGCTTCGGGGATCCGGAGTTTCGTCCGCTGCGGGCGCTGTTTGTGGCGAATGCGGTTTATTGGCGGAATGAGTTCCATATCGACGGGTTTCGGCTGGATGCGACGCATGCGATTATGGATGAGTCGCCGCAGTCGATCCTGGAGGAGATCACGAGCGTAATCCATGAGCGCGAGGGGCTTGCAATTGCGGAGGATTCGCGGAACGATTCGCAACTGGTGCTGCCGGAGGAGGAAAACGGGTTGGGGTTCGATGCGGTTTGGGCGGATGATTTTCATCATACGATCCGGGTGCTATATACGCATGAGCATGACGACTTTTTCGCGGATTTTTCCGCTAAGGTTGCAGAAGTCGTGGATACGCTGCGGAACGGGTGGCTTTATCGCGGACAATACTCGGTGGCGAAGGGGGGGAAGCGGGGGAGCGAGTGCCGGCACATCGCGCCATGGAAGTTTATTCATTGCATCAGCAATCACGACCAGGTGGGGAACCGGGCGCTGGGGGAAAGGCTGAACCATACGATCAGCCGGGAGGCTTACCTGACGGCATCGGCGCTGCTGTGCCTGACGCCTTATACGCCGATGCTTTTCATGGGACAGGAATGGGCAGCGTCGACGCCGTTTCTCTTTTTCACGGATCATAATGAGGAACTGGGCAAGCTGGTGACGGAGGGGCGGCGGGAGGAGTTCAGGGGCTTTGCGGCGTTCAATGCGCCGGGGGCGCTGGAGCGGATTCCGGATCCGCAGGCGTTGAAGACGTTCACGGATTCGAAATTGGTGTGGGATGAATTGGGGGATGAGAAGAAATCGCAGACGCTGGAGCTTTACCGGAAGTGCCTTGGGTTGCGGCGGCAGGAGGCGGTGTTCCGTCCGGCGTCGCGGGAGACGTGGCACGTCGAGGCGCTTGGGATGGGGGCGGTGGCGCTGCGGTACAAGGGGGCGGCGTCCGACTGGCTGCTGCTATTCGATCTTGAAGGTGGATACAGCGGCCCGCTGGCCGACGAGTGGTTGTGCAAACCGCGCGGCGCCGGCGGCTGGGCGGTGGTACTTTCCACCAACGAGAAACAGTTCGGCGGGAGTGGCGCGTGCGCTTATGACGCGGCGGGCCACCAGGCCCGATTCGGCCAGCCGGAACTGGTGGTCCTGCGATCATGAGCGAAGCGAATATCCCGAGCGCGACTTACCGGCTGCAATTCAACAAGGATTTCACTTTCGCGAAGGCGGGGGCGCTGGCGGATTATTTGCGCGAGCTTGGGATTTCGCACGTGTATGCGTCGCCCTATTTCAAGGCGTCGCCGGGAAGCACCCACGGATATGATGTGACGGATCATAATGGGCTGAATCCGGAGATTGGTTCGACGGAGGATTACCAGAAGTATGTCGAGGCGCTAAAGGGGAATGGGCTGGGGCAGATTGTGGATTTTGTGCCGAACCATATGGGGATCGGGCCGCTGAATCCTTACTGGATGGATGTGCTGGAGAACGGGCAGGGATCGAAATATGCGCATTACTTCGATATCGACTGGCATCCGCTGAAGGTGGAGTTGTTCGGGAAGGTGCTGCTGCCGATCCTGGGGGATCAATATGGGAGGGTGCTGGAACGCGGGGAACTGCAACTGCACTACGAGCAGGGTACCTTTTATTTGACTTACTATGATACGCGGCTGCCGATCAATCCGAGGAGTTATGCGGGGGTGTTGAAGAAGGCGCTGGAACTTGCAGCGCTGGCAGCGGAGGATGAAGGGGGGAACGAGTTGCAAAGCATTGCGACGGCGGCGGAACATTTGCCGCACCGGTTTGAGACGGCGGGGGAAAAGGTGGCGGAGCGGGGGCGGGAGAAGGAAGTGATCAAGAAGCGGCTGGAGCGGGTTTGCCAGGAGCATCCGCACATCGCGGCGGCAATCGAGGCGGCGGTGCAGTTTTATAATGGGCGCAAGGGAGAGCCGCACAGTTTCGATGCGCTGGACGAGCTGATCGGGGAACAGGGGTACCGGCTGAGTTACTGGCGGGTGGCGGCGGAGGAGATCAATTACCGGCGGTTTTTTGACATCAATAACCTGGCGGCGATCAAGATGGAGCTGCCGGAAGTGTTCGAGGGGACGCACCGGTTTATCTTTGAGTTGATCAAATCGGGAGCGGTCACGGGGCTGCGGATCGATCACGTGGATGGATTGTGGAATCCGCGGGATTACCTCGAGCACTTACAAACGAAATATGGCGAGGTGATGGGGAAGCCGGGGAACCAATGCGGACTCTATCTGCTGGTGGAGAAGATATTGCTCTCCGGGGAGAAGTTACACCCGGACTGGCTGGTGCATGGGACCACGGGTTATGATTTTACAAACCAGGTGATTGAGATGCTCGTCGATCGGGGGGCGGAGAGATCGCTGACGGAGACTTATCACCGGTTTATTGGAGACAGCATCAAGTATGACGACCTGGTTTATCAAAAGAAGCAATTGATCATGGAGGTGTCGCTGGCGAGCGAGGTGCAGGTGCTGGCGCATAAGCTGAACCGGCTCTCCGAGAAGAATCGGTGGTATCGGGACTTTACGCTGAATGCGTTGATGGTTGCGGTAAGGGAGGTAATTGCGTGTTTTCCGGTTTATCGGACTTATGCGGAGCCGGGGCGCTCGTTGAGCGAGCATGACCGGCAGGCGATCGAGCGGGCGGTGCGGGCGGCGCGGCGACGGAATCCGGGGGTGGAGGCGTCTATTTTTCAGTTTTTACGCGAGACGTTGCTGTTGAAGTTTCCGGAGAATATCGACGAGGAGGATCGGGCGGAGCATTTGCGATTTGTGATGAAGTTCCAGCAGTGCACGAGCCCGATCACGGCGAAGGGAATCGAGGATACGGCGTTCTATATTTACAACAGGCTGGCGGCGCTGAATGAGGTTGGGGGCGAGCCGAATCATTTTGGGACGGCGCCGGAAATCCTGCACAAGCAGAATGCGGCGCGGCTGGCGGATTTTCCGCACGCGATGCTGGCAACGTCGACGCATGACACCAAGCGGAGCGAGGATGCGCGGGCGCGGCTGGCGGCGATCTCGGAGATGCCGGAGGCGTGGCGGCGGGCGGTGCAGCGATTTCGCACGGCGAACCGCAAGCATAAGCGGGACGTGGAGGGTGAGCAGGCGCCGGACGCGAATGAGGAGTATCTGATTTATCAGACGCTGGCGGGGGCCTGGCCGCTGGATGGGGTGATTACGGATGAGTTCGTGGGGCGCATCCAGAAGTATATGGCGAAGGCGATCAAGGAGGCGAAGGTGAATAGCAGTTGGATTCAGCCGAATGAGAACTGGGATAATGCGGTGCGGGAGTTTATCGCGGCGATTCTGGATACGAAGAAGCGAAACAGTTTTCTGGATGTGTTCCAACCAATCGCGGAGGAGATTGCGCAGATTGGGGCGATCAATTCGCTTTCGCAGTTATTGATCAAGCTTACCGCGCCGGGGGTGCCGGATATTTACCAGGGGGATGAGATTTGGGATTTGTCGCTTGTGGACCCGGATAATCGGAGGGCGGTGGATTATGAGAAGCGGCGACAGATGCTGCGGGAGGTCAGGCGGGATTCGCCGGAGGAGATGATGGCGAATTGGAGGGATGGGAGGATCAAGATGTTTTTGACGCAGAAGATGCTGACGTATCGGAGGGAGCATTTTGAGTTGTTCGCGAAGGGGGAATATTTACCGGTGCAGAGTACGGGGGCGTATGCGGAATCGGTGTTTGCGTATGCGCGGCGGTATGAGGGGTTGATGTTGCTGGTGATTGCACCGCGGGTTACGGAGCGGGTGGGGTTTCCTCCTATTGGGGAGCGGTGGAAGGATACAGTTGTGGATTTTCAGGCGGGGCAGACGATGCGGGATTTGTTTACGGGGAGGGATTATTTTGCGCCGCTGACGCAGAGTCTGGCGGCGTTGCCGTTTGCGATGTATGCGGGAGGAGATTGAACAGAAGGAAACAAAGGAAACAAAGGGAGCAAAGGATTGCAGAAGAGGTCAACCGGCGCTGCTCTGTCACATCGATACGTCTATTCGCCCGGGCAGAAGCGATTCCCGGATTAGAGGATTTATGATTGAGATTATTTCCGGGACGCCGGACGATTTGGTGGTCGCAGTCGGCCATGGGAGGGTGACGGGGGACGATTATGAGACGGCGCTCCTTCCCGCCATCGAAGAGCGATTGGATTCCTATAGGCGCATCCGATTTCTCTTCCAACTGGCGAGGGATTTCCACGGATTTAGCGCGGAAGCGGTGTGGGACGATGCAAAACTTGGCCTGGGTCATGCAACGGAGTTTGAAGCCGTGGCGATTGTGACGGATGTCCATTGGCTCATCAAGGCGGTGGAGTTTTTTCGCTTTTTCATTCGATTCCCGGTGAAGGCCTTTACGAACGAGCATTTGGATGAGGCGATGGATTGGGTGATGCACGCGACATCGCCTTCGCTTACCAGAGTGTGACGGCGCTGACGAAGCGGTTGTTTGTGTATCGCTTGCATGCGTGAATCGCGAGGACGATGATGTGCATTATGAATATCCTTTACGACAGGCGGGAAACCGAGGATCAGATCGAAATCGAGTTTCATTATTTGCCATTGGTGAGCGCGCTATTCTTCGTGTGCATTGGCGGATCGCTGACGTCGTGTTGCAAGAGCGTGCCTCGCACGTGCGCCGGTCTGCTCATCCTTTGGATGATTGGACTGCTGCCAGCCTGGGCGGAACTGGAGAAAGCCATGAGGGCCGGGGCGGTGACGGTCTCGGGAAGCAAGTTTTCATGCGCGAATCCACTGAAGGTGGTGATTGCGAAGAAATGACGCTCCACGAAACGACTGAGTCCAAAGTTTGCCGCGGATTTTGGAGGGAGTTATTGATCAGCGTCGCAATTGTTGCCTCGATGTTTGGATTCTTAGCTGGGTGTGCATCGTCCCCCGAGAACAATGGGAGTGTGTTCAAGGCGAACGAGGTGGATGTTGGAGTTTCCTCGTCGGTGATCGAGCGGTAATTCGGACGGGCAGGAAGGTTTTTCCTACCGCCCCTACCGGGGCGTGCCGAGGAGGGCGGGTTACCGGGGGCTTACGCCGCCCGGCTAATTTCATGGTAGGCCCTCCGGGCCTCCTAACGGCTTCGGGGTTATCTAAAATCGGGCTGTTGCCCAAATCCTTGAGTCGAGGGGAAGGGATTGATAAAATGGCATGCAGCTATGATGGGAGAACATGCAAAACAAAATGAGTTGTGGTCGAACCTGTAAATTTAGCGCGGAGGATACCCGAGGATCATCCGTTGCGGAAGCTCAAAGGGGTGCTGCAACTGGATTTCGTTCGGGATGAGGTGGGGCGTTTCTACGGGGCCAACGGGA
>JBEKOV010000104.1:0-12974 GCA_049521415.1 Chthoniobacteraceae bacterium
GATTTTTCGAATCTGCAGCGGCAAATCCTGCACGGGACGAAGGATGTGGGGAGGAAGAAGCTGAACTCTGCACGGGACCGTATCCGGGAGGTGAACCCGAATGTGCAGATGGACCTGCACGATGTGTACTTTACGAGTGAGAATGCGGAGGAGCTGGTGCGGGAGTACGATATTGTGATCGATGGGACGGATAATTTTCCGACGCGGTATCTCTCGAACGATGTGTGCGTGTTCCTGAAGAAGCCGAATGTGTATGGGTCGATTTTCCGGTTCGACGGGCAGTGCACGGTGTTCGCGCCGCACCTGGGGGGGCCGTGCTACCGGTGCATGTTCCCGGAGCCGCCGCCGCCTGGGATGGTGCCGAGCTGCGCGGAAGGCGGGGTGCTGGGGGTGCTGCCAGGGATTATCGGGGTGATGCAGGCGATCGAGGCGATGAAGCTGATTATGGGAATCGGGGAGCCGCTGATCGGGCGGCTGGTGCATTTTGACGCGCTGGGGCTGAAGTTTCGCGAATTCAAACTGCGCCGGGACCCGAAGTGCCCGATGTGCGGGGAGAATCCGACGATTACGAAGTTGATTGATTATGAGCAATTCTGCGGCATTCCGCAGGCGGCCGCGGCGGAGGCGGCGGAAGCACCGATCCCAATCATGACTGTTCTAGAACTGAAGAAGAAGCTGGATGAGGGCGATAAGTTTGTGCTGCTGGACGTGCGGGAGCCGTTCGAGTGGGACATCTGCCATATTGACGACGCGAAGCTGATTCCGCTGGGGCAATTGCCATCGCGGATGAGTGAGCTGGATAGCGCGGATGAGATTGTGATCCATTGCAAGTCCGGGGCGCGCAGCGCAAGGGCGGTGAGGATGCTGCAGGAGGCTGGGTTTACGAAATTGCACAATGTGGAGGGGGGGATTTTGGCTTGGGCGGAGGAGGTGGATGGGAGTGTGCCGAAGTATTGAGGGGGTCTCTGCGAGTAATGCCAAGTGGCTCCGGAAGCTTGGCTTCTCTCCCTGCGCAGGCGCGGTTCTCCAGACTATTACTTTAGATCATCTACAGTGACTGAAAAATCGGGCAGCGAAAGTTCCTTCTTTTTCTGCAGGAATTGCTGCTCGGTCAATGGACCGGTCACGCTTTTCGATGGGTCCGCATACTTGCTATCGAGAGTTATGTCCAAATAGAAGTAGTTCGTGACCGAGTGGTTTTCATTGGAAGGGGGGTCCTTGCTTCGACGCAAGCTCGGTGACGGCGTGTTTGATTTCAGCGAGGCTCATGGGATTTCAATTTATGCGGCGTTCCGCTTGAATGCAACGACGTTGCAGAACTGGAGGCGGGTGGGGGAGAGACAGCGCCCGTTGACAAAAGGGGATTCGGTTTCGATACTGGTCCATAATGAGTCTGGACCTGAATGACCTGCTCCGCGAGTGGCCCCATGAACCGGGGCAGATCAAGGTGCGCCGAATCCTGGGGAGCGACGGGAAGGAGAAGATTCAGTTGAGGATCGATCTGGGGGTGATCCAGATGGAGACGACGGGGCGGCCGGACGGGGAGAGGCCGCACGGATGCGAGTCGCTGCTGGGCTATCACCTGGCGCTGGCGCAGGAGAAGGAGTCGGCGAATGAGCGGTACACGCTGAACCCGGAGGAGGTGAGCGAGCTGCAGCAGGAGGGGATTCAGTATTATCACCGGTATATTTCGCTGTTTCAGCTTAACGATTTCGTGGGGGTGATCCGGGATACGCAGCGGAATATCGATCTGTTCAATTTTGTGAATCAGCACGCGGGGAGCGATGAGTTTGCGCACTCGCTGGAGCAATTCCGCCCATACGTGATCATGATGAATACGCGGGCGCGGGCGTCGATCGAGCTGGAGCGGGGTGATTTTGCGGCGGCACTGAGGCAGATCGAGCGGGGGCGCACGAAGATCGCGGAGGTGTTTAACGGGGCGGAGAGCGCGGAGCTGATGGAGCGGAGCCCGGAGATTGCGTTCCTGGACGAGTGGATGGAGGAAATCCGGAAGCAGCAGCCGCTCTCGAAGCTGCAGAAGATGCAGAAGGAGATGGAGGCGGCGATTGCGACGGAAGCGTATGAGCGGGCGGCGGAGTTGCGGGACGCGATTCGCGAGCAGATGGCCCGGAAGAAGGAAAAGGGCGCGGAATTGCGCGCGCGCCGTGAGGAGTGATTGGGAGTAATTGGACAGGAGGCCGCTCTCCAAGACCGAGGAAGGGGTATTGCACCCGGGGCGGGAAAGGTGTTGGATTTCACACTTTCCACGCCAATGAAGAAGCTGACGCGCATTCTCCCATTCCTGTTGCTGGCCGCCTGCGGGAAGAGCGGCGGGCCGCCGGTGAGCACGGCGCCGGGACCGGCGGTGGTGGATGCGCCGGTACAAATGGAGGCGATGGGGGACGCGGATCCGATTGCGGACCCGACGGCGGTACACGGGGGGACGTTCGCGTCGTGGCAGGGGGCGTATCCGAAGTCGCTGAATATGTGGCTGGATACGAACAGCTTTTCGCAAGTGGTCTCGAGCATGATGTTTGAGCCGCTGGTGGACCTGCACTCGACGGATGAGCGGCCGGTGGGGGACCTGGCGCGGTCGTGGGAGATTTCGCCGGACAAGCAGACGTTCACTTTCCACCTGGATCCGAATGCGAAGTGGAGCGACGGAACGCCGGTGACGGCGGCGGACGTGCAGTTTTATTATGACATGATCATGAACCCGAAGAATCTGACGTCGGTCTGGCGGGTGGACCTGGAGAAGATCAACCGGCCGGTGGCGGTGGACGATCATACGGTGCGTGTGACGGCGAAGGGGGTGCATTGGAAGAACTTCTGGATCGCGGGGGGGTTGTTCGCGTTTCCGCGGCAGGCGTGGGCGAACAAGGATTTCAATACGATCAATTTCGAGTTCCCGGTTGTTAACGGCCCATATTCGCTGTACAAGGTGGAGACGAATCGCTCGATTATATTGCAGCGCCGGAGCGATTGGTGGGGACGAGCGCAAAAGTACAATCAATATAAGTTCAATTTCGATTACCTTGTCTTCAAGTCGATGGAAGACCGGATCAAGGCGCTCGAGTTTTTGAAGACGGGCGGGTTTGATCAATACGCGGTGTATACCTCGTTGATATGGGCGAAGCAGACGCAGAACATCCCGGCGGTGCAAAAGAATTGGATCGTGCGGCAGGATATTTACAACGCGGCGCCGGTATCGTTCCAAGGGCTGGCTCTGAACATGCGGCGACCTATCTTCCAGGATATCCGGGTGCGGGAGGCGCTGGCGTATCTGCTGGATAGGAAGACGATGAATGACAAGTTCATGTTCGATGCGTACTTTCTGCTGAATTCCTATTTCCCGAGCCTTTATGCCAGCGATGTCAATCCGGCGGCGGAGGAGACGCCGTATGACCCGGACAAGGCGCGGGAGCTTCTCAAAGAGGCCGGATGGGAGGTGGGACCGGACGGGATCCTCCAGAAGGACGGGCAGCCGTTTGACATTACGATTATTCATTACGAAGGCTCCGATCTGCGGCACCTGACGCTCTATAGCGAGGATTTGAAGGCGGTCGGCATCCGATTACATATCAAGATTGTCTCGGAGGCGAATTTTACGGAGGAGGTGGATAACCATCAATTCGACATGATCTGGGCGGCGTGGGGCGCGAGCCGATTGCTGGATCCGGAGCCGATGTGGAGTTCGAAGACCGCGGACGACATCGCCACTGAAAACTACTGCGGCCTTAAGGACGCGGAGGTGGACAATCTCATCGACGAGCAAAAGACGGAGATGGACCTGGGCAAGCGGAACGATATCGACCGGCAAATGGATGCGCGGCTGGCGGGACTGTTCCCCTATGTGTTGATGTGGGAATTGAACAGCCACCGGCTGCTTTATTGGAACCGGTTCGGGACACCGAAGTATGTGCTTTCGAAGTTTGGGGACGAAAGCGACGCTTACGCGTACTGGTGGTACGATCCGGCCAAGGCGGCGGCGCTGGATGACGCGATGGCGCGCAATGTCGCGCTCCCGGCGCTTCCGGCACAGGTCCATTACGGACAATGACGGCCTACATCCTTCGGCGCCTGATGCTGATGATCCCGACGTTGCTCGGGATCAGCATCGTCTGCTTTCTGTTGTGCCAGGTGGTGCCCGGGGGTCCGGTGGAGCAATATATCTCCCGCATCCGCTCGGTCACGAGCGCCCGCGGGGCGAGCGTGAAGTCGATCCCGCCGGAAGAAGTGGAGAATATCAAGGCTTACTTCGGTTTCGACAAGCCGATCCATGTGCGGTACTTTATCTGGCTGGGACGGCTGATGCGGGGAGATTTCGGGACTTCGTACATTTATCACGAGACGGTGTGGAATGTGATCCTGAGCAAGATGCGGATTTCGTTATTTTTTGGTCTTACGTCCTTTTTGCTGTCCTACATTGTCTCGATTCCGCTTGGGGTCTGGAAGGCGGTGAAGCAGCACAGCGCGTTCGATATGATCACGTCGTGGATTGTTTTTTCGGGTTATATCATCCCGAGTTATGCGCTGGGCATCCTGCTGATTATTTTCCTGGGCGGGGGGACTTATCTTAGCTGGTTTCCGATTTCCGGGGTGACTTCGGACAATTTCGACCAATTGTCCACGGTGGGGAAGCTGCTGGATTTCCTGCATCATATCTGTCTGCCGATGATTTGTTATATGATCGGGGAATTCGCCATCCTGACGCAACTGATGAAGAACAGCATCCTGGATGAATTGAACAAGGAGTATGTGCGGACGGCACTGGTGAAGGGAGTGTCCTTCCGGCGCGCGGTATGGAAACATGCGTTCCGGAACGCATTGGTCCCGCTGGCGACGGGGAGCGCGGACCTGTTTACCATTATGTTTGCGGGTTCGCTGTTCATTGAACGGGTGTTCGATATCGATGGGATGGGCCTGCTGTTTTACAACTCGACTGTTTCGGTCGATTACAATGTGGTCATGGGGCTGATCGTGCTAGTGAGCATCTTCACGATGCTGGGACGCCTCTTTGCCGACCTGCTCTACGTGGTCGTCGATCCCCGCATCCGACTTACCTGACCCGTGCTATCCGATCTCTCAAAGGAACGTTTCCGGCGGTTTCGCGCGATCAAGCCCGCGTGGTACGCGCTTGTTATTCTTTCGGCGGCGTTCGTGATTTCGCTCTTCAGCGAGGAAATCGCGAACGATCATCCGCTGGTTCTGCAATATCACGGCCATTATTACTTCCCGACGCTGAAGTTTTATCCGGCGGCGGATTTCGGGGGGACTTACGAGACCGAGGCGGACTATATTGCGTTGCGGGATGATCCGGCCTTTCACGCCGCGGGGGGCTGGATGATCATGCCTCCGATTCCCAACGACCCACTCCATTCGTACTTCGATTCCTCCGGGAGCCCTCCGTATGCTCCATCGCGCGATCACTGGCTGGGGACGGACGCGGCGGGACGGGATATCCTTGCGCGGCTCATTTACGGATTCCGAATCTGCATGGTGTTTTCGCTGGCGCTGACGGGGATAAGCACTGTGGCGGGGATTGTGATAGGGGCGGTCCAGGGTTACGCGGGCGGGACGCTGGATATCACGGCGCAGCGGCTGATCGAAATCTGGTCAGCGCTGCCGACGCTGTATGTTGTCATCCTGCTGGGATCGATTTACGGGCAGGGGTTTGCAATGCTGCTCTTCGTATTGTCGCTTTTTCAATGGATCGGGCTTTCCTATTACATGCGGGGCGAGTTTTATAAGTTGCGCGAGCAGCCGTATGTATTGGCGTCGCGCGCGCTGGGAGCGAGCCATACGCGTGTTCTCTTTCGCCAAATCCTGCCGAATGCGATGACGCCGGTGATTACTTTTCTGCCATTTAATATTGTCGCGGGCATCGGATCGCTGACGGCGCTGGACTTTTTGGGATTTGGGCTGCCGCCGCCGACGCCGTCGTGGGGCGAGTTGATTGACGAGGGGTTGCAGAATCTCCAGGCGCCGTGGCTTGCGGGCTCGGCGGTGGCGGCGCTATTCATAACGCTGATGCTGGCTACGATGATCGGGGAGGGGATTCGCGACGCCCTAGATCCGAAGTCGCTGACCAAATTGAGATGAAACTCGCAAAAGAAAGCAGCCACGGCATCATGAATGAATTCACTGAACCATTGCTGGAAGTAAAGGACCTGACCATTGAGTTCGCGACGGAACGGGGGACGTTCGAGGCGGTTAAGCAGGTCTCTTTTTCCGTGAACAAGGGGGAGACGCTGGCGATTGTCGGCGAAAGCGGGAGCGGGAAGAGTGTATCGGCGCTGGCGCTGACGCGGCTGCTGCCGGAGCCGCCGGCGCGTTATAAGTCTGGGAGTATTCTATGGAAGGGGGAGGAGATATTGAAGATGAGTTATGACCGGCTGCGGTCGATCCGGGGCGGGCAGATGGCGTATATCTTCCAGGAGCCGTCGACGTCGCTGAACCCGGTGTTTACGATCCGGAATCAAATAGCGGAGGCGATCAAGCTGCACCGGCCGGATGTGAAGGATATCGACGCGGAGGTGATCCGGTGGCTGGACACGGTAGGAATTGTGAATCCGGCGCAGCGGATGCGGGACTATCCACACCAGCTCTCCGGCGGGATGCAGCAGCGGGCGATGATCGCGATGGCATTGAGCTGCCAGCCGGACTTGCTGGTGGCGGACGAGCCGACGACGGCGCTGGATGCGACGATCCAGGCGCAGATCATGGAGGAGTTACGGGAATTGAAGGCGCGGTTCGGGATGTCGATCATTTTGATAACTCATAACTTTGGGATCATTGGGGGAATCGCGGAGCGGGTGGCGGTGATGTTTCGCGGGAAGATTGTGGAGCACGGGTCCACGGCGGAGGTATTGCACAATCCGAAGCACCCGTATACGCGGGCGCTGATCGATTGCATCCCGAAGCCGGGAGCGCGTGTGCGGCGGCTGGCGACGATCAATCACGAGGCGTTGCAGGGGTAGGGGCGGCTGGAGACCCCAATTTGGCTGAGGCGGGAGGGCGGATGGGTCCGTTGACGAGAGGATTGCAGGAGTGTCGGCAAATTGTAACAATTGGCGGTTTCCATTTGCCGGATAATCTGTTCAATCTCCAAGAGGATGGAACAATTGTTCGGCTCGGCCGACGCGCTGCACATCTTTTTCCTGCTACTGGCCCTTGGGCTTGCGTTTGGATTTGAGTTTGTGAACGGATTCCATGACACGGCCAATGCCGTGGCGACGGTGATTTACACGAATAGCCTGCCGCCGTACGTGGCGGTGATCTGGTCTGGGATGTGGAATCTGATCGGGGTGCTGACTTCGACGGGGGCGGTGGCGTATGGGGTGGTGGCGTTGCTGCCGGTGGGATTGGTGATGAACGTGGGTTCGGCGGCGGGATTCGCGATGGTGTTTTCGCTGTTGATCTCGGCGATTATCTGGAATCTCGGGACGTGGTATTTGGGCCTGCCGGCGTCGAGTTCGCACACATTGTTTGGTTCCATCATGGGGGTGGGGCTGATGGATGCGATTATGAATTCCGGGTCGGTGATGGGGGGTATTAATTGGATCCAGGCGAAGAATATCGGGCTCTCGCTGCTGGTATCGCCGGTGGTGGGATTTATTGGAGCGGGGCTGCTGTTATTGCTCGTGAAGTCAGTTGCCAACAAGCCGGCGCTGTTTAGCGAGCCGCCGCCCGGGAAGGCGCCGCCGCTGTGGATACGGGCGATCCTGTGCCTGACATGCACGGGAGTGAGTTTCGCGCACGGGTCGAACGATGGACAGAAGGGGATGGGGCTGATCATGCTGATCCTGATCGGAATCATCCCGGGAGCGTTTGCGCTGAACATCGCCACGCCGCCGACGGCTATCGAGAAGCTTGTTGCGGATTCGCATGCGGTCGCGGCGATTATCGAGAAAGAGCCTGCGGCGGCGGATGCGGCGGGGGCATCGAATATCCTCGGCGCCTATATCAAGTCCGGAGGCACTTATAATAGCGAGGTGCTGCCGGCGCTTGCGGAGAAGAATTCGGAGATTGCGGCGATGCTGAACGGGCGCAATAGCATATCGGATATCCCGGAGGCGCAGCGGGGGAAGCTTCGCTTGGCGTTTTACTATACCTCGGAAACGATCGGGAAATTGACCAGGAGCAACGTAATCGCCAATGCCGCACAAGCTGCGACGCTAAGTGATTACAAGAGTTCGATCGACAAGGAGACGAAGTATATCCCGGTTTGGGTGAAGGTGGCGGTGGCGCTGTCGCTTGGGTTTGGGACGATGATCGGGTGGAAGCGGATCGTGGTGACGGTGGGCGAGAAGATAGGCAAGAGCCATCTTACTTATGCGCAGGGGGCGTGCGCGGAGGTGATCGCGATGATCACGATTGAGCTGGCGGACCGATATGGGATGCCGGTGAGCACGACGCATGTGCTGTCATCGGGGGTGGCGGGGACGATGACTGCGAATCGATCGGGGTTGCAGATGAATACGCTGAGGAACCTCATGATGGCGTGGGTGCTGACGCTGCCGGTGTGTATTTTCCTGGGGGCGATGTCGTTTGCGGGGGGGTTGTTTTTGCTGGCGAAGGTTTTTGGGGTGCGGTAAAGCAGTACGCATGCAGCCACGGGTCGCCGGTCCGTGCGGATTTGCGCGCAGCGGTCTGATACGGACACTCAGTTAACCTAATACTGGATCGTCACGGTGCCGCTCACGCCCTTCGCAAAGAATGTTCCGGATCCCGTGCGGCTCCCCGGCGTCAGGACCCCGCTGAATGTCTGCACCTTGTTGGTGGTAGGATCCTTGAACGAACCGGCGAAGATGTCAGCTGTCGGAAGCACCAGCAGCGAAATGTTGGACGCCTTTCCGGAATACAATGGAATCGGCGCGGGTATGGATTGAAGGGTAATGGTGGCCATAAGATCCGTGCCGAGGTCGCCGCCGCTGGCATCGAAGCTGACCTGGTCGCCGTTCAATCCGCCGATTCCAGTCCCAAGCCTGTCGCCCTTCAACTCGACGCTCGTTTCGAATCCCCCGGAGTAAGGCGCGGAACCGCTGCTCGGCGGCCTGCTCCATTGAAGCATCCCGGCGAATTCCTCTCCGCTCTGCGTATTCTGAAACTCCAGGATGCCGGCAAGGCCGCCCGTGGGAGAACCGTAAAGGTTCGCGTAGATTGGTATCGAGGTTCTCGAGGTGACCTGCGAGGAGGCGGCAAAGCGCGTGCCATCCCCCAGATGGCCGCTAATCGCCACCTGGCCGTTCGAATCCACGGTCATCGTGCCGATGCCGGTCCCCTCCGGCACATCTCCGGTTCCATTCGGCAGCGTGGTGACGGTGAACGGATAAATACCCCGGGCCGCGCCGGCCCTGATATCCTGGCTTGCAAAGACGAGGTAGCTGCCATTGCTGCCGGAGACCGATCCGGTGAGCAGCCCCGCCGCGTCGAATCCGAGAGTGACATTCAGGTTCGGACCTTTCTTCGGATGCACGACTGTGGAATATGAGTTGCTGCCGCTAAGCTGCCCATTGAAGGACGCGCTCTGTCCTCCGAGGTCGAGGTCCGCGGCAAAGTCGCCGCCTGGACGCACTTTCGCGGCAAGGATACCGCCGATCCCATCCAGCGCCGCAGACTCCGTGCCGCTGAGCAAGCCGGCATAGGACCCCGGTACGAACGGCCCGGGCGGGGAGGCGCCCAGATCCGTGATTGTGAATGAAAAGAACTCCTCGTCATCTATGAAGGATTTGTCCGAACCGACTCCGATCACAGCATCGACCGTGTCTCCGGCTGAAAGCGACACCGGTGTGAATGACTCCGCCCACGTAGCGCCGGGGTTGAGGACGCCCTGGCCGATCACAGCGCCATTGTGCAGGACGTACGCGACCGGAGCGCCATTCGAGGTGGGTGTAAAGCTGGCCTGAATTTGATAAACACCAGCGACCGGCACGGTAAACTGGCAATGGCTGAATTGATTGCCCGGGCCGGGGGCGATTCCCAGCGTGCCCGCCGGCAGTCCGGTCTCCGTGTCACCAACGGGTACGTAGCCGACGTTCGGATCTCCGGCCTCGAGGATGCTGTCATCCGTCCAAGTGTAGGTGCCCGCATTCGTGTAGCTGCCTGTGTAAATCGTAATTGGTCCGGCCAGGTTTGCCGACCAGCCGTAAGTCCACCAGGCATTCGGGTTTTGCGTTGTTGAGAATTGCGCGAACGCATCGTAAACGCCATTCGCAGGAGGAGGAGGCGGCGGCGGTGGTGGGGGGGGCGCGGAAGTCCCCGTCAATGTAACGGTGAATGAAAAGAATTCCGCGTCATCTATGAAGCTGTTGTCCGTGCCCACGCCCATCACGGCATCCAGGGTATCTCCAGCCGCCAGTGTCAGCGAAGTTAACGACCCCGACCATGCAACGCCGTGGGTCAGGTAATTGCTGGCCAGCACACTTCCGTTGTTCAAAATGTATGCCTTGGGAACTCCGTAGGAAGTCGCGGTAAAGCTGTACTGGACTTCGTAGGTGCCCGGCGTGGTCGCGGTGAATATGCAATGGCTGAATTGATTGCCCGGGCCGGGGGCGATTCCCAGCGTGCCCGCCGGCAGTCCGGTCTCCGTGTCGCCGACGGGTACGTAGCCGACGTTCGGATCTCCGGCGAAGAGGATGCTGTCATCCGTCCAAGTGTAGGTGCCCGCATTCGTGTAGCTGCCTGTGTAAATCGTGACTGGCCCCGCAAGATTGCCGGACCATCCGTAGGTCCATACGCCGTTCGGATTTTGCGTCGTTGAGAAATCCGCAAAGGCGTCATGGACGCCATTCGGAGGAGGTGGGGGTGGAGGCGGAGGCGCGGAAGTCCCCGTCAATGTAACGGTGAAGGAAAAGTATTCTTCATCGTCGATGAAGCTGTTGTCCGTGCCCACGCCCATCACAGCCGCCAGCGTATCTCCGGCCGCCAGCGTCACCGAGGTGAACGAACCGGACCATGCGACGCCATTAGTCAGGTAACTGCTGCCCAATACGCTTCCATTGTTCAAAATATATGCCTTCGGCAGGCCGTAGGAAGTCGCGGTGAAGCTATACTGGACTTCGTAGGTGCCAGACGTGGTCGCGGTGAATATGCAATGGCTGAATTGATTTTCCGGGCCAGGGGCGATTCCCAGCGTGCCCGCCGGCAGTCCGGTCTCCGTGTCGCCGACGGGTACGTAGCCAATGTTCGGATCTCCGGCATCGAGGATGGTGTCATCCGTCCAAGTGTAGGTGCCCCCATTCGTGTAGGTGCCTGTGTAAATCGTAATTGGTCCGGCGAGTGTGCTGGACCACCCATAGCTCCACACGCCGTTCGGGTTTTGCGTGATCGAGAAATCCGAAAATGCGTCGTAGGTTTGCCCTTTGGCGGTGGGCGCCGCCGCGGCGCAGACCAGCACCAAGGCGATGATGAATGAGGGAACCTTTATAAAATTAACAATTAACGCCGCCGCTCCTGAAGTACCGCGCGATGATGCATTATTTGGTCCCGCTTGTCAAATGCCGCGACAAGGCCGGGTTCGACGAACTCCCGCCGGCCTCACATCCCGCTTTCGAGGATTTGGAATAACTGGGTGTTGTCCATGATGCCCTTAAGGTTTTCGGTGCCTTTGCCGCGGCCTATGGCGATGACGTCCTGGGCGCTGTCGATGGCGGTGGGGGCGTAGAATGCGGCGGGTTGGTTGCCGGATTGGGCGGATGGGGCGGGGGATGAGGCTGTGCCGGTGGTCTTTTGCGAGCCCATGGGGCCGCTGGCCCAGGAGATGGCGGGGAAGCCGGAGGCGTTGACGCCGAGGAGGCCGACGCCTTGCTCCTGACGGAGGGGGTAGCCATTGAGGGTCATGCCGCCGGTGGCGTGTATGCCGGTGGCGATGACGACGACGTTATCGCCGGCGTAGTGGAGGGCGGTGGAGATGGCGCGGTCCATGTCGACGGTCTCGCTGAGGACGTGCTGGCCGTCGTTTTGCTCGGCGGCGCGGCTGATGAGCTCGGCATCGACGACGAGGAAGTAGCCGCGCTCGTGGAGCTCGAGGAATTCGATGGCGCGGCCGACCATGTCGGTGAGGGAGGGCTCCTGGCTGCCGGGCTGGATCTGGTCGGAGTAGGCGAGGTCGCCATTGGCGAAGACGCCGATGCGCGGGGCCATGGTGAAGACGGGGGCGTTTTCGAGATCGGCCTTGGAGCGCATGATCTGGGCGCCGCGCTTTTTCATCTCGAGGAGGAGGTCGCGGCCATCCTTGCGGCGGCCGCCCTGGCTCTCGGGGGTGAAGTCCTGGGCACCGCCGCCGAGGGCGACGTCGAGATTTGCATTGCCGGATAATTGGGCGGCGATGTCATCGAGATCGGCGCCGCGGGGGGAATGGGCGTAGAAGGCGGCGATATCGGCGTCGGTGAGGGCGCCGGTGGTGACGATGCCGACGGCGCGTCCGCGCTGCCTGGCAAGCTCAAGGATGGTCTGGAGGGTGCGGCCCTTGGGGCTGACGCTGATGGCGCCGTTGTTGACCTTGACGCCGGTGGCGATGGCGGAGGCGGCGGCGGGGGAATCTGGGACGGCGAAGTCGTTGGCGTAATTGGTGAGGAGGGCCAGGTGCGGGAATGTGTCCATGGTGAGATGGTGGTCGGCGCCAACATCGTACATGCGTGCGGCGGTGAGATTGCCGGTGGCGAGGCCATCGCCGACGAAGAGGATGATGCCGAAGGGCTTTTGGACGACCCAGGTGTGAAAGAAGAGGACCCCGGCGGCGAGGAATACGAGAAGAAGGAATAAGGCGAGCAATTGATTCCGCAAATTCATGAAAAAGGGGGATGATACCGGTGGGCGTGGTGGAAGCAACCACTTGGGAGGTGGTGCGGGATTAGGGCCTGTTAAGGTAAAAGGAGTGCAGTAAAGATCAGGGCGACGTGAAGAAAGGCGATGAACATGACGTCGAGCTTCTCGAAGCGTGAGAATATCCTGCGGAAGCCCTTGAGCCTGCG
>JBEKOV010000105.1:0-12282 GCA_049521415.1 Chthoniobacteraceae bacterium
AAGCCCGGACGCTACCCGATCTGCTCACCGCAATCAGCCAGGCGCTGGCGAAAGTCACATCCCGCGACGCCCTCAATTGGTTTGCCTCGTGCGGCTATAGTATTTGTTGAAATGCTCTAAATAAAACTGTGGCCGTGCTTTGTGGAGCAAGGACAGAAAGGACCAAAAGGACATAAAGAACGCCCGCCCGCCCGCATCGCTACGCGAAGCGTTGCGGGCAGGCAAAGATCACAAAATGGGAGTGCCGTAAGGAGCTTTCGGCGGGTCCTGATTTGAATTTCTTTCGTCCCCGACTAAGGGAAAAGCTCGTCGAGTTTGTGGGCGGTGAATTGGTTGCCGGTGACGTGGAGGCGGCCTGTGAGGACGGCCTGGAAGCCGCCGAGGGCGCCGACGGAGAGTTTTACCCAATCGGCTCCAGAGCAACTGAAGGTGACGTCGGGATGGGGGATGGCGCCTTTGCCGATGGTGTAGGCGCCGTCGTTGATGAGGATCCACCATTGGCCGCCCTGGGGGTCCCAGAAGTTGAATTGGTAACGGATGTGCTGGCCCTTTGCGCGGTCGGGGCGGAAGGAGTGGCCCATTTGGGCGAATACTTCGTCGGGGCTGGTGGGGTCGGGCTCGACGGGGCCATCGGCGGCGGCGGCGGGATGGGCGTCATGCGGGGCGGCGTGGAGGGGAAGGAGCGGGAGCAGGGTGAGGAGGGGGAGCAGGAGCCATCGGGACACAATGCAGATTCGGCTGGGAGACGGCGGGGATCAATGAGGAAAATGGGGGATTGCGGGAACAGGAAGGAATTTAACCGCAAAGGGCACAAAGGCAGATGCCTTCATGGAGGCGGCTACAGGGCGGCTACAGAAAATGTTGAGCTGCCAGTAATACTAGGCGGCGACTTTGGGCGGGGGCTTTTGGTCGGGGGCGGGTATGGAAGGGTCCTGGGGGACGTCGGCCATTTCCGGGACGGCCCATTTGTCGTACTCTTCTTCGGAGATGCCGTGGGAGATGCGGATGCCGAAGCGTTTGCTCATGTATTCCTCGAGGGGAATCCATTTGCCCTGGTACTGAACGCGCCTGGACCATGCGCACATGGTGACGAGGGAGTAGAGCTTGCCGATTTGCATGGCGCAAAAGGCGACGCCGCCGAGGAAGAGGATGTTGATGGCGGCGATGGCGATGACGAGGTCGCGGTGGAATTGGGTGCGGGCCTGGGCGGCCTGGATTTGGCCGGACATGTCGCGGGATTCCTCGTGGGCGAGTGAATCGAGGAGCCGCTGGATGCGGGCGAGGGTGGGGTCGACGTCGGGGAGACCAAGGGGCGGTTTGGCGGGTGGAGTGGAGGCGAGGAATTGGCCGATTTCGGTAAGCCGTGCGTGGACGAAATCGCGGAGGGTGTCGGCGTGGGCGAGCTTGGTGGTGATTTCGTTGTCCTCGGTGACGAGGCGATCCATGGTGAAATCGACATCGAGGGAGGCGGCACGATAGGCGTCGAGGTAGGAGGGATCGCCGGTGGCGAGGTATCCGTGACGGCAATTCTGGGCGCGCTTGATGGCCTGGACGACGTCGTTGATGAGATGGACGCGTCCGGAAGTGATGCCGGTGCTCTGGGAGAGGTAGCTGTTGGCGAGGTGATCGGTGACGGCGGCGAGGGCGAGCATGCAAAGGACGGTGAATGCCGCGATGCCGCAGAGCAGCCTCAAGGGTGTGATAAGGGCCGGTCGCATTTTGAGATGATAGAGACGCTCTGTCTGTGGAGCATTAGCGATGCCACAGGGTGCGAGATAAGGGGAACGGCGGGTCGGGATTGCGCGCGCTTTTTTTGAGCGGCGGTCAGGCTCGCTTGGCCCGGCGGGGGCTGGCGGGGGATTTCGATCCGGATTTTGCGGCGGAACAGGCGGGGCAGATTCCGTAGATGGTCATTTCATGGTCTTCGACGAGGTAGCCGCCGGGGATGATGGTGCCGCTGGCGAGGTGGAGGGGGCAGACGTCGAGGTCGTAGACGTTTTTGCAGCGGCGGCATTGGAAATGATCGTGATGGCCGAGGCCGGAGCGCTCGTAGCAGGTCTGGCCGTCTGGGAGGATGACGGTTTTGATGCGGCTGGAGTCGAGGAGGAGATTGAGGGTGCGATAGACGGTGGCGATGCCGAGGGCGCCAAGGGCCTTGCGGGCGCGGGAGAGGATTTGCTGGATGGAGACGGGGCCCTGGGCGGCGGTGATGGCATCGAGGATGGCATCGCGCTGGCGTGTATGACGCTGGCCGAGAGGGGCTGGCACGGGCGAAAGGTAAGGGCGGGATGGGAGTTTGCGCAAGGGATCAGAATGGAAGTTTTGGTCCATTGAGAAATTCATCAATTTTCTGCCGGATATGCGGCCCAGGAGGACCGATGACCAAATCAATTGCTATTAAATTGCCGTTAAAATCCCGAAGGACGTTTCTGTCATGGGCGTCAGCAGCAACCAGTCCATGAGCCCTGCTAAAATAAAGCGGGGTATCCCGGTCAAACGAGGTGGAAATGAATCCGAATCTGGCCATGTATTGTTCGATCTCCTCAAACGTCGGATTGGGTCTAATCTCGTGAACGTCAATCCATGGCTGGGAGGTGACTACCTCCATTTGGGCATCTTCATAGGCGACGCCGATCATTCGAATATCGTCTCCGAAAATGTGATTTTGCCATGCGAGCCGCTTTAGATATTCGACAGGAGTGGCCCATTCGAATTCCGCCCGAGTCGAATACCCGAATTTATTCGGATGTGTGGCCTTGATCGCAAATTGCCGGAGATTCCCATCGTCCTTGTAAACACGATGCTCGGCACCGTCTCCGACAAAAGAGAATTGCTCTATGTAATTAAAGGGCAGGCGTTTACCAAGGTGGTCGGCCCATTCGATCAGCGCGCGGTATTCTGCCCGATGCTGGCTGATCCTTTCGCCACGCGCAAGAATTGCTCGCGCGCCCGCGCGGATGAAACGAGCGGCTGATTTTGGCGAATCTTCCGTTGCTCTTCGGCCTGCTTTTTGAGCCATTTTGAGGTGACCCTCATGGGTAAAAAGTCGTTTCAGGAATCGGGCCTGTCAACCGCTTTGTCCAGCTTTTATGAGGCTAGTGACGATCCGTGCCACCGAGATTCTATTCCTATTGACTGCGCATGGTTGCGGCCATAAACCGGGGCATGCCGGAGAGGTGCATCATAGCCGGGAAATGGACGATGGTGGTGAGTCTTTGTGTGGCGCTGGGGCTGCACTGGTGCGCTTTGCAATCGGTGGCGTGGGTGGGGATGTTGATCGATTATTCGCGGTCGGGTTCGGTGGCTTCGGCGATCGAGAAGACGTTTGACGGGCGGCATCCGTGCCCGCTGTGCCGGGCGATCAGCAAGGGGGAGCAAAGCGGGAAGAAGCAGGATCTTCAATTCGGCGGGAAGATTGTGATGGATTGCGTGAAGCGGGCGGGGACGCTGATTCCGCCGTTGCGGGATTTCGCGTGGCCAAGTTTATTAAAGGAAGGCTCGGGTTTCTCGCCGGAGCCGAGTGTGCCGCCGCCGCGAGCGGTGTAAGCGGCATGGGATGTCCCAAACCGGGATTGTGACGGAGTTTCAGCACTCCCGCGGGGAGTAGCGCGTTTGCGCGGCTGCCCCTTTTATTCATCGCGTGCGGTCCGCCGCGGCTGATTGACGCCGCCGGCGCGCCGTCCGCATTCCAATCAAAAGCTTCTGTTATTATTTCAATGAAACGAATTGCATTTTGCGGCTTCATTGCCGCGGTCGCCATCGGCGGCATTGCCAACCCGCGGGCCTGCATGGCCCACGGATTTGAAGGGGACCGGTTTTTTCCGCCGACCCTCGAAACGGACGACCCGTTTGCGGTGGATGAGTTCTCGTTCCCGAACATTCAGGTCTTTAACAATCCGCCCGGACCGGGCGGCACGACGACGCGGGAGGCCGATTTCGGCAGTGAGTTCGACAAGGAGATATTTCCGGGGATCGACCTGGAATTCTCGGACACGTTCACGACGCTTAATCCGAAGTCTGGAGAAGCCAGGGATGGCTTCCAGAACTTCACGCTTGGGACGAAGTGGGAGCTGATCCAAGTGCCGGAGCACGAGTTTATCTTCTCGGCGGGGACGCAGTGGGAGATCGGCGGGACGGGGAGCCGGTCTGTGGGCCGGGACTCCTTCAGCACGATCACGCCGCTGCTGTATGCGGGCAAGGGGTTCGGCGATCTGCCGGATTGTGTGCCGATGCTGAAGCCGTTTGCGATCACCGCGGAGGTGGGAGAGAACATGCCCACGGAAGGGGCGAGTCCGAACGCGCTGGAGTGGGGATTCGCGCTGGAGTACAGCCTCATTTACCTGGAGCAAAACGTGAAGGACACGGGGATGCCGCATCCGTTCCGCGATATGGTGCCGCTGGTGGAATTCGCGGCGACGAGCCCTGAGAACCGGGACGGCGGCGCGACGACGGGGACGATCAATCCGGGGGTGCTGTGGGAGAGCCGGTACTTCCAATTGGGAGCGGAGGCGGTGATCCCGATCAATGGTCACTCGGGGCCGAATGTGGGCTTCCTTGTGAATGTGAATATATTCATCGACGACATGTGGCCGAAGGTATTCGGGCATGCGCTGTTCGGCGGACAGGTGGCGGAAAGTGAAACGGGAGGGTCCGGGAAATGAAGAAGACGATGATCGCAATGCTGTGCTGTGTGAGTGCAATTACGGCGGCGAGGGCGCATGCGTTTCTGGATCACTCGGATCCGAGGGTCGGGAATACGGTGCACGGTTCGCCGACCGAGGTGAAGATATGGTTTACGGAGCGGCTGATCCTGCCGTTCAGCAGCATGAAGGTGCTGGATGCGAGCGGGAACGAGGTGGACAAGATGGACAAGCACCTCGATCCCTCGAACGGGCAATTGCTCATTGTGAGCGTGCCGACATTGAAGGCCGGCAAATACAAGGTCGCGTGGAGGGTCACGGCGGTGGATACGCATGTGACGAGCGGGACTTTTACATTCGATGTAAGCCCATAGGCGGATGAATGAAGTGCTGATCGTGTCGCGGGCGGTGCATTTTGGCTCGTGCCTGGTGCTGCTGGGGGTGTTTGCGGTGTGGCTGCTGATCGAGCGGCCCGGCGCGGGGCGCCGCGGCATGGGGTGGCGGCTTGCGGCCGTGTGCCTGGCGGCGGCGATGGGATCGGGGTTGCTGTGGCTATGGGCGGCGGCGGCGGGGATGAGCGGTTCCAGTATGATGGAATCGCTCAACCCGCAGCTCTTCGAATTGGTGCTGGGGCAGACGCCGCCGGGGCATGTGTGGATATTTCGGAGTGTTGTGGCGGGGTTGATTGCGGCGGCGATTTGTTTTCGGCGAGGGCGGGGAATTGTGGGGATTGTGTTGGTGGCTGTGTTTGTGGGTTCGCTGGCGTGGCTGGGACACGCGGGAGCGGGCGAGGGCATGCGGCGGGTGGAGATGCTGACGGCGGATGTGGCGCATTTGCTGGCGGCGGGGGTGTGGCCGGGGGGGCTGCTGCCGATGGCGCTGGTGTTGAGGCGCGGGATGAGGGTGGGGGAATTGGCGGAGGCGCGGGCGGGGGCGCGGCGGTTTTCGGCGATGAGCCTGGCGGCGGTGGGGGTGTTGGCGGGGTCTGGGGTGACGAATGCGTGTTTCCTTGTGGGGAGTTTTCACGCGCTGGTGGGGACGGATTATGGGCGGCTGCTGATGGTGAAGGTGACGCTGTTCGCGGCGGCGGCTGGGCTGGGGGCTTGCAATCTTCTTATCCACAAGCCGGGGCTGGATGCGGCTCCGGAAGCGCTGGGGGCGATGGCGAGGAAGGTGTGGATGGAGGCGGGGCTGGGGGCGTTGATTGTGCTGGTGGTGGCGGTGATGGGGACGTTGCCGCCGGGGGCGCAGCCGTGAAGGGGGGCTTTGGAGAGAAGGGACGTAAAGGACATAAGGGACGCAAGGGACCGAAAAGGGTGGGCGGCTGCGTCTACTCGCCGTAGGGTTCCTGGGAATGGCGGGGAGTGGGGGAGGCCTCAACGGGGTGTTGAAGGCGATACTCGCGGCGGTAGTGCATGACGATGGCGCCGACGAGGATGGAGAGGAGGATGGCGGCGACCATGGCCTGCTCCTGGCGGGTGAGGGTGAGGGAACGGGCGATGCGGACCAGGCGGTCGCGCAGGGGGGTGCGTTCTTGCCGCTTGCTCATTCCTGAGCGGCGTTTTAGTGGAAATGCGGTTTATACGCAATGAGCACCTCTTATCGCGGGCGGATCGCGCCATCGCCGACCGGGTATTTGCACCTGGGGCATGCGCGCACTTTTCGGACGGCGCAGGAGCGGGCGCGGGAAGGGGCGCTGGTGCTGCGGATCGAGGACCTGGACGCAGGCCGGTGCCGGGCGGAGTTTCGCGGGGCGATCGCAGAGGATTTGCGCTGGATCGGGATCGAATGGCAGGAGGGGCCGGACGTGGGCGGGCCGTCCGCGCCGTATGCGCAGAGCGAGCGGGATTATTTGCCCGCGTGGCGGCGGCTGCGGGATGCGGGGCTGATTTATCCGTGCACGTGCTCGCGGCGGGATGTGTTATCGGCGCTGGAAGCGCCGCACGGGGAGGAGCAGGGGGATGAGCCGGTGTATCCGGGGACGTGCCGGCATCGGGTGGCGGAGGCGGGCGGGATTGAGGGGCCTGAGGGGGTGAATTGGAGATTTCGCGTGCCGGATGGGGAGGAGGTGCGGTTTCGCGACGGGCGGATGGGGGAATTGCGGGCGACGGCGGGGCGGGAGTTTGGGGATTTTGTCGTGTGGCGGAAGGATGATATTCCGTCTTATCAACTGGCGGTTGTGGCGGATGACGCGGCGATGGGGATTACGGAGGTGGTGCGGGGGGAGGATTTGGCGCAATCGACGTTTCGGCAGATTTTGTTGTACCGGGCGTTGGGATTTGAGGAGCCGGAGTGGTTCCATTGCGCGCTGGTGCGGGATGAGGAGGGACGGCGGCTGGCGAAGAGGGATGAGGGGATGAGTTTGCGGAGCCTCAGAGGGTCTGGGCGTACGCCGGCAGAGTTGCTGAGGTGTAATTGAGAGCGCGGGTGGCGTCGATACGCGGCGTTCAGGTCGAGCGCGGGGACATTGATGATCTTTGATTGATGATTGAATTGCGATCCCGCGATTGCGGGACCGATTATCCGGTTGTGCGGAGGCCGCTGGCGATTGCGTTTATGGAGAGGAAGAGCTCGGGGAGCATTGCTTCGGCTTCGGCGTCGCGGCCCTCTTTGCGGGCGGCGCGCCAGCGGGTGAGGAGGCGGATTTGGTCGAGATGGAGGAGGCGCAGGGCGTCGGCGCGGAGTTGCAATGTTCTTAACATGCGGGGGCGGCGCTGGGCGGTGGGCTGGCCACGCAGTTCATGAAGCATGGCGCGGGTGCGGGTCCATTCCTCCCAGATCATGTTGAAGAAACGGGTGCGGATTTCCTCGTCCTGGACCAAGGCGGCGTAAGCGCGCATGAGGTCGAGGTCGGTGCTGGCGATGCTCGATTCGACATTGGTCAGGACGTAGTAGAGGAAGGGCCATGAGCGGAGTTTTTCGCACACGGCGCGGAAGGCGGATTCGTTGTGATCGGCGAGATGCTGGAGGCCGGAGCCGACGCCGAACCAGCCGGGGACGTAGAAGCGCGATTGATTCCAACTGAAAACCCAGGGGATGGCGCGGAGATCGGCAAGGCTGGCCTGGCCTGTGCGGCGCGAGGGGCGCGAGCCGATGCGGGCGTGCTCAAGGGCGTCGATGGGGGTGGCCTGACGGTAGAAGTCGATGAAGCCGGGGGCCTCGACGAGGCGGCGGTAGGCGGCCTGGCTGGCCTCGGCGAGCGGGGGACAGATTTCCTTGAGGGCGGCTTCGGCTTCGGTATTGCCGGGCGGGCTGAGGGTGGCGGCGGTGACGCCGGCGACGAGGAGCTCCAGATTGTAGGTCGCGGTGGAAAGGGTGCCGTATTTTTGCGCGATGCTCTCGCCTTGCTCGGTGAGGCGGATGTCGCCGCTGAGGGAGCCGGGGGGAAGGGCCTCGAGGAAGCGATTGGTGGGGCCGGCGCCGCGGCTGACGGTGCCGCCGCGTCCGTGGAAGAAGCGGATCGTCACGCCGGCTTCGTCGCCGACGGCGGCGATCTGCGCCTGGCCTTCGTGGACGGCCCATTGGCTGGCCATGATGCCGGCGTCTTTGTTGCTATCGCTGTAGCCGACCATGACTTGCTGGACGAGGTTTTTGCCGCCCTGCTGGAAGCGGAGGCTGCTGCGGGTGGTGGGATGATCGAGGAAGCCGCGCATGATGGCGGGGGCGCGCTCAAGGTCCGAGATGGTCTCGAAAAGCGGGACGATGGGGAGCATGCAGGTGAGGCCGTCCGGGAGGAGGCGGGTGAGGCCGGCCTCGCGGGCGAGGAGGTAGACGGCGAGGAGGTCCGAGCGGCGGCGCGTCATGCTGATGATGAGGGCGCCGATGCCATCCGCGCCGTAACGCTCGATGTGGCGCGCGAGGACGCGGTAGCAGCCGAGGATGGAATCGGCCTCGGGGCCGGCGGAGGCGGTCGCATGGAGGAAAGGGCGGGGGGAGCGCAGCTCGCGCTCGAGGAAGCTGAGGCGGTCGGTCTCGGGCCAATCGCCGAAGTCGGCGCCGTCGAGGCCGGCGGCGTTGAGCAATTGGCCGATGGCCTTGTCGTGGCAGGCGCTGTTTTGGCGGATATCGAGATCGGCGAGGTGGAAGCCGAATGTCTCGATGGCGCGGAGGACGGGGCGGACGTCGAGGGCGGCGAGGCGTCCGGCGCCAATCCGGACGAGGGAATCGTGAAGGAGGCGGAGGTGGGCTTCGAGTTCCGAGGGATTGACGTAAGTGCCGGGCTCCTCGCGCAGGGTGGCGAGTTGATTGGGCGCCATGTGAACGGGGAGGCGGGCGATCATGAGGCCGACGAAATCGCGCCAGGGCTCGTCAGAATGCGCGGGGAGGGTGGAGGGTTTGGCGCCGCCGAGGGAGGCGATCATTTCCTCCTGGGTCTTGACCATTGAGGGCGGGAGGGGCTGCATCCAGCCGGAGAGGGTGAGCGTCTCCATGAGCCTGGTGAGGGCGCGGTGGAGGACGATGAGGGCATTGACGCGGAGGCGTTCGAGTGTATCCGCGGTGACCTCGGGGGTGACGCCGGGATGGCCATCGCGGTCGCCGCCGACCCATGTGCCGAAACAGATGCGCGGCGCGCGGCCGGGGGTGTCGAGGAGAGCGGAATCGAAGCCGGTGGTTTCCCAGGCGGAGCGGAAACGGGTCTCAAGACGCGGGAGGACGGAGGGGAAGACGTCGCGGAGATAGTAGAGGACGTTGCGGCGCTCGTCGGAGATATCGGGTTTGGTGAGGAGGATTTCGCCGGTGCGCCAGAGGCGCTCAAGGGCGGCTTTGGTCCGGGCGTGGAGGCGCCTGGAATCGGTGGGGGTGAGCAAGGCGCGCTCGCGCTCCTGGATGAGCTGGTAGATGGCGCGATGCTGATCGAGCACGGAGAGGCGCTTGGCCTCCGTGGGATGAGCGGTGAGGACGGGCTCGATGCGGACGCGATTGAGGCGCGCGGCGATATCGCCGCCGGCGAAGCCGCGGTCGCGCAAATTGGCGAGCGCCTGTCCCCAAAGGCCGGGCTCGGCGGCGAGGCCGAGATCGCCCTCGCGCATGGCGCGCATCTGGGCGGCGGCGTTTTCCTCGACGAGGTTCAGGAGTTGGAAGGCGATCGAGAAGACGAGGCCGGTCTGCGCGGGGAGCTTTTCGATATCGGCCGGCAATTGCCTGCCGGTCCATGGGAGGAGGGCGGCGAGCTCGCCGTGACCGAGGCTGGAGAGGACTTCGTCGAGGCAGCCGATCAGGAAATGCAGGTCGCGCTCGATTTTCTCGAAGCCGAGCGCGATGTAGTCGCGGGGCTCATCCGGCTGCATCGGTCCCCCCCGGTTCGGTGATCTTTCCGACGGCGGGGGGAGCCGTGTCTTCCGCAGGGAGGCGGCGAGAGCGCCGCAAATCGCGGATGGCAAAAACCCAAAGTGTGACGAAGAGCGACTCGGCCACGGCGTCCAGCAGGTAAAGGAGCGGGATGCTGCGGGCAATCACAAAAACGATGTCGGTGACGGCGAGCGAGAGGGCGACGATGAGGCCAAGGACGAAGACTTCGAACGCGATATCGCGCCGGACGGCGGAGATGACCATGGAAGCGCCGATGGCCGCGAGAAGGAGGCCGGTGAGGGTGAGGAGCCAGTGATCGGGATGCTGGCCGGTGAGGCTTTGGAAGGAGGAAAAATCGACGACGGGCCAAAGGCCAATGACGAGGCAGAAAAACCCCTGGGCGAATGCCGCGAAGATGGGCAGCTTGCGAAGGGTGGGCGCGGGCTGGCCTGTCCGGATGCTTAACATTGGGTGAGATGCGGCGCGGGCGCGGCGGCAAGCACGGCGTGGATGCGGTCCATCACCATGTCCACGGTGAGATCGCGCATGCAGGCGTGGCCGTTCGGGCACTGGCCAAGGCGGCGATAATTGCACGGCGAACAGGGAAGGTCGAGCCGGACGACGGAGCCGGGCTGTTGGTACGGGCCGACGTGGACGGGATTGGTGGGGCCGAAGATGCTGACGGCGGGCCTGCCGAGGGCGGCGGCGACGTGAGTGGCGCCGGAATCGTTAGTTACCACGATGCCTGCGCGGCGGATGAGTGCGATCATGTCGGCGACGGAGGTCTGGCCGGTGAAATCGGTCGAGCCGGGGGCCTGGGTTTGGATGGAACGGTTGAGGGCCTCGTCGCCTTTCACGCCGATGATGACTGGGGTGAAGCCCTCGGCGGCGAGGCGGCGGGCGACACCGGCGAAGCCTTCGGGGGTCCAGTGTTTGGTTTCCCAGGTGGTGCCGGGGGCGAGGATGGCGAGCGGGCGGCCACGGGGAGTGTGCTTTTTCAGATGGGTCGAGATGCGGGCCTCGGCGTCGGGGTTGACGGGGAGATTGAAGAGGGGCGGGGCGTTGTCGAGGCCGAGGAGATCGGCGACCCAGAGGTAGCGGTCGACGGCGTGGACCTCGAGCGTGGGAATGGGGATGCGATGGGAGTAGGCGAACCACGATCCCTCGCGCGCGCCGGCCCAGCCGCGATCCGGGATGTTGCCCAATTGGCGACCCTGGAATGTGCTGGCGGTGCGGCGCACGGGGCTGCCGAAGCCGATGCGGACGGGCGCCTGGCTGGCGACGGCGAACATCGCGGAGCGGAATTGGCCGTGGAGGTCGATGACCATCTGGTAATGGGCGGCGCGGATCTGGCCGATCAGTTTGAGGACGCCGGCGACGGCGCCGACGCGGCGGCCATCCGAGAAATCGCGCCGGGCGAAGAGGAGGATATTGGAAAGAGCGGGATGGCCGCGGACGATCTCGGCGTTGTCGGGGGTGAGGAGCCAATCGATGCGGGCGCGGGGGTAGCGGCGCCGCAATTTTTCGAGGACGGGAAGGGTGTGAACCACGTCCCCCACGGCGGAGGGCTTGATGATGAGGATGCGGGAAAAATCCACGCGACGGATATCGAGAGTGGGCAAGCAGAGGAAGGCTAGCCGGGCCGGCGGCTTGGCGCAATATTCTCTGGAATCAGGTCCGCGGCGGGGTGGTGACCGCTGGAACTCCGAATGATCTATTCCAGAATCGCATCCACTTCTGCCTGACGGATGACGCGCGGGGCGACGAGGACCAGACGGCCACCGACTTCTTGCGCGCAGAAGGAGCTTTCACCTTCCGAAGATTCGGCCTCGATATTGCGCCCGTTCTCTCCCATGGCCAGTTGGCCGGAAATCTCTTTTAGCCGCATCCGCCGGGCGTACCGACGGTATTCATCGAGCGCGGAACGCACCGCGCCCTCGGCATTGTCAACCCTGGTCAGGTCGCACAAGTCCTTGATCTCCTCGTCGGTGAGTTGAACGGTTGCGGTCATTGCGGCCCATTGTAACGCGGCCCGCGCGACTTGTCCATTCGCATGGGCGCACATGGACGGGAGGATTCGATCGGGCTACTCGCTTCTCCCTTGCCAAAGTCCATTCAGCTATCCCCAGTTGTACTGATCCTTCTTCCATTCCTCCGTGAGTTCCTGCAGGCGCGCCGGATAGGCCTCCTCGTATTTAGGCGGAACCAGAGTGGGCGCCGACGAAAAAACCTGCGAGTAACTGAGCACAGACTGAATCCCCGCCGCGTTGTGACAACTCATGCCGGGCTGTTGCCCAAATCCTTGAGTCGAGGGGAAGGGATTGATAAAATGGCATGCAGCTATGATGGGAGA
>JBEKOV010000106.1:0-12092 GCA_049521415.1 Chthoniobacteraceae bacterium
TGTTGAATCTCTCAGCCAGCGGAAAACTCAAACGCCGCAAGAGCGCGA
Organism: Chthoniobacteraceae bacterium; assembly: GCA_049521415.1. GTDB lineage: Bacteria > Verrucomicrobiota > Verrucomicrobiia > Chthoniobacterales > Chthoniobacteraceae > DATAXI01. The sequence goes on from JBEKOV010000106.1 coordinate 49, forward strand.
GCGACCTCCTGGACAAAGTGAAGGACGCATTGCTCAAGGCGCGTGGCGACGGCGTGAGCATCGCCGCACTCGCCTCATTCCTGACTGAGAATGGTTTGCCAGTGAGCGAGCCAACCCTGCGGAATTATCTCCATGCGCAAGGAGCGTACAAGAGGCGACCTCGTCGAAAAATTGCCGGGACAGTGACACCGGGCGTCCCCGACGCGCAGCCCACCGCGCAACCAAAACCGCACTCCGAAGCCAAGCCGGCACCCAAACCCGAGGAGAACACTATTCAAAGTCTCATTGAACAGCGCCGCGCGGAGGCTGCATCGTCAGCCCCGATCCCATATAGGCGCCCCAATGGCCCTCGAATCGCCGATGTGCGCAACCTGTAACGCTGTCAGCCCTGCTGCCGCATTCGCCAGCGTCAGCGCCACGCAGACGAAAATCAACGTTCACACTCGCGTCAGCAAGGCTTCTGAATCGTGAATCTGTCCGCCGAAAATCTGATGTTCCTGCGTCACCGATTCGTCAAAACCGCGCCGGTGCAGCGCTTCCCCACCGCCGGCGGGCGCGTCATCCTGCTTGCGCCGGGACAACGCGCCCGCCGCCATAAAATTGCCGCTCCATTCCGCAAACGGAATCGAGCGTGAATCAGCGAAAACTCCGTGCCGCCCACCGTGAGCAAAAAGCCAGGCCAGCAAAAGCCGTCATCTTTTTGCTGCCTGCCGCTCCCGCCAAAGAAGTGTTCAGCGGCTCGCAAGGCCCAAGAGGTAATGGAGAGCCTGTGACTCGCCGCTGAAATTGTGTGGTTGAGAGAGGAGGCGAGAAGAGGATCGAGTGAGAGATGGGGAGTGGCTGCGTGGGGGCTAATTGACGAAGTAAAGGCCCCTGATTTCAGTCTCTTCAATCAATGACGGCGCTGGATGCCCTGGAAGCTTCTTCGATTGGCGACCGCAGTTCTTTCACGCTTGGCGGGCGGGCGGACAGAAGGTTCGCATCTTGCCGCCAGCAGCAAATTCAGCTATTTTGGGCAGATGGATAAGCCTCTGACAGATGCGGAGCGCGAATGCTTTCTTCAAAGCGTGGGGATGATCGTGCAGGCTTTCGAGGAATGCGGAATCAAACTCGTCCTTATCAGCCCCGAGGAGTCCAGGCGGGGCAAGGAAGAGGACCGAACGGAAGATCGACGACTTTTGGCGAGCGGCGAGATGACAGCCAACCAGTTGCAGGAGCGTAATGCCTTTTTCAAAGGCCCTATCAAAGTTCTGGACAAAAGCGCCTCCTACAGATGAGCGGCCTCCCTCCGGAAGCCTATGCGAGCGTTTTTAAGGTCCTTTCCGAAAAACAGTTCTCTCCGATTGTCGTGGGTGGTCAATGCCCGCTTTCCGCCAAACGGCTGATCAGCTCTCGTTCCCGGGCCGGGCCTGCCCTCGACTTCGACAGGGCTGGCAAATGCGGTTGCAAAATCCCGAAGCGCTTTGACAGGAAGCATGATCGTATCATGCCACCCTCCCCTCGGTCTAAACTGGTCACGTAGCGAATAGTCAGGAACCGGCACGCATTTTTGTTGACGGGTGGAATATACCAGATATACTCGCAATACTAACACCTGCCATGCCACAATCATCCTCATCCGTTCCGAAAAAGGTCATCGCCGTCCGGCTCGACCTGCTCCCCCGGCTGATTCAGAAAGCCGAGGAACTCAAACAAAACCCGAACCAGCTGGCCAACCTGCTCATGGAAGGCGGGCTGGACGCCATGGACGCCGAGGGCACCTATGAAATTCCCATCGTCCAGATTTACCGGACCCTCAAAGGCAAGACCCTGCTGACTTCCAAGGCGGTCATGGCCATTTGCTCGGTCGTCGTTCCCGAAATCTACAAAATCGACCAGCAACAACAGAGAATCCTGCTCGACCTGATCAACAAACACGATGGCCCCCTCACTGCCAATATCCTGAAGGGTTATCATCAGCTCGCCACCCAAATGAACAAGGAGCGGATCGAACATCAAAAGGAGGTCGCCCGATTGCAGCGGGCGCAGAAATCCCGTTAGAATTTATGCATACTGAAAAGGAAACCTCCACCAGCGCCGGAACCGAGGAAGACCGGCTTGTTGATTTCGAAGAAGTGGCGCGAATCCTCGGCGGCATTTCCGAACGCTCCGTGCGCCGGCTCATTGCCAAGGCCGAACTCCCGCAGCCGGTCAAAGTGCTCAGTTCGCCCCGGCTCTATCTGAGCGACGTTGCCGCCTACCTCGAACGGCTAAAGGCCAAGCGCGGAAAACTCTCACCCAAACATTAGGGGAACACTTATGATCCTCAACGTATTCAAACCAAAACGGCAGCGCGGAGGGAAAACGGTTTCCTCCCGCATGTATCGCGGGCGGTATCGCCTCGACGGTGAAACGCAAATCACGGACGTGCCGCTGCACACCAACGACAAGCAGGTCGCCCGGCAGAAGCTTGAGCAAATCGTCCGGGAGCGGGAAAGGGAGCGCCAGGGCATTATTCCTCCCAAACAGCAGAGAGAGGCGGCACAAAGACCGTTGACCGGTCATATCGCCGATTTTATCGCCGACCGGAACGCCGTGGGGCGTGACGCACGGTACGTGCGCCAGCTTGAGAAAAAGTTGCTCCTGCTGGTCAAGGGGTGCGGATGGAATTCGGCGAAGGATGTCACGGCCAATTCGTTCCAGACGTGGAGAAGCCAGCAGAAAAAGACGCCCAAAACGCTCAACGAATACCTCAATGCCGCAACCGGTCTGATGAACTGGATGGAGCGCAATGAGCGCATCGCCAGCAACCCGTTGAAATCCGTGCAGAAAGCCCAATCAGGCGGCTTGCAATCGCGGCTGCGGCGCGCATTGACCATCGAAGAACTCAAGCGCCTGATGGCCGTTGCAGGCCCGAGAAAGGCCATTTACCTGATGGCGGTCTTCACCGGCCTGCGGCGAGGAGAACTCCGGGAATTGCAGTGGGGGGACCTCAATCTCGATTGTGAACGGCCCTTTATCAATGTCCGCGCCTCAACCACCAAGAACCACAAACAAGCCGTTATTCCGCTTCACAGCGACGTTGTGGCGGCATTGCGGGCGTTGCGTCCAGGCGAAGTCGAGCCAAGTACCCGCATTTTTGCGGGACTGCTCCCGAGGATGATGCGGTTTTGCAAGGATCTGAAAAAGGCAAAGATCGAATTCGTGAACGCGAAAGGCGAATATGCCGATTTCCACGCCTTGCGCAAAACTTTCGCCACGAATCTCACCTTGGCCGGCACTTCCCAGCGCGTGACGATGGAACTCATGAGGCACAGCGACATGAGGCTGACCGCCAAAACCTACACGGACGCCGGGCTTCTTCCCATCGGGGACGCGGTCCTCAATCTCCCGTCTATAGACGGCTTCGACGCACGAAACGCCTCACAAATAGACTCACAAAATTTAGTCCGGACGGGTCTTTTGCTGTCCTCGCCTGTCACGAAAAGTGAAGTCCACAATTCCGCTGAAACCCGCATGAATAAAGGGCTTGGACACGATTTGACCCCATTGGTCAACGGTTGTCCAGAAACCGGAAATGGTGCGCGATACAGGGTTCGAACCTGCGACTTCTTGCGTGTGAAGCAAGCGCTCTACCACTGAGCTAATCGCGCCTCTCTCGCCGGGACGGCAGGCGGGCTTTGAAGCTAATGGACCGGCACACGGGCGGCAAACGGATTTTGCGCCCTTCGATAAGTTCAGGGCATGCCCATTCGACAAGCTCAGGGCATGGTCCTCTGATAGGCCCAAGGCCAGGCCCCTTCGGGCCTTGCATCGGGGTGGGATCGTTCTTAGTCCTATTTGCCCCTCAATCGAAATCCCATGAACGACCCCCTCGCAAAACCCCTCCGTCTCCGCGGTCCCTTCCGCTTTCACGCCCTCCTGCATGCGGCGGCGCTCGCCGCGGCGCTGCTGGCGCCTGCCTTGCGCGCGCAGCAGCAGGACTTCGATGCCCGGGCGCGGGCCATTGTCACCCAGATGACGCTCGATGAAAAAATCTCCCAGATGCACGGCACCTCGACGAAGACGATGTTCCGCATCGTGGTGGGCATCCCGCGGCTGGGCATTCCGGACCTGCTGGTGACCAACGGCCCGGCGGGGTTCGGGCCGGCGGGGCCGGGGCACGCGAGCAAGGCCACCGCGCTGCCCGCGCCGATCTCGCTCGCGGCCACTTGGGACCTGGAGGCAGCGCGCGGCTACGGCGCGCTCGGCGGCAGCGAGGCGGCGGAGACGGGCAATACCTTCTTGGAGGCGCCGGATGTGAACATCGCCCGCGTGCCGCAGAATGGGCGCACGTTCGAGGCTTACGGCGAGGACCCGTTCCTGGCCGGCCGGCTGGCGGCCGCGAATATCGAGGGCATCCAGGGCGCGGGCATTATCGGCAACGTGAAGCATTTCGCCGCGAACAACCAGGAGACCAACCGCAGCACGATCAACGTAATCGTGGACGAGCGCACGCTGCGCGAGATTTATTTCCCCGCGTTCGAGGCGTCGGTAAAGGAGGGGCACGTCTATTCGGTCATGAGCGCGTACAACAAGCTCAACGGCGCCTACTGCTCGGAGAACGGTTTCCTGCTCGGAAAAATTCTGAAAGGCGAATGGGGCTTCAAGGGATTCGTCTCGTCGGATTTTAACGCGGTGCACTCGACGATCCCAACGGTGATGAACGGCCTGGACCTGGAGATGCCGGACGGCATGTTCCTCGGCCCGTCGCTCAAGACGGCTGTCGAGCAGGGCGTGGCGCTCATTTCCGTGATTGACGGTCATTTGATCCGCCGCTTCCGCACGATGATGGAGGCGGGCGTGTGGGATCATCCGCCGGTCCGCAAGCCGATCCCCGTGGAGCAGAACGGCGCAATCGCGCGCGGCTGGGCGGAGGAAGGAATGGTGCTGCTGCGGAATCGGGGCGCACTGCTTCCGCTGAAGGCCGCGTCGCTAAAGAGCGTGGTGCTGATCGGCCCGTATGCGGTCGTGGCCCAGACGGGCGGCGGCGGCAGTTCGAGGGTCAAACCGGCCTATGTGGTGCTGCCGGTGGATGGATTCACCAAGCGGCTCGGCCCGGGCGTATCGGTGACGGTCGATCCCGGCGCCAATATCGCCGCCGCCGCGGCTAAGGCGCAGACGGCGGACGTGGCGATTGTGATGGTTGGCGACTTGCAAAAGGAGGGCGTCGATCATCGCCTCACGCTCACCGGAAACCAGGATGCGCTGGTCGAGGCCGTGGCCGCGGCCAATCCGCGCACGGTAGTCGTCATGAAGAGCGGCGGCCCGGTGCTGATGCCGTGGAGCGAGAGCGTCCCGGCGATTGTCGAGGCATGGTACCCGGGCGAGGAGGATGGCAATGCCGTCGCGGCGGTGCTGATGGGCGATTACAATCCATCGGGCAAACTGCCGATCACGTTTCCAAAGAGCGAGGCGGACCTGCCCGGCCATACGCCGGAGACTTATCCGGGCGTGAATGGGGAAGTCCACTACAGCGAGGGCGTGCTGGTGGGCTACCGCTGGTTTGATGCGAATAACATCGAGCCGCTCTATCCATTCGGTTACGGCCTCTCTTACACGACCTACGCGTACAGCGGTCTCAAGCTCTCGAGCACCATGCTCTCGACCGATTCGCCAAGCCTGACGGTCGATTTCGATATCGCGAATACGGGCAAAATGGCGGGCGCGGAAATCGCGCAAGTGTATGTGGGCCTGCCGGGGTTGCCCGGCTTGGTGCAGCCGCCGCGGCAATTGAAAGGCTTCGCCCGCGTGAACGTGCCGGCAGGCGGGAGCGCCCACGCGACGGTCGCGCTCAACGCGCGCGCCTTCTCGTATTGGAGCACGAAGGCGCACGCGTGGAAGGTCGCGCCGGGCGATTACCCGATCTGGGTCGGCGCCTCGTCGCGCGATCTGCGCCTCAAGGGCATGGTGACGATCAAGGGATAGCTCTCACGCTCGGGCGATCAGCACCGAGTTCGCGACGGAGTAATGGTCGGAGTGGCTCAGGCTCACCAGCGCATGGAGCACGCCCCGGGCTTCGGCGAGTTCGGCGGCGGGGCCGTGGAGCACGATGTACGGCTCGCCGCTCTCCTTGCGCTTCACCTCCACGTCGCGCCAGCCGATGCGGCTGCCGATGCCGGTCCCGAATGCTTTCGAGACCGCCTCCTTCGCCGCGAAACGCGCCGCATAATGACGCGCGGGCGCCGGCATGGCGGAGCAATACTCGCGCTCGGCCTCGGTAAAGACGCGGCGCAGAAATCGCTCGCCGAAACGCTCGAGCGACGATGCGATGCGCGCCGTCTCGACGATATCCACGCCGATGCCAAGGACGCGCGCGCCCGATCCCAATTCAAAGGAGTTCATCGTTGCCCGAATAATTTGCGATGGCCGCCATCATGTCGCGAACGGCCGCGTCCAGACCGGTGAAGATCGCGCGGCTTACAATTGCGTGGCCGATGTTCAGCTCGCGCAAATGCGGCACGGCAAGCAGGCGCGCGACGTTCTCGTAATTGATGCCGTGGCCGGCGTTGACGCGCAGCCCGTGGCGCGTGGCGAAGCGCGCAGCGCCGCTCAGCCGCTGCAGTTCCCCCTGCTGATCCTCGCCCGTCGCATTCGCGAACGCGCCGGTGTGCAGCTCGATGGCTTCCGCCCCCAGCTTTTGCGCAGCCTCGATCTGCTCCGGGTCGGGCTCGATGAACAGGCTGACGCGCACGCCGGCGGATTGCAGCCGGCGCACGGTCGGTTCGAGTTGCTTGAAATTGCGCGCCGCGTCGAGGCCGCCCTCGGTGGTGACTTCGCGCCGGTTCTCCGGGACCAGGCAGACATCCTCCGGGACGACGCGCAGCGCGATTGCGAGAATCTCCGGAGTGTTGCCCATTTCGAGATTCAGCTTGGTGATGATGCTTTCGCGGAGGCGCATGACGTCGCGATCCTGGATGTGGCGGCGGTCGGCGCGGAGGTGGACGGTGATGCCGCGGGCGCCCGCGCGCTCGCAAGTTCCGGCGGCCACAACAGGATCGGGCTCAACGCCTTGCGCGTCGGGAATGGTGGCGTAACGGGCCTGGCGGAGGGTTGCGACGTGGTCGATATTGACACCGAGTTCGAGTCGGGGCATGGGGAGATTGAATTCTGATTTTTTCGCGGATATTTCCGCAATGGATCAATGACGGAAGTGGCGGACGCCGGTGAAGACCATGGCGAGGCCGCGCTCGTCGGCGGCCGCGATGACCTCCTTGTCCCGCACGGAACCGCCGGGCTGGATGGCGCAGGTCGCGCCGGCCTCGGCGGCGGCGACGAGGCCATCGGGGAAGGGGAAAAAGGCATCGCTTGCGACCGCGCTGCCCGCCAGCGACAGTCCGGCGTCCTTCGCCTTCAAGATGGCGATGCGCGACGAATCCACGCGCGACATCTGGCCCGCGCCGATGCCGAGCGTGCGATCCCTGGCGGTATAGACGATTGCGTTGGACTTGACGTGCTTGACCACGCGCCAGCCAAAAACCATAGCCTTCATTTCCTCGGCGGTCGGCGGGCGCCGGGTCACGACCTTGCCCTCCATGTTTTCCAGTTCGGCCGCGCCGGCCTCTTCGCGATCCTGAACCAACAGACCGCCGCGCACGGAGCGGATATCGAGGGAGTCCTCCTCCTTGCGCGCGGCAGGCTGGAGCATTCGCATCAGGCGCAGGTTCTTTTTCTTTTGGAGCAGCACGCGCGCCTCCGGGTCGAATTCCGGGGCGATGATGACCTCGCTGAAAATCTCGCCGATGGCCCGCGCGAGCGGCTCGGTGAGCGGGCGATTGCAAATGATGATGCCGCCAAACGGCGCCTGCTTGTCCGTGGCGAACGCCTTGTCCCATGCCGCCTTCAGGTCCGGGTCGGAGCCGACGCCGCACGGGTTGGTGTGCTTGAGGATGGCGACGGCGGGCTCGTGAAATTCCTCGATCAGATTGGTCGCGGCGCTGATATCCAGGATGTTGTTGAAGGAGAGTTCCTTGCCGTGGAGCTTCTGGAAGTGCTCGTCGAAATCGCCGTAGAGCGCGGCCTGCTGGTGCGGGTTCTCGCCGTAGCGGAGGCGCGCGGCGATGGGGAGCGTCACGGAGAATGAGCAGGTGGTCTCCTGTTCCTGATTGAAGAAATTCGCGATGGCCGAGTCGTAGCCGGAGGTGGTGACGAAAACTTTGATGGCCAGCCGCTCGCGCAGTTTCAGCGTGGTGGCACCGTCGTTGTCGCGGATGTTTTCGAGCACGTCGGAGTAATCGGCCGGATCGACGACGACGGTGACCGAGCGGTAATTTTTCGCGGCGCTGCGGAGCATGGAGGGGCCGCCGATATCGATATTCTCGATGGCTTCCTCGAGGGTGACATCGGGCTTCGCGACCGTCTGCTCGAAGGGATACAAATTGACGACGACCAGGTCGATGGGCTCGATGCCGTTTTGCCGGGCCTCGGCTTCGTGGGCCGTGTTGCCGCGCAGGTAGAGGAGGCCGCCGTGGACCTTCGGGTGGAGCGTCTTGACGCGCCCGTCGAGGATTTCCGGGAAGCCGGTGAAGGCGGAGACTTCGATCGAGGGGATTTTTTCCTTTTTGAGCAGGCCGGCGGTGCCGCCGGTGGAGATGATTTCAACTCCCATCGCCGCCAATTGCCGGGCGAACTCCACAAGGCCGGTTTTGTCTGAGACCGAAAGCAGGGCGCGTTTGATTTTCATTGAAGAACGAACCCCAACGCTAAGAAAGCGGCGGGGAAATGCAAAGGCCATTTGGGGGGCGGGGGAGGCGGGCTGTCCATGCGCCGGGTTCGAAAGGGGTGACAAAACCGAACCGCTCAATTATAATTCACCAGCCATTGGCTTGCGGCGGCGGGTGACAAAATAGACCGGCTATGGCATACTCCAGCCGATGAGCACGCTTGCTGAAATCGAAGCTGCCGCCGATTCCCTTTCTCCTGAGGAAAAGGAAGAGTTGCTCCGTTTTCTTGCAATCCGACTCAGGAAGGAGCGCCCGGAGCCCCGGCCGCGTATTTATTCGGACGAGGAGCTGGCCGCAATGCTTGCGGAGGATGAGGCCGACGGTGAGCGGCTTCGGCGGGGCAGTTGAACATCTTTCTGGATAGCAGTGTCGTCCTGGCAGCAAGCCTTTCACCAACGGGCGGATCGCGCATGGTGTTCGATCTTGCCATACGACGCCGGTGGCAATTGCTTGTTTCGCCGTGGGTTCTGCGTGAAGTGCGCGAGAACCTTGCCAATAAGCCAGTCGAGGCCTCCCGAGCATGGGCCGCGCTGCGCAGTCGGGTCCTAATCGAAGGCGATGAACTGATTTTCGATTGGCCTCTGAACTTCGACGTTACCAAGGACAAGCCGGTTCTCATCACGGCCCTCGCTTGCGCCGATGTCCTATTGACGCTCGATCGCCGCGATTTCCGGACGCTCCTTGGCCAGACTGTTTACGGCCTACGCGTGCTCACACCGGGGGAGTTTCTGCACGCTGAACGCGAAGCCGGATAGCAAGAACCCAAGGCGTTATCCAAGCCCCGGGGAAATGCAAAGGCCATTTTGGGGTGGGGGAGGCGGGCTGTCCATTCGCCGGGTTCGAAAGGGGTGACAAAACCGAATCCTTTCGTTATATTGCCTCCATGCCAGCCAAAGTTTCTTACCCGCCGATCATCCGCCCAAAGTGGCTGCGCGGCACCGTGCCGCTGAGGGTCATCCGCAAAGCAGTCAGGGAGGTTGTGGAGATGCGCAAGAATGATCCGGTTGCCTACGAGGCGATGGTGAAACGGCACGCCAACACAGTCGTTCGCATCGTTCCGGGCTGATGGCGCATTCCGGGCAGCCGCTCTATCAGAGGAGCGTGTTTATCAACTGTCCTTTTGACGGTGAATACCTCCCTGTATTCCGGGCGATTATTTTTACCGTCTCGGTTTGCGGGTTCGTGCCGCGCAGCACGCTGGAGCATGACGATGCGAGCCAGGTGCGTATCGAGAAAATTTACCGGCTCATCGGTTCCTCGGCATTTGGCATTCATGATATTTCGCGGACAGAACTTGATGGGGAAAACCAATTGCCGCGTTTCAACATGCCGCTGGAACTTGGAGTTTTCCTGGGCGCGAAGCAATTTGGGACCGGCCGGCACCGTTCAAAGCGGTGTTTGGTTCTGGACCGGGAGCGTTACCGGTTCCAGAAATTCATTTCCGACATTGCCGGGCAGGACATCAAGGCGCACGGGAATTGCCCGGAAACCGTGGTTCGTACCGTGCGCGACTGGCTGCGCGACGCAATCGGCCAAAAGACGATGCCCGGTGGATCGCATCTTTGGGCCAGATACCAACTATTCACGACAGACCTCACCGAAATGTGCGAGACGGCGAAGCTCACGCCCGCGCAACTCACGTTTCGTGATTTCTACCAATTGGTGCTGGAATGGCTCTCGGCCACCCGCTGAGGCTGCGAGTCTCAACCCGCTAACTTCCCCGCCGGGTGAGGAGGCGGGCCGTCCATTCGTCGGGTTCGAAAGGGGTGACAAAATCGAATCCCGCCGTTATATTTCCACCATGCCAGCCAATGCCTACCGTCGAATCATCCGCCCAAAGGGTCCGCGTGAAACCGTACCGATTGAGGAGATGCGGAAGGCGCTGAGGGAGGTAAAAGAGATGCGCAAGAAGGATCCGGTCGCCCACGCGGCGATGGTGAAGAGGAACGCCCATCGCAATATCATGATCGTGCCGGACCGGGGATGACCTCCCCGATCAAGCCGTACCGGGACAGTGTGTTCATCAACTGTCCATTCGATGAGGAATATGCGCCCATCTTTCGGGCAATTGTCTTTACGGTGAGCCTTTGCGGATTCGTGCCCCGGAGCACGCTGGAACATGACGATGCAAGCCAGGTGCGCATTGAGAAAATCTACCGGCTCATTGGCGCGTCGCCGCTGGGAATCCACGATGTTTCCAGAACGGAACTCGATGCCGAGAATCAACTGCCGCGTTTCAATATGCCGCTGGAACTCGGAGTCTTTCTCGGCGCGAAACGATTCGGCACCGGACAGCATAGGTCGAAACGATGCCTCATCCTGGATCGAGATCGCTATCGGTTCCAAAAATTCATTTCCGACATCGCCGGCCAGGACATCAAGTCCCATGGCAACAGCCCCGAAACCGCGATTCGGGTCGTGCGCGATTGGCTCCGCAACGCGGTCGATCACGCCAAGATGCCAGGTGGATCGCATCTCTGGGCAAAATACCGGCAATTCACAGAGGACCTCACCGGCATGTGTGAAAAGGGGCAACTCACGCCTGAGCATCTGACATTCACCGATTTCTACCAGTTGGTGCTCGAATGGATTTCCCCGGCCCGCTGAGGCTGCGAGTCTCAACCCGCTACCTTCCTGCCCGGGTGAGGAGCAGCCGAACTCGAAACCGGGCTTGCCCCGGCGTAGCGCAGCGAAGCCGGGTCAGCAGGAAGCCTGACGCGCGAAGCGGGGCGGGGTTTTCTGCCGGGGTGTGTGAGATGGTTTTCTGTCAAGTTCAAGAGTTGACCCCATCCGCCATCCATCATCGCTTCAATCATTTCGCCTTCCTCTTCCTTTTCGCCTTCTCATACGGTCCGGCATACCCGCCCAGCTTCGCTTGAGCAGCATCGGTTTTCAGCGCGGCCTTCACCGACGCGACCGCAGATTGAGCAAGGCCGCGCTTAGGACGCCCTGCTTTCAATTCCTGATGATACCGTTCCCGCACTTCGCGCACCGAGACGTACGTACGCCCCAGGAAGTCGAAGCGTCTCAGCTTCCCCCGCCGAGCTCTGGCAGCGTTACCGCACCGGAACCGCCATCCCGAACGATCTGACCGCGGAGCGCCTTCTCACGCCTTCCAATTACACCGTCGGCAAGGGCGAGCGCTACTACCAGCAAATCGCCATCAACCGCACCGTCGAGGCCAGCCGCATACGTTATGGCGGCGATTGCCGCAACATAGCTAGTTTGTAGGGGTTGATGTATGGTTGGCGGCGTCCCAATTTGGATTGACCGCTGTTGCCGGAGCAGGAATGCTTCTCGCAG
>JBEKOV010000107.1:0-12006 GCA_049521415.1 Chthoniobacteraceae bacterium
GGTTCTCCACAGTGAACCCAAACCCGGTGCCTCCAATCCAGTCCACGCGGCTGGTGTCGCCGGGGGCCAAAATGGCATGTTCCCCGGTCTCTGCGTCGCGCCCTTCGCCGAGGATATACCGGACGGCGCCGGTAATACCCCGCCCGACAATGCAACGGGGGATCATAGTTCCAAAATATGCGCCATGGCTTCCTTGAGCCGGTCTATGGCGGTCAAAAGAACAGCCCGAGAGGGCATTTCGTCCACGGTGTTCGCGTGTTTCGCCAACTGATTGATATTATTGCCGATTGCGCTCAGTTCCCGCATGATCGCCTTGGCTTCGGGGCTGCGGCGAATAACGCTGGCTACGTTGGCAGAACGCTTCGCACAAAGGTCGCGGAGATAGACGCTGAGCGTCATGCCTAGAGCATTCGCAGCGGCTTCGAATTCGAGTCTTTCCGTCGGGGTCAATTTGATCCCGACGGAGCATGTGCGTCGTTCGCCGATATAGTTTCGAACATAGCGGGCCACGGAACGAATCCTTATCAGGCCGAGATGAATTGTTCAACAATTCACTATCTCACTGCTCATCTTCAATTCTACATCGAAATGATTGACGAATCGCTAACACCGACCTGCACCGCAGCGCACAAAAAGCTATTCCAGATTGTCTTCGCAGTTGCCCAAAATTACCCCCACCCGCGCATGCTTCGGTATGCTCTATCCGAAGGCCGGGGGATGGGAGTTTAGGACCGGTGCCCGGTCATTCCCCAGCCGGGCAATCTGCTCTTGCGTGGCCGCTTGGGTAACGATCTTGAGGAGACGATACGCCTTCCCCGGCGGCTGGGGTAGCGTCCGGGGTAAGTGGACGAATCAACGCTCCAGGGCATCGCGTTTCAGCTATCGGGAAGCGCGGGGGGAGCAAGCACGGGTGGGCGGGTCCATGGCCGTGCTGTGGCGGGAGTCGATGCCTTTAACCTCCAACATTCCGTTTTGACTATGGCTGTAAATCGCTTTCTGGAATTTATGTGCGCCGTTTCGGTCGCCTGGGTGGGAATCTGGATGCCGTGCAAGGTTCTGACGTGGCTCTGGCGACTCTGGCCGCTGGTCGGAGTCTGGGAAGAGATCATATCTCTGTGCTTTCTGGTCGCGCTTTCCGTGGGACTGCTGATTCGCCTCGTTCGGAGCCTCTTATGATTGCGTCCAAAAAGGCAGGAAGTTTCCAGGAGGTGGAGGCACTGTTGAATTGCCGGCGGCTGCCGGCGCGATTGAATACGACGGAAACGGCGGTGCTTCTGGGATTTCAAGAGCATGATATTCCCCCATTGGTCGCCGCGAAGCTGCTGGCACCGTTGGGTAAGCCGGCTCCGAATTCACCGAAGTATTTTGCGGCCGTCGATGTGGTAAACGCTGCTCAGGATCGCTCTTGGCTTTCACAGGCCACACGAATCCTCTCGCGGCATTGGAGTGAGAAGAATAGTCGGAAGAAAAGCGCTCCAGTCGGACCGGAAGCCGCGGTTGCGTGATCGCCGGGTCGTAAATCGGACTTCGTTCGGCATGACCTAGGCCGATCCGTGCAGGGTTCTCACGGACCGGCCTGCCGCATCTGCCGTTCAATTCTCCATTCCCTGTGTCGGTTCTGCCCATGTATTTCGTTCATCAATCGGCGGGCAAACTACCTGTGCGCCGCGAGCGTAGGCGTCATGTACGGCCTTGGAATTGTGCCCTAAAGCCGCCTGCGCCCACCGCTGCGGGATGCCCGCCACCTTCGCCCGCTCTGCCCATGCGTAGCGGTAGCTGTGGAGGGTCACACCTTCGATTTTCAACCGCTGGCAGCGTTTGCGGAAGAAATCGGCGCGGCGGTGGTCGTCCAGCGTACAGATGTACGGAAATAGCGGGCCGGTTTTCGGTAATTGCCGCAACACTGTTTCCAATCCATTGCCAATCGCCAAAGAGGCGGGCGGGAGATTGCGGCCCTCCAGTTTGGCGCGAGTGTAGGAGAGGACGCGGTTCGTCCAGTCGATGTTTTTGTCGGTGAGGTTCGCGCCGTCCGTCTGGCTCGCGCCCGTGAACCAAAGGAGTTGCAGATACAGCCGCCATTCGGCGCTGTCGATGGCTGCGAGCAACTTTTGATGCTCCTTCTCGCTGATCGCACGGCGGGCCTTCTTCTTTATCTGGGGCCAGCGTTTGCGCGGCAGGATCGGCGACGGTATCCAGCCCATGCCCACGGCGTCATTATGCAGGGTTTGCAGAAACGTGAGGGTCGAGTTGGTGCCCATGCTCATGACGTGGAAGAAATCGTCCGCCGTCGTCTCTACCAGCTTCTTGGTTTTCAAATACTGCATAGGCTTGGAGCGTACCACTCGCGCATGGCGTATTCGCGTGGACGGCTTGCCCCGTTCGCAAAAGACCTGCATCACGTCCGCCCAGGTGCGGATGATGAGCTTGGGGTCTTGCGCGGCGAGGTAGGTCTTCGCCATCACAAGATTCATGAGCGGCTGGTTTACCGCGTCGTTCTTCGCTTGCAGGATGCGGCGGGCTTCGGATTCGTCCCGCGTCTGTAGGCTCTTCTGCTGCCCCGTGGTGCGGTCTTCGGAGTAGAACACCGGCCCGCGCCGGAACATCGTGTATCGGTCTTGCATTGCGTGTCTTTCATTGTAGCGACACGATCTGAAAGCCGTTACGGAGCAGTGGCGGTGTATGGCCGAATGGTGCGGGAGTTCGGGAAAATCTCCCCCGCGTTCTCAATCGACTGACACTTTCACTGACATTCGACGGTTTTCCCCACCCCTCGGAAACCCTAACAGCCTCAGTTGTAGAGACTTGGGCAAACACGGTGAGGGAGGGATTCGAACCCTCGATAATCAACTAAGAGAAGAAGCGTTTGTATAGGCTTGGGTTTCCTTGGGTAGAGTTTGACAAAAAGGGTGACACTAGTGACACTGAGGGACACTGATTTATGGCCTCTCTTTACCAGCGCGACCGCTCTCCCTTCTGGTGGATCAAATACCGCAACGGCGCGGGTAAGACCTGCTACGAGTCCACCGGCTACCGTGTCGGCGTTGGAAGCGAGACAGCGAAGGCCCGCCAGCTCAAAGCGCGGAAGACCCAGGAGGAAGCGGACACAGCCCGAGTTTCGAGCGCGGAGTTTTTCGACCATTGGGTGCTTGGCTTCCTCGACACCCGCTACGGGAAGCGCTTCAACACCTTCACGAAGTACCGGCAATGCTGGAACGCGATCAGCGCCTACCTTGAATCCCTCAACATCCGGCGTCCCCGCCAGGTCAAACGGGAGCACGTCATGGGCTATCTGGCATGGCGGCAGAAGCCCCCGAAGGATTCCGGGTTGCGTGCCGTCTGCCTCAATAGCGCCCTCCTCGATATTCGCATCTGGCGTGTGATCATGTTCGAGGCAGTGGCGCGGGAATACGCCATGTTGAATCCGTGTTCGAAGCTCGGGATTTCTGCCGACGATCCCGAGGAAAAAGACGAAATCAGCCCCGAGGATGAAACCACGATACGGGAATTGCTTCGGACGGAACCGGAATGGATGCGGATCAGTTTCGAAATTGCCATGCACCAGGGCTGCCGATTCAGTGAGACTTGCGTGCCCATGAAAGATGTGAACCTTGAGCGGAACCAAATCACCTTCACGATCAAGGGCGGGCACCGGCACACAACCAGCCTCGTTCCCGCTCTCCGACCCATGATGGAGCGCTTCAATGCCGAGGGAAGGGAGACAACTTTTGAAATGCCAACCCAACGCGCCCGGCATTGGCATCGCTTCTTTCACAAGAACGGGATGGGGCACCTTTCGTTTCATTGCACCCGCGTGAGTGTCATCACCCGACTTGCCCGCGCCGGCGTGCCGGAACAGCAGACCATGCGGTTTATCGGCCATGCCACGCTTGAGGTTCATCGCGTTTACCAGAAGCTGAAGACGGACGACCTTGCGGCGTGCGTCGCGGTCCTCAATCACCCTTGCGCCGCCTGAACTCGGGATTGCAATGGGGCGCTTCATAGGTTAACGAGCAAAGTATGAGCATGGCTGAAATCATTGACGAACTGCCCAAGCTGACTCATCACGAGCGCCGGGAGTTGTGCCGGAAAATCGTCGAAATCGAGTCCCACGGCGAAGATATCGACCTCTGCGACGAGGCGGCCCGCGAAGGGTTTGCCATGCTTGACGAGATGGAAGCTCAGGACGCTCCTCGTGCCTGACGCGCGGCAAGGCGAAATCTGGACGGTGGATTTGGGCATGGCTGCCAAAGTCCGCCCGTGTCTGCTCCTGACGGACTTTCCCGAAGATGACGAATTGGCGCTCATTACCGTCCTCCCGCATACGACCTCGTTGCACGGCAACCGCTGGGAACTGGCAATCCCCAAGCCGTTCTTGAAGCCCGGCGCTTTTCATTTCCAGCAAGTCCAATCCGTGAGCGTCGCCCGGCTCGTCCGCAAGTTGGGCGCAGTGACGCCGCAGGAATGGCAACAGGTTCAGAACAGACTCCGCGCACGACTTTCGCTGTAAGGACCGAAAAGAGCACGGCCTCAGCCTCCGTTTCCTGTTTTGGCAGCGTGCCGCCGCTTAGGATAAATCTCGCTGGTCTTAAAATGGGGGTGGTTGTCGATGAACTCCCGAATCCATCGCCGCGTTGTCTTCCGCCCCAAAAACCGGCATCCGGCCTTCTTCATGGCCCCGATGGACCACGCGCAATAGCCGATGAATGGCGCAAGCTCCTTTGGGAACGCCAGTTGATCCATTCCAATATCGCTCATTCCTCGCCTCCTTCGTCATTGCCTCCAACCCACATCCCGGACGCGATCCCACCCAGGACGGCGCGGGCCGCTACGATACACAGAAACTTTGCCATGCCGTACACATGGCACAATACTTCCGACTTTGGAAGTATTATTTTTTCTTCTTTTTCGGCTCCGAATGCGTCGCGATAACCGCCCATTGCGCCGCATCGAATTGCGCCACCGCTTTTGCCGTCAGTTTCAACTTGGCCAGGGTATTCCGCGAAGGCCGCCCCGCCTTCAAATCCATTTCCCGCCTTGCCCTCACTTCCCGCGCGGAAACATACGTCCGCCCCAAGAAATCGTGCCGGGTGAGCTTGCCCAATTCCATCAGCTCCGACACGCGCCGAGCGCTCACTTCCAAAACAAGACCGGCTTGGGACGGCGAAAGAAGCCCCTCCTCGCCCATCATCATCTTGCTCATGGCCTCAAATTCCTGAAGAATTGATTTCAGGGATGATTTCCTCTTCTTTGGGGTCTGCGCGATGGGTTCCGCGACATCGAGAGGGATGGCTGAAATTGCAGTCATGCAGAAACCTTCTCAACCCGGAAGCATTTCGTCAAATCGAATTTGAGGGAAGTTTTATTCGTGAAATCGCCTTCGGCGACCGCTCATTGCCGCGGGGCTAGGAGGGAACAGCCTTGCATTTCTGAACGGCGGTAACAGCGCCGCACCTGTTCAGATTTGTGGCCATCCATCGAAAGCGAATACCGCCGCAACTTGCCGTGCCCAAAAAGTAGTGCGCGCTAATTCATTTCGGGTGCCCCCAAACAAGCCCAATTCTTGAGCAATCGCGAAGAATCCCTCTCCGGGGTTATTGTCGTTCCCCCAGTGGATCACAAGAGCAGTCAACATCGGCCAGTGTTGGGCATGAACGAATCTAGCAATTTCTTCAAGAAGACGGGATATCTCATGTCTGTCGGCCTCCTCATTCATATCCAGGCCGACAAGTCCTCCAATATCGGTATATGAACTCAATTGCTGGTTTCGAGCCAGCCAGAGTAACCGGTCGTAGATTTGCTGGTTCATCCGTTTATTTAAAAAGTTCGTGCCATGCACCTTGGCAGATGGCAACAACAACCGCAATCAGTAAGAAAGCAATTAACACAAGTGGGATAATTATTATTGCCAAGAATGATATGTTGTTCCAATTCGTTCCCTTCGTAGGACGATTAACCTCCTCTACAAAATCCGCCGCTGAGGCTGAAATTATTTTTCGTAACACTTTACGTTCTGGTTCGGAGGATTTTAATGCACGATATTCGCTCTTTGTACGAACCAGCTCCGGGTATTCACCTTGAGCGATTGCAAAAACCATTTCATCAGGCATTCGTTTTCCTTCAATACTATTCCCACAGTCGGGACAAAACAACGCGCTGGCAGGAGTGTGAAAACTCTCGACGTGATAAGTATTACATGTCGTGCAATAATTACAACCACCCAGTTCCTGGATTCTCTTGATAGCGGAATTCCGCTGCTGAGTTTTCTTAAGTTCATCAATTTCAGCGGTGCGTCTTTGGTGTTTTAGGTCTTTAAAGTCATCCATCGAAACCAATTCGCTGCTCCCACAATGTTTGCAGAACCTAGTCCCTTTCGGCTGCTCTGTGCCACATAGACTGCACGCGACATTAGTCTTGAAGCGTTTGTCTCGGCTGCGCGTATACCCAGACAAACAAAAGAATGCCAGTATTTGGAGCAAAAAGTTCATTATATCCGGTTCATCGGGTTAGGCGCTCATGCCAATTGACGTGTTTCCTCAATCCACCATTTGGTTGGACCTGACCACCAGTTGCCGCCGCCGGTCCGGACCGCGTATGTACGCTTGCATGATTCGCAAGAAAATTTCTCCGACACGCTGATCAAAGGTGCGGGCTCGCCACAGGGACAATTCAGCGCGTAAATGTCGTAATCTCCTGACCTGCCTGAGCAAAACACTTTGCGAGAGGCAATCGACTCGGTGCCATCGAGGAGGAAGAATGGAATTTTTTGAGTTACGGCCATTTAAAAGCAGTGAACCTGGCTACTTCGGCTCTCGTGGCTGGAGTATTTCGGGGTTTTGGTATGCCACAATTAGACCTTCGGCGAAATTGCCATTCACGTGGACCCTAGTCTCAGCATCTGGGCAGCCCAACCAATACGCTTGGCGCAAATCGCTCCGGAGGTCGTCGCGAACGATCTGGAGAACCGAATCCATACAGTCGCGATCCGACGCCACAAGGAGAACTTGGACTCTGCCGCAATCGACTAGACTGTGGATCTCCAATCCTTGCAGAGCCTGCTTTAAGAAATTCCAAGCTCGAGTCCGGGACTGCGTGTATTCGATTATGAGGGTGCCGATCATCTTTTTAGCCTTTTCCCCTGATGATAAAGGCGTCTCCCGCTCGCGGAAATGAAAATTTCATAGCGAGAAGCCGTGGAAGAGCGCATTCGGTCGCCATCAAATAGCGTGAGCCGATTTCCCGAACACACACCGCACGAGCGCAACTACGCGGACCTTCCACTCGTGCAATTCTTGCGCTTCGAGTGTCCGCGCAACGCGCAACGGCGCCGGACGGAAATGCCGGTCACTGGCCCGAGGGTATTTGGCGCAAAGGTCCTGCGCAGTTCCGGCATCGTACTGGCTGGCGTCAACGACCTCTTCCCCCATCCGCACCAGAAGGCGAACCCCCTGGATTGCAGCCGCGCAATGATACGCCCACCGCTTGCCGAACTTTCGTTTTAAGGCGTCAAGCGAACCGCAGCCGTTTTGCAGGGCGAACATCTTGAGCTTTTCCCGCCAGAGCCAGACGCGCGGCGAATTGAATGCGATCCGCGACCGCGCCCAATGCATTCCCTTTCCGTAGCGCACCAGCTTCACGCCCTTATCCTCTTCGCGACGGTGCTGCATGTGTTTCGCAATGTAGCCGCCGGTGTATTTGGCGACGGCCTCTGCGGTTGATCGAATCGGGAGCATCTCGCAACGCCCTAGCCACCGATAACGCTTCCTTGCGTCCCGCCAGAACTTCCATTCCCCGCGTAGAAAATTCCCGTTCGCCGCTTTCTCGGCCGCAGCCGTCCAAAGTCTGCCAGCTAAGGCGAAATTCCGTTGCTTCTGCGCTTCGTATGCCTGCCGAGCCAGGTCCCAATCGAAGCCGGTGCGGATGTCCTCTTTGACGTACACCACGAAATGAAAATGAATGGCCCCGGACGCGTGGCGCTCGAAAACGACGATGTACCGATTGGCGTAGCGAGACCGGATCACGTGCGTGAGCAGTGAATTCAAATGCCTCTGCGCAGTCTTTGCGGAGTAAACCGGCTTTGCAAAAGTGACGGTGAAGAAGCCCAGGTGCTCGATCCCGTATTTCTCAACGGCGAGCCGGATGTTTTCCTTGAGACAGAATTCCGTCTTGTAAGCATTCTTCGCGACCGGGACCGATGGCGGTTTGCCGCTCTCCGGGACAGGATCATTTCCTGTGCTGCCGGTTGAGTTGTTACTTCCAAGACAAGGAAGGGGCGGGAGCCCCGCTGACGCGGGGCAACCCGCCCCCACCCTTCCTTCGACACGCTCCGAGATCAGGGCTGCGCATAGGATGCGATTTCCTGTTCCGGCGTACGACCACGCGCCGGACTCTCCCCGTCAATGAGCGCAAAAAGGGGCGTCTGGTGACACTGGCGGTGACACAGACTTTTGCGCGACGTGTAAGTACCTGATTCTAGGCTACTTACAAGCAAACGGTGAGGGAGGGATTCGAACCCTCGATACCCTTTAGGGGTATGACGCTTTAGCAAAGCGTTGCTTTCGACCTCTCAGCCACCTCACCAAAGTCGTCCGAGACGCTATGCGGGCCGGGCAGCGGGGTCAAAGGGATTTGTGGCGGGGATTGGCCCAGCCTAATCGAGGCCGGCTGTGCGCGCTGAATTCCTGATGAATTGCGGCGAAGACTATTTGATCAAAGCAAAGAGTTCAATCATCGTCCGCGCCAATGGCGGTCGTGCTGTGCGCCGTGCAAGACGGCATGAACATACAATGTCTCGTCGATGACCGTGAAGAATACGCGGTAAGGGAAACGCTCGGTCAGGACACGACGCATGCCGTCGCGAGGTCGGAGGATACGAAATAATTCTGGCGCTTCCTGAGCGCGGCTGATGGCGCGAATGATCTCGTCTGTGAGATCGATGCCCAAGCCAGGGCATTGAGCCTCATACCACGTGGCAGCACTGGCAATGTCTTCCACGGCCAGCGGGCGAATGATCACCCGCCAAATCATTTTGGAGGCAGTCGTCCGGCAATATGCTCTCGCAATTGCTCCAGAGGAATGCCTGCTTCCGGGTCGCGCCGAAAATCCTCCATCCTGGCATCGAGCAGCGCGTTTTCCTGCGGCGTCAAATCGTCCTCATCAAGCGAGACAGCACGGCGCACTAATTCCTGGCGCTGCGCAAATGACAGGTTTGGAATTTCTTCGAGGATTTCGGCGAAACTCATGGGGTGAGCGTACGCGATACGGTGTGGTTTTTCAATGTCCCCGTTTTCCCTGCCCCCTTTCCAAAATCGTCGCGCGGGACGCCCAGCGTACCGGCAGGATGGAAAGCAGCGCTGGACGCGTCGCGGTTGACCGGGCCCATTAAAAGATGGCTCAATGGGTGATAAGTCGTTTAATCATTCTCGATCATGTCCATCCGCTTGCACCTCATCCCGAACTCCCATCTGGACCCGGTATGGCTGTGGGATTGGAGGGAGGGAATCAATGAGGGAGTGACCACTTGCCGCACCATCCTCCAATTGATGGAAGAGTTTCCCGATCTCACGTATATCCGCGGCGAATCGGTCATTTACGAGCATATTCAGAAGACCGATCCCGCCACCTTTGCGGGAATCCGTGAGCGAATCGAGGAGGGCCGCTGGGAGGTCGTCGGTGGAACGCTCGTGCAGCCGGATACGAATCTGCCGGCTACGGAGACCCTTGTGCGCCACTTCACCTCCGGCCTGCGCTATTTCGAAAAGGAGCTGGGACGGCGGCCGCGGATTGCCTGGGCGGCCGATTCCTTCGGGCACAGTGCCGGCTGGCCCGAGATTTACACGGCGGCCGGGATGACGGGGTTTGCCTGCTCCCGTCCGATGGAGCACGATTTCCACCTGCCGAAGCCGGCGTTTTGGTGGGAGGCGGCGAGCGGCAGCCGCATTCTGAGCTGGCGCATCCCCGTTGGCTGGTATGGCACGCAACGCGACGAAATCCCGGCCCGCCTGGACCAGACGGTCGCCCGCGCGGCGGAATGGGGCCTGGAGAACGTTGCCACATTCATCGGCTTGGGGAATCATGGGGGCGGTCCCAGCCGGCGTCATTTGCACGACATCCGCCGCTGGGCCGAGGCCAACCCGGAGGTTGAGGTGATTTTCTCGGGTCTGGATCGGTTCTTCGACGCCTTGCGGCGGGAGAGGACGGAACTGCCGGTCATCCGGGGCGAGCTGAACTTTACCTTGCGCGGATGTTATTCCAGCGCGATGCGCTTCAAGGCGCTATACCGCAAGACGGAAAATATGCTTTTTTCGGCGGAAAGGACCGACGGGATTATCAGCGCGGCTCTCGGGGCGGTTCCCGGCGACCTGTCCGCCGCCTGGCGCTCGGTCCTCTTCAATACGTTTCACGATATCCTGCCGGGGAGCAGCATCGAGCGGGCGTACGACGACCAGTTTGCGTGGCTGGGAGCCGGCTGGCACGAGGCGCAACGCGCGGAGGTGGCGGCGCTCAATACGCTTGCCTATCGCATCGATACCACCGTGCCAACGCCCGCGGACGATATGCCGTGCGCCGTTCCTCTCATGGTGTGGAATCCGCACCCTTTCGATTACGAAGGGCCGGTGGAGATGGAGGCTTGCATCGATTACCGCCCCAATGAGTCGTACAATGGCCGGCCCGGAGAGTTGCCTGTCGAACTCTTGAATGAGGCGGGCTGCCCGTTGTTCTTCCAGCGGCTGGAGCCGGAGAATTACTTTGCGCCGAAGGTCCCGTGGCGGGTGCGTGTGGCCACGACTCTGCGGGTACCGGCAATGGGATGGCATGTCGTGCAGATGGCCTGGACGGAGCGGCCCCGGCTTGGGGCGCCGCCGGCGCCGGGCGCGAAATTATCCGGCAATGGAGGGATCGAAAACGAATTCTACGAAGTCCACGCCCGAGTGGGGGACCAGGGCGTGCGGATTATCCACAATAACCGGCCTCTTTTTGGCGCGGACGGTCTCCGGGTGGGCACTTATGACGATGTGTACGGTTCCTGGGGCGGCCATGATGGCGAAGTGGAGGCCGATAGCATTGTGAAGGTGAAGAATTACTGGGAGATTGACCGTGTCGAGCCTCTGGCCGGCGGTCCGGAAAAGGCAATTCTCTGGGTGCGGCTGGTATCCGGCTGCTCCCGGCTGGACCTCACCATCTCCCTGCACCGCGGCTGCGACCGGCTCCACGTTGCGGCGCGCCTCTTCTGTGACCTGCCCGGTTGTCGCATCAAATTGATCCTTCCCGGCGCCGAAGAAGCTGCCTTCGAGGTACCCGGGGGGGTTCAAAACCGCAAACCGTGCGGCGAGGCGCCGGGCGGGCGCTGGGTGCGCACCCCGTCCTTTGTCTTCGCGAGCGACGCAATCTACAATTTCGATCTCTCCGCCGGCTGCCTTAACGCGACCCTGGTGCGCTCAGCCCGGTATGCGTGCAGTATTCCCACCGATCCCGAAGCGATCCCGTGGCGCCCGTACATGGATGGAGGGGAGCACCGTTTCCAGTTTGCGCTGGCGCCCGTGACTGAGGATCCGTTTCTGCTGGCGGATCTCATCGAGCAACCGCTGGTCGTCTCGCCGGTTTCCTCCCATCCAGGGGATCTTCCGAAAACCGGTTCCCTGGGACGCATCGAGCCATCGCATCTCCGGTTGCTGGCCTTTAAGGCCGCCGAAGCGCGGGATGGGTGGATCGTCCGCGTTCAGGAAGTGGAGGGGAGGGAGGCGGAGGCAACCTTCAAGATCGATCGGGCGGAGATTGTATTGGGATCCGTCCGCCCGTTCCAGATCGTAACGTGGAAGTTATTGAATGGACCAACGGGCTGGCGGGCCGAACGCCACGACTCCAGCGAAAGCCGGCTGCCGAAGGGCTAGATAGTGTCGTCACGAGATAGCCAGCCATAGGACAATGCAGCGGATTTGGACGAGTGAGAGGAAGGAAGAGGCTCTTTTTGCGTATCTGGTTGCAATGCCTCGCCATCGCTTGAGGTGG
>JBEKOV010000108.1:0-11650 GCA_049521415.1 Chthoniobacteraceae bacterium
CTCCGCAGTCGTGTGCCCCTTTTCTCTCGCCGCTATGATCCGCTCCCGCAGATCAAGACTGTAGGTTCGCATCCACCTACCATACCACTCTTTGCCTCAGATTAAATAGAAAATGCTCTAGAACGCTGCCCAAAGTGAGAATCATTCGCGGAAAATACCAGGATCGAGAGGTGCGATGCCGGGCCAGGTGCCAGGAGGTTTACAATGTGCCAGAGGAAAAGAAGACGGACGTGAATATCGCGGTGAACTTGATCGATGATGCCGTCAAGAATACGACCGACAGCATGGTAATCGTGTCAGGGGATTCCGACATTGAGCCAGCGGTAAAATGGGTACGCGACAATCGTCCGGACATCAGAATTACGGTGTACATTCCGTCACTGGAGCCCGGCCAAAATGAGCGCGGGACATCGTTTTACCATCAAATTGGAGTCACGCATCGCGATCTGCCGCTGGACCAGATCAGAAATCACCTGTTTCCGGAAAAGGTGCCGCTAGCCAATGGAAGCCATATTGAGCGCCCTGCCTCTTGGGTGGCCGCAAATTAGGAATCTGCCCGAAAACTAGTTTCGAATTTGCGCGGGGCCGCACTACATTGGCCGGCAATCCATGCCGGAGACCACCGTATTCGACCACTACGAAGTGATGCGCCGCGAGGATGGATCGCTCTTTGAGCTGGGGCGCGGGGCCATGGGGATCACCTACAAGGCGTTCGATACGAGCCTGTGCTGCCCGGTGGCGCTGAAGGTCATCAATACGGCGTCGATCCACGGGGATGTGGCGCGGCAGCGATTCGTGCGCGAGGCGCGGTCGGCGGCGCAACTGCGGCATCGGAATGTGGCGTCGATCTTTCACCTGGGGATGCAGGGGGAGACTTATTTCTACGCGATGGAGTTCATCGAGGGGGAGACGGTGGAATCGCTCGTGCGGCGCAGCGGGCCGCTGAAGCCGATCCTTGCGCTGCGGATCGCGGTGCAGGTGGCGCGGGCGCTTAACGCGGCTCAGAAACATGAGCTGGTCCATCGGGATATCAAGCCATCGAACCTGATGCTGGTGCGTGAGGATGAGGAGCTGGTGGTGAAGGTGATCGATTTTGGGCTCGCCAAATCGAGCCGGCCGGAGGACGCGACCGCTGCGGATGTTACCCTTTCGTCGGCGGGGTTTGTCGGCACGCCGCACTTTGCCTCGCCGGAGCAACTGGAGGAGTCGGAGCTGGACGTGCGGTCGGACATTTATTCGCTGGGCGTGACGCTGTGGTTCATGCTGACGGGGGAGGCGCCCTACCAGGGGACGCTGGCGCAGGTGATGAGCCAGCATTTGAACGCGTCGCCGCCGGTGGAGCGGGTCGGGTTGCTGCCGGACGTGCTGCGGGACCTGCTGCTGCGGATGCTGGGCAAAAGGCCTGAACTGCGTCCGCAGACGCCGGCTGAATTGCGCCTGGAGATGGAGGAGTGCATCAAAATCGTGACCGCGGAGGAGCCGGTCGATTCCTCGTCCAGTGTGGCGCTGACTCCGAATGGCGGGCAGACGGGCGGAGAGATTTTGAAGAACAAGGGGTTTTACGCCGGGGCGATTGTATCGAGCCGGTATGAGTTGCTGCGGGATCTCGGGGAGAGCAACTCGGGCTGGGCGTTCGAGGCGGAGGATTTGCAGGATGGATCACGGCTGCGGCTGCTGGTGCTGGAAGCGGCGTGGGCGGGGGAGGCGGCGGCGCTTGCGCAGATCGAGCGCGAGGTCGAGAGGCTGCGCGCGGTGGAGCATCCGAATATCGTGAGGCTGCTCGGGCTCGGGCGGACGAGCGAGGCGGCGTATGTGATGCTGGAGTGGACGGACGGGTTCAGTCTTCTCGAGTTGCTGCGCAGCCGGCAGGAACTGGATGCGGACGAGACGCTGCTGTTGCTGCGGCAGGCTGCGGCGGGGGTGGATGCGGCGATGGAACGCGGGTTGCGTCACGTGGATTTTTCGTTGAGCCAGGTGTTCATTCATTTTCCGGGAGGGGAGAAGGAGCCGGAGCGGCGGCTGGCGATCCCGGTGGACCGCTGGCCGCAATTCCAAGTCAAGATCAACGCGCTGGGGATCACGCGGGAGTTTGCGACGTCGGATACCTGGGCCGGAGGGCAGACAATCGTCGGCGGCGTGGCCGGGGCGGGGCGCATTGGTGGCGAGGAGGGCGAGGGAGGCGGCCCGCGCCATTACATTCAATCGCTCGCGGCGGTTGTTTACGAGTTGCTGGGCGGGACGCTGTCGCCGGTGGTGATTGGCGGACTGGCCACGCAGCCGGCCTCGCGTTACGTGCCCGTGGCCGCGCTGCCGGAGGCCGGCAACGAGGTGCTGAAGAAGGCGCTGGACCCGGAGCGGTCCTATGGGACCGCGGGCGAGTTTTGCACGGCGTTCGCGGCGACGCTCGCCGCAAGTTACCATGCCACGGCCGCGGCGGCGATTGTTCCGCCAGCTTTGCCGCCGGTCCGGAAGCCCGCGGCGCCGACTCCGCCTCCCCCTGCCGCGCGGTTCGCGCCGGCTCATGCGCCTGTCGAACGTGGCTGGCGGTTTCCGTGGCTTGGGTTGCTTGCCGTCTTCGCGTGCGCGGGGGCGGCTGCCGTTCTCTGGCACCTGTATCAGCCGGGCACGGAATCGGCGGGTGCGGCTGAATCGGCTGCGCCGGCGCCGGAGCTTGCGGCGGTTACGCCGCCGACTTCGCCTGTTCCGGCGGCTACTCCGGCCCGGCCGACGCCCACTCCCAAACCGAAGCCAGCACCTTCGGCCACACCGATTCCGACGCCCACGCCGAATCCGCAGGCGGTCATGAATGCGCTATTGCAGCAGGGGAGCGATTACGAGACGGCTCACGATTGGCCGAAGGCGATCGAAACTTACCTCGATTTCATGCGGTCGTACCCGGGTATGGATACTGGGCGCGTGCGGCTGGAGACACTGCTCTCGAGCCTGCGCCCGACGTTCGATGCGATGCCGGACGATCAATTTACCACGATCCGGCCCGCGATTACCGACGCGGCGCGGCAGGAAATAGTCCCGGCGATGATGAACCTTGCGAATCATTTGCGCACCGCATCACCGGCGGATGCGTTTGCGTGGTATTGCGCCGCGGCGGTCCGAGGCAGCGCGCCCGCGATGACCCAGGCAGGGGTGATGGAATCGAATGGGAATGGAGTTGCGCAAAATTGGCCGCAGGCGGCGGCGTGGTTCCAGTGGGCTGCGAATTCGGGCGATACGCCCGGCAAGACTTGTCTCGCGGAGTGCTGCCTGAATGGGATCGGGGTCGCGAAGGATCAGCGGCGCGCGATTGCGCTGCTGGAGGATGCCAGCGCGGGCGGCGATGCGCGCGCGATGAATATCCTCGGGACGTGTCTCGACCAAGGCATCGGTGGACCACGCAATTATGACGAGGCATTCAAGCTCTTCTCTCAGGCGCATGATATGGGTTCCGAGGATGCCGCGGGGAACCTGGGCGTGCTGTATATGAATGGCGATGGCGTGGCTCGCGACCCGCAAAAGGCGGTGAATCTCTTCGACGAAGGGGCGCGGCACGGAGACGGTTATTGCATGTATCAACTGGCGAAATGCCTCGAGTACGGGGTGGGGACCGCGGCGAATCCCTTCGAGGCCGAGGCGTGGTACCGGAAGGCGGCGGCGGCGGGGAATCCGATGGCGATCCGGTGGTGTGAGGAGAATAGTCCGGCGGCAGGGCCAGGGAGTTCGCCGCAAGCTTCGCCATGATAAGGAAATTCGAAGCTCGGAATTCGAAATTCGGAAGAATGAGCGAGCGGAGCGCGCATTTGTTGTTTCGAAGTTTTCTGCTGCTCTTCCTCGCGGGATGCGCGGAGACGCCGCCCTATGTTTACCATTATATTCCGGGGCGGACGGCGGTGTTGAACAATGGCATTGCAATCGCGCCGCCGGCGGCTCCGCCGGATGTGCAGGTGGCGGTGGCGGCGGCAAACAGGATCGCAGGGCTGCCGTATCTGTACGGCGCGGGGCATACGGACGCGGAATTCGATACCGCTTACGATTGCTCGGGGGCGGCGTCGTTTGTGCTGAGGGCGGCGGGGCTGCTGGATTCGCCTATGCCCTCGACTGGGTTCCGGCATTACGGCGATCCGGGGCCGGGCGATTGGATTACGATTTATGCGAGGCGGGGCCACGTATTCTTGGTTATCGCCGGGTTGAGATTCGATACCGGGTGGACGGATGGGCCGCGGGGGCCGCAATGGACGGACCGGAGCCGGCCGGCGGATGGGTGCGTACTGCGGCATCCGGACGAGCTTTGAACAAAAGAGATGAACTTCTGACTGCTTCTTTTCCGGACTGGATTTTTGGGCGTTCCGGGTCCACATATCCGGGCATCCACCCATGCGCGCCCTCCTGATCCCCACTACATTGCTGCTTCTGGCCTCGAGCCTCGAGGCCCAATACACGCCGCCCCTCGACGCGAAGACGATGCTCTACAACCTGGACCAATTGCAGAGCAAGCAGGCCAAGACGGCCGCAAGCCAGCGCGCGCAGGCGCTGTCAGATTTCACCGCCGCCTCGCAGGACGATGTGTCGGCGCTCAATTTTTACATGCAGGCGGTCTACGTGACTCGGTATCAGGGGCAGCCGCAGGAGCAGACGAATTTCAACAATTGGAAGAGGCAGATGACGAGCGGGAACAAGCTCTCTCCATTCGCGATCCGGACGTGCCTGATGTACATGACGATCTCTCTCCAGAAGCTCGACGGCACCACGAACGACCAGACGGTGACGGCGCTGCTCTCGTACATCGAAACCGCGCGGCAGATGTTGGACTCGCTCGATGCGCCGGGCCCCGCGGATGCCAATGGCGCCAATGGTGCGAATGGCGACAACGGCGACGACAGCGACCAGGGCGGGAGAGGCCGCGGAATGCGGCGGGGACGTCAGAGGGGTCAGGAGGCGCAGGGAATCGACAGGGAGATCATCGATACTTCGATCGATTCCAACGTCTTCGCGACGTGGTACAACCTGGGCGAACAATTGGGCGGCATCGCGGATTGGGAGACCGTACCGTCCGACCTGGATGGGATCGCCAGCACGTTTCTGCTGCCGGCGATGCGCAAGGCGCATGACCGGCGGCTGATGCAGTATTGGAACGATAAGATCAACTGGGAAACCAACCAGGCGTCCAAATCGACCACCCCCTTCGCCGTCAATAACTTCAATCAAACCCAACTCCCGAAGCTCCTGTGGGGCCGCGCGGAGGATATGATCATCGTCGGTTACCGGGATCAGGGCCTGACCCAGATGTATCAGATCATCAAACAGTACTCGAACCTTCCCGATGCGGGAGGTTGGATCGGCGAGCTAAAGAACCTCCTCTTGAACCCGGCCAGCCTGCCGGCGGTGGCGTCTGCGCAGCCGGGCGATTGATATCCGAAGGCCGGCGACTCCCGGGCCAAATCCCGACACGAGTGTCTTAATTTGAGACACTTTTTTGAGCGCCTTTGCGCCCTCTCCAGAGTAAATCGTCCGCGGCACATCCGTTGCTAAATGGGAAGCCGGCGCACTTCCGTTCCCGCCAATCCTGGCCAGGAAGGCGCCAAAAACCCTAAAAAAACGATGAACGCCATACTCGAACACCCGCAAACCGAATCCACCGCAATCTCTCCCCTCGATCTGACCGACGAGCAATTGATGGTCATGCTCCAGCAGCGCGACCCGGTGGCCCTCGAATACCTGTACGACCGGCACTCCGCGATCGTGAAATCGCTGGGCATGAAAGTGGTTCACAACGAGGCCGAAGCTGAGGATCTGCTGCAGGAGATCTTCATGGAAATCTGGAACCGGGCCGCCGGATTCGACCCGGGCAAGGGCAAGCCCCTGGGCTGGATCGTCACGCTGGCGCGGCGGCGGTCGATTGACCGGCTGCGGAAATGCCAGAGCCATTGCAGGGCCGAGGAGCGGCTTCGGCTGGAAGTAGAGCAGCAGCCGGATGCGTGGACGACGGATCCGGAGGAGGATTTCGTCATGGCGGATATCCGGGAGCAACTGCGCGGCGTAATCAAGACGCTGCCGGAAGCGCAGCAGCAGGCGATCGACCTGGCGTTTTACAAGGGCATGAGCCAGCGGGAAATCGCGGCGCATACGGGAATCCCGCTCGGGACGATCAAGACGCGGCTGGAGCTGGGGCTCAAGAAGCTGACGCACGCGCTGAAGGATTACGCATCGGAGTTTTAGGCCCCCACGCCCGGCCAGCCGGATGTTGCGCGAAGGCGGCGGTTCGCAATACCCTTTGGGGCGATGAATCGTCAGCAATTGCGAGAGCGGCTCGCCGGGATGGACCTGTCCCGGCGGCCCGATGAAGAGCCGATCCGCGAGCGGATGCTGGCGCTGCTGGACGCGACGGCGGATTGCTTCCAGCGGACTTCCTTTCCCGCGCATTTCACCGGGAGCGGGCTGGTGGTGAATGCCGGCGGCTCGTGCGTGCTGCTGCACCATCACCGGAAGCTGGACCGGTGGCTGCAATTCGGCGGCCATTGCAACGGGGACGAGGACATCGTCGGCGTGGCGCGGCGGGAATCGCTGGAGGAATCCGGGATCGCGGGGCTGATTGTTGCCTCCGAGCGGCCATTCGACCTCGATATTCACGAGATACCCGCGCATGAAAACGAGCCGGTGCATTTTCATTACGACGTGCGATTTATGTTCATCGCGCCGGAAACGGCCGCGCCTGTGGCAAGCGATGAGAGCCGCGACCTGCGGTGGTTCGCCCCCGAGGAACTGGCGGCGCTCGATCTGGATGAAAGCCTGCGCCGGATGATCCGCAAATGGCGGGCCATCGCGGCCCGCCAATCCCATTCATGACAGAAACGCCAACCATCCGGACTGAGACGCAGGTGATGTTTTTCGACACCGATTGCGCCGCCGTGGTGCACAACATCGCGTACCTGAGATTCATTGAAGTGGCGCGGACGCTGCTGGCGGAGAAAATCGGGATGAGCCTGCGGGCGATGGCCAAGACGCATCAGTACCCGGTCGTGGTGCGCACGGAGATTGATTACCGCAAGCCGGCGGCGCTGGGCGACGTGCTGGTGGTGGATGGGCGGCTGGAATCAATCGAGCGGACGCGGTTCTGGTGCGCGTTTGAGATTCGGCGGCAGGGCGACGATGCGCTGATCGTTACGTGCCGGCAGATGCTGGCGCTAATCCTGATGCCGCCAGGCCGGCCCATCCGGCTGCCCGCCGAGTGGGCGGAGCGGTACGCGCACCTGAGGAAGAGGGCGGGGTAGGATTCGCGGGATTGTGTTGTTCTATTTGCTGCCGAACTGGCTGAGCAAATCAAGGAACTGCCGGGCGGTGAGTTTCAGCACATCGGCGCCTTGGGGCTGGAAGGTAGCGTCGGGGAGTGTGGCGGGGAATGCGAGTTTGTCGATTGCGACAGCGCCGCTCCATGTGGGGCCGGCGAGGGAGATTTTGACGATGGTGTAATTTGGGCCGACCCAGAGGCGACCGCTCCAGTTATCGGCGTGCAGCGATTTGGCGAGAGCGGGCATGAGGCTGACATCCAGCATGCGGCAGGAGACGCCGGCGATGGTGTCATTGCCGGCATCGGCGCACTGGAAGAGGACTGGGAGGAAGACGAGTTCCTGCTGCGTGACCGGCAGGACGAGCGGGCCGAGGACCTTCGCGGCTTCCGCGGCGCGCTTTTTCTTTTTCTTCTCGGAGAGCGGGGCGGACGGCGCGAGGGCGAGGAGAGATTGGATTTGAGAGCCGGGCGTGGCCCAGAGGGAATCGCCCTGGCGGCAAACGGTGAGCATCTGGCCCGCGAATGGCGCCTGGACCAGGACTCGATCGGGCGTCATCACGGCCAGATGGATGGCCTGGTCCGCGAATACCGGCGGCAGCTTGCTGGCCTGGACGAGGTGCGCATCGATGACGAGGCCGCGCGGCGCGAGCTGCCCATTCGCATCGAGCACGAAGACACTGACGATGGGGACGAGGGCCTTGCCGAGTACGTCGTATGCATTTTCCTGCGCCTGCTGGGCCTGAAGCGAGGCGGAGGATGCGAGCGTTGCGGCGCCCAGGAGGAGGGATGCGATGGTCTTGCGGGTAATCTTCATTTGGATACGAGTTGCGATTCTTCGCCTCACAAAGGATAACTAATGCCAGATCGCCAAAATGGCATTTTCCTTTTTCCCAGCGCCCACCATTGCCGCCGGGCTCATCTTCGCCCTCGATCACTCCACGATCCCGGCCAGGGCGGTGCTGGTGACGCTCTTCATCGCGTCGGTTTTCTCATGGTCGGTGATGGTGACGAAGATGCGCGTGATCCGGATCGCGCGGCGGCAGGCGCGGGATTTCCGCGAGCACTTCCATGCGGACCGGCACCCGCTGCGGCTGTATTCGCTCGGGGCGCGATTCGACGGGACACCGCTGTGGGATGTTTATATGGCGGGGTGCCGGGAGCTGACGTTTCACCTGCTGGGGTCGTCGGAAGTGGATGAGACCTTCCGGGGGCGGCTGGAGATCGCGAGCCCGATCTCCGCGGCGCAAATGCGGGCGGTGGAATCGGCGATGGAGCGGGCGGTGGGGGAGAGCTCGCTGCGGCTGGAGTCGCAGATGATCCTCCTGGCATCGGCGGTGAGCGGGGCGCCGTTCCTTGGGCTGCTGGGGACGGTGTGGGGGGTGATGGATACCTTTGGCGACGTGGCGCAGGCCGGGTCGGCGAATCTGACGGCGATGGCGCCGGGCGTGTCCGCGGCGCTGATTACGACAGTCACCGGCCTCCTCGTCGCAATACCGGCCATGTTCGGCTATAATTTCCTGGTCACCAGCATCCGCGCCATGACGGTCGATATGGATAACTTTGCCGCCGAGCTTTCGAGCGAATTCGCGCACCGATACCTGGACGCGGGCGGGCGGCCCGCGACGCGCCGCTGAATCCACGAACCCTGCCATGCGCCGATTTTCCAGCAAGCACGCCTTCCAGACGCTGTCCGAGATCAACGTGACGCCGCTGCTGGACCTGGCGTTTGTGCTGCTGATTATCTTCATCATCACCACGCCGCTGATGGACAAGAGCACGGGACTGATCCTGCCATCGAGCAAAGCGGCGAGCGATGCGGTCAACCCGGCGCTGGTGCAGACGGTCACGATTACGAAGGACGATATTGTGGGGTTGAATAACCAGACCGTGACGCTCGACGAACTAAGATCGCAACTCTCGGAGAAAAATACGCAGGAGCCGGGAATCGCCGTGGTGGTGCGGTCAGATCGCGGCCTGGAGGTGCAGAAGCTGGTGGACGTGCTCGATGCGATCCGGCGCGCGGGAGTGACGAAGGTGGGCGTGGTGACGAACCCGGAGAGCGAATGAACACAGGGGAACGAGGCGCGTTCCGCCGGAACGTGATCATCGTGGCGGCGCTGCACGTGCTGGTGCTGGGCGGGTTGTGGCTGTTTGCGATCTGGAGGAATCATGCGCGGTCCGCCACTGACCTGTCGTGGCTGGACGGCGGCGGCCCACCGGTGGCGGGAGCGGATGCGAGTCCGACGCCGGACGACACGCAGAACGATGAAGACACACCGACGCCAACGCCAACACCAGACGAGGCGCCGACGCCGGGGCCGGAGGAAAGCGCGCCGCCGAGCGAGATCGTGCTGCCGGCGCCTTCGCCGTTGCTCGCGATGCCGCCCACGCCAACAGCCACGCCGATTAAGACACCCAAACCGACTCCGAGGCCGAAGCCAAAGGCCACGCCCAGGCCACACCCAAAACCGAAACCGTCGGGGTCGCCGAGGAGGCATCCGCACCCCTCGCCTCACGCTTCACCGCACTCCTCGCCGCACAAGAGCCCGACCCCTTCCGACGAGGATGACAGCGGCAACGCGGCAGCGAAGGCCGATTTCAAGAAGGCGACGGGCCGCGCGAGTCCCGGGGAGGGAGAAGCAGGCGCCGCACCGGGGACAGGCGGGGGAAATCGGGGCGGGAAGGGGCATGCGGGCGGGGGCGACACGGAGGGAGATTTCGGTTGGTATAACGCGATGCTGCACGACCGGTTTTACAGCCGGTGGGAGCAGCCGACGTCGATCGTGACGTCGACATCGAAATTTTCGGCGATTGTGAAAATTCGGATTGAAAAAGATGGGACGATTTCTGACGTGTCCCTGGACCAATCCTCAGGTAATGACGTGATGGACCAGTCCGTCATGGAAGCCGCCCGGCGCGTCACCCAGGTCGATCCCCTCCCCGAGGGACTCGGCGATGGAGGCGCGTACGAGGTGAAAATCGATTTCGAACTCAGCCAGCAATCCCAACAATGATTAAACCCCGCATCTTCCAAGTCTGCATTCTCACACTCGCGATATCCCTCTGCGCCCGCGCGGCGGATACGCCCGTCATCACGATCAACAAGAGCGACATGATCGCCATCTCCATCGAGCCGATCTCCGGGCCGGAAGGCGCGCTCATTACCAAAGTGCTGGAGTCGGATCTGGCGGCGAGCGGGTATTTTACTTTCGCGAGCCCGAGCGAAGCGGCGCTCATCGCGGGCGGCTCGTCGAACGGGTCGGAACTGGACGGGAAGGTGGACGATCACAGCGGGCGCGCGGCGGTGGCGGGGACTTACAATGGCGATGCGCGGCAGGAGGCGCATGCGTTTGCGAATGACATCGTGCAGACGCTGACGGGGAATCGCGGCATCGCGGGGACGCGGATCGCCTTTTGCGGCACGCGCTCCGGGAGCAAAGAGATTTATACTGCGGATTGCGACGGGTCGGAGGTGCAGCAACTGACGCATGACCATACGATTTCGGTGAGCCCGGCGCTCTCCCCGGACGGGAGCATGCTGGCATATACCGGTTACAAGTCGGGGTACGCGGATATTTATCTCGTGAATCTTTCGAATGGGTCGCGCGAGAGGATCATCAAGTATCCGGGGACCAATTCCGGGGCGGCGTTTTCGCCGAATGGCGAGCGGATCGCATGCACATTGAGCAAGGATGGAAATCCGGAGCTGTATGTGTGCAGCTTGAACGGCAGCGCGCATCGGCTGACGCACACGCCGGGCATCGAGTCGTCGCCCACGTGGTCGCCGAATGGGGACGAGATCATTTATTCGTACGACGATCACGGCGGGCCGCAGATCTACCGCATCGGCGCGTCGGGCGGGTGGGGGCAGGAAATCGCGACGGGCTATGGGTATTGCACGGAGCCCAACTGGTCGCCGGATGGAAACAAGGTGGCGTTCAACGTGCGCGAGGGCGGGGATTTCGCGATCGCGGTCATGGACCTGCACGGCGGCGGATCGCGCGTCGTTGCGAATGGGGAGCGTCCGTGCTGGGGGCCTGATTCGCGGCACATCATTTATTCCGATGATGGAGACCTTTACCTGCTGGACGTGCAAACGGGGCGGAAGAAAGAAGTCGTCAGCGGCCTGGATGCAAGCGAGCCGGCGTGGGCGCATTGAGGGCCGCGGCGATGCCGCTCAATCCTCACGCCTTTGAGCGCTCTGCCGCGGCGATGCGGGCTCGCGTATCTGCCGCCACCCGCGATCCCAATTAGAGCATTTTCTATTTAATCTGAGGCAAAGAGTGGTATGGTAGGTGGATGCGAACCTACAGTCTTGATCTGCGGGAGCGGATCATAGCGGCGAGAGAAAAGGGGCACACGACTGCGGAG
>JBEKOV010000109.1:0-11508 GCA_049521415.1 Chthoniobacteraceae bacterium
CAGAAGTTTCCACGCATCGTCGGTTAAATCATGGCGTCGATGGGCTGGCTTCTCCAGAGAGTATTGCATGGTTTTTCCCTTTTTACCATGCCTGTCAATCTCGTGACGACACTATCTAGAGCGCTTTCGATTCAATTTGTCGCGCCAGCGACAAATTTGGGGTTCTCAGGGGACAGTAGTCCCCTGAGTCGGGTCGCGGGGCGAAGCCCCGCCTTCTAAAAAGAGCACGGCGGCCCCAAACTCCCCATCAATCCGGTTCCTATAAGCTGGATCCGCGCATCGTCGCCAAATAGCCGCCGTGCCTGCATCGAAACAGCGCAGCGCCTTTCGATGCCCTTATTCCTCCCCCCCGGTTCTCCGACAGATTAAACAGAAACTGCTATAGCCCCGCAGGTCCCCTCCCGCCTTTCCCGCCCTTTTGCGATCTCTGTGCTCTTTGCGGTTACTTTCTGTCCCTTCTGTCCTCCCCCATCCAATGTTACAGCCATGTAAAATCTGCCTCTAGTACTCGCATCCCTTTGACACCACCACCCATTGTGGTTCTCATTACAGCCAGCGTGAGCCAACGATTCCGCACCGGCTGGATTTCAGACGTGCACCTCGGCACAAAGGGTTGCAACGCTGGCGCGCTCCTCGATTTCCTTCGCGACTACGACTTCGACACCCTCTACATCGTCGGCGATATGATCGACGGCTGGAAATTGCGCCGCGGCATCTTTTGGCCTCAGGAGCACAGCGACGTCATCCAAAAAATCCTGCGCAAAGGCCGCAAAGGCTCCCGCGTCATCTACATCCCCGGCAATCACGACGAATTCCTCTCCGATTTTCTCGGCATCTACGGCAGCATCACCATGAAGAAAAACGACATCCACCTCACCGCCGATGGCCGCCGCCTCCTCGTCATGCACGGCCATGAGCTCGATACCGTCGTCCAGAACATGCGTTGGCTCGCCTTCGTCGGCGACCTCGGCTACGAGTTCCTCCTCGGCGCCAATCGCCCCCTCAATTGGCTCCGCCGCCGCGCCGGCCTCGGCTATTGGTCCCTCAGCTCCTACGCCAAGCAGCGCATCAAGAACGCCGTCTCATTCGTCGGCAAATTCGAGGAAGCCATCGTCCGCTATGCTGCCGATTACAACGTCAGCGGCGTCGTATGCGGCCACATCCACTGGCCCGTCATCCGAAAAATCGGCCAGATAGACTACTACAACTCCGGCGATTGGGTCGAAAGCTCCTCCGCCCTCGTCGAAGACTTCGACGGCAAGATCACCCTCCTCCGCGGCCTCTATCCCGAGCACCATCACAAGACACTCGATCAGCGCGCCGCCGAACACACCCCCGCCGAACCCGAAGAAATAGCCGCGGGCTGAGACCAATACTTCCTTCGCCCCCGATCCGCGCGCCGGCGTTTTAGGCCCCGCCCCTTGGTCCGCTTCGGCGGCATCCTGGACTGGCGCCTTTCCCGCGCCTTTGGGCGCCCCCGCACCCCAGCGCACTCATCGGGCTCCTTTGCTGCCTTTGTTTCCTTCCGTTCCATTTCCCCCATAAAAATTGGAAAGCGCCGGCTGCAATTCGCTGCCGGCGCTTTCTTGGGGGTTGCGGGTTAAGTGCGAAGCCCCTCCTGGCGACGATTTTACTCATCAACCTGGGTTATCGTGGGAAAACGGTTTGGACGGCTGTCCTGATTTATCTCTTAATTTACCCCAAGCGCCTCGGTTTCCGGCCTTCGTCTCACGGACGCTTGCCGCTGCCACCGCTCACGCATGGTTTTTCCAGAATGCATGGAAACCTCTCCCGACTCAACATCTTTTTATCGAGATTTTAACAATTCGTCCTCAATTCGACGCAAATCCCTGAAAACCCGGTTTTTCCGCATATTTCGCGCTCCTGTGGAAAATATGCGCCCAGCACTTTCTGATGCCCCCGAATCCATTCCAAAGCGAACGCTGCCAGCCATGCGAACTCCTATGTAAAAACTCCTCAGCCCGAAAGTGCTGCCTCGCCTCCAGGCCAGGCGGATACGAAGTATCCGGGCCCCCTTACTTCAGCGCCTTCCCTCCGTCATCCAGCTTCAATCGGTGCGAACTCTCACCCACCTTCACCGAAATCTCAAAGAACTTCCCCGTCTTCCGCTCCACCTCCTTGATGTGCGTGATCGTCCCGTCGGGATACAGCCCCGCAACAGCCTTCTCAATGACCGCCGGCGCATCCGATGGCGACATCCGGTACTCCTTCTGGATCAGCGTCCCATCCGCCGCGATTACCACCGCCATCTTCTTCCCGTTCTCGTGGTATTCCACCTCCGTCGCATGCTGCCCTTCCTCATAAGTATCCTCCACCTCCTCCACCTTCGAGGCGCCGATCTCCTCGTGCGCGGTCTTTTGCACCGCCGCCGGCAGATCGTTCAATTCAGCTTCTTCGTCGTCCGCCCAGGTCCGGGCGGGATTCATTGCAAGGGCCGCGGCCAGCGCCGCGGCGGGGAGGAGTGCTCGCATTTTCATGGAGGCAAAACCATTACGGCTCGCCCGCCCGCTGCGCCACTTTTTTTTGACAGGACCGGGCCTCACGGCCTCGGCCAGACCAGCCACGCCAGATAAATCAGCGAGCCCGTCGTCAATGCGCACAATGTCATGAAATAAAAATGCAGAAATGCAAGCCAGGTCATAAGCGAAGTGTGAGGCGAAGTGTGAGCCCCCTTTATCGCAGCCCCGTGTGACGATTTCATTGCGGGCAGGTAAAAGAAGCGTCTCAACTTTCAAAAGAGGCATCCGTCGTCGTTTTAACACGGCAGTGAAAACGCGGATTGACGATTGCGTGGCCGCGGAGTTTTGTGTCGCGAGTCGGTTTTTCCGCTCCCTCGTCTCCGCAAATTCAAGGCGCCGCTTCTGGTCAGTCCCGGCGGCTCGGCTGGAAACGACGCAATACTAATTCGCGATCCCCTTACAAGCCATGTCCCAGTGCCGTCCCCAGTGTCGTCCCAACTGGAAGCTCCTTGCCATCGTGACCCTCGCGGCGGCCCTGTCCATGGGCCGCACAGTCGCCGCCGCCGTCGAGCCTGTTGACGGAACAACGGGCATTCCCATGGGCGGAGTGGGAGCCGGCGCGGTGAAGTTTTGTCCGTATATGGGCGTGTTCGCGGCCACAGCCGGCACGCCCATCGCCCGTGTCAGCTTCTCCAGGATGAATGACACCTGCTTTCAGTTCTACTCAAAGAGGGGTGACAACATCGCCACTAGCAGGCAGCTCACCTCGGTCTCTGTCAACGGTCGCTTTGACGACGACGCCTTCTTCCCGGTGGAAACCGCCAACCTCGGCACGATCAACGACGTCGCGATCCACCTCACCGCCTTTTCCCCGATCGATTTTTCCAACCTCGACCGGATGTCGTGCCCCTATGCCTTCTTCAGCCTCAAGCTCACCAACACCCGGACCACCGGCGTTGACGTTGCGTGCGCCCTCCGGATCGGGACGGAGACCGAACCCATCGGCGTTCCCGGCAAGGGCCTGCGCACCAGCGGCGGCATCGAGTACGCCGTCTATGGCGCCGGCAGCGACCCGGCCGCGATCGTCAGCTACGGCAACGACTCGGGCTTCCTGATGAATGGCCAATGTGACAACGCACCGTCCGGCAGGATCAACTGCACCGCGGTGAATGTGACGCTGGGCCCGCGCGAGACCAGGACGATCAGGTTCGTGATGGCATGGTACAACGGCGTGCAGGACAAGCCGCCCTTTCAGGACTGGTACCACTACCTCAATCTCGGCTCCAACTCCGGCGATTTCGCCGACATGGGATTAAAGAATTTCGACGCGCTGATGGCCAACGCCGTCAACCTCGCCACGCGGATGCGGGCCTCCAACCTGCCCGAATGGCTGAAGAACCAGACCATGAACTCGCTCTGCAATCTGAGCAACAACTGGATTTACACCAAGGACGGCCGGATGGCCTCGGCCGAGGGCTCCTGGCCTTGCGTGGGAACCATGGACCAGATGTGGCACTCGCGGCAGATCTTCATCATGGTCTGTCCGGACATGATCTGGCACGAGCTCGAGTATTGGGCCCGGACCCAGAAGGAGGATCCGCCGGGCCAGATCCACCACGATTTCTGCATCCCCGATATTTTCGAGAGCATGGTCGCGTGGGACGACCGGCAGCATCAGGATTATCGGGACATCGACAACTGGGTCGATCTGAACTGCGGCTTCATTATCTCCTTCTACGAGACTTACATCGCCACAGCCGACTCGCAACGACTCGACTATTTCTGGCCCTGCGTCCGGAAAGCGGGGCTGCGCATTCTCACTCAGGCGGCCGAGCGCTCCTCCAGACGGTACCCCGGCACCTTCAGCAACACGGAAAGCACCTACGACGCCGGCGGCGATGCGGACGCCTACAATTCCGGCCTCGCGATGGTTGCCTACACGATCCTGTCGCGGCTGGCGGCGATCAAGCACGACGGCGCGCTCAAGGCCTCCTGCGACGCGGCGCTGCCGGTGGCCGAGAAGTCGTTCCAGGCGCGCTGGCTCGACCCGCGGGCCAACAACTTCCCCTATGGGCGCATCGCGGAAAGCATCCTGGCTGGCCAGCAGATAGGCTACTTCCTGAAGTTCAACTCATTCTTCGCGCAGGCCAGCCTCGATTACGGCGTTTCCTCCCTGGCCGAGTATTATGACCCGGTCAACGGGCTCCATCACCCCACCGGGACCTACGACGAATGGGCCGAGTACATGATGCCCCACATGGGCGGCCTTTTCCTCCAGACTGGCCGCTATAGGGAATGGAGAGGCCTCCAGTACGACTACTTCAAGCGAAGCTTCGACAACCGCGACACCGTCTTCAACAACGGACTCGGCATCCCGGAGATCCAGCCGCGGTATCCCGCCCAGTCCTTCGACGGTGGCCGCCAGTACATCAGCTATCCCGACCTGTGGCGGAACTACTACGAGATCGTCGGTTTTCACCGCGACAAGGTTACCGGTGAACTGTGGATCGAGCCGCACATCCCCGACGAAATGAACCATGTCCTGCGGGACGGCCTGTTCCTTTCACCGGAAGGCATGGGTAGCATCAGCTCGACCGAAAGCGGCGCCGCCTGCCAAAACCAGGACCTCACCGTCAAGGTTGACGCGCCCATGGCGGTATCCAGGCTCTATGTAAAGGACCTCTATAGCGCGAACATCAGCTCGGTCAAAGTCAACGGGGTCGAGCGGAACTTCTCCCGCATCGGCGACGGATATGGCCGAAGGCTGGAGATCAACTGGTCGGGAACGATCTCGCCGGCCGGCATCACCATCGCGGTCGCCGGCGACCCGATGCCCCCGTTCACAGACATCCGCAACCCCTTCAACGTGATCCCGGCCGCGAGCGGCGCCCCCTCCTCGGGCGCCACCGTGCGGGACATTGATGACGCCGGGCGCCAGACTGGCGTCGCCATCGGCGCGTCCCCATCCTCCATCGCCTTCGCCAAGGTCGACTTCAGCGACGGCGCCGATTCTCTCCAGGTGCGGGCCCAGGGCCCGGCGGGAGCCAGACTGGAGGCTCGCCTCGACAGCCCCACGGGCCCTCTGCTCGGCGCCTGCTCCCTCTCCGGGATCGGAGATGCGAAGGGCTGGGAAACAGCCGCGGCCCATGTCAGCGGCGCCAGCGGCGTCCATACCCTCTGCCTGGCGGCCTCCGGCGGTCCGCTGACCGTCAACTGGCTCCGGTTCTTCCGTTCCATTCGCCCGGGGAGGTTCCACGGCGCTTTCGAGCAGATCGACGCCGAGGATTATGACCTCATGTCGGGCAAGGTCGGCCTCCAGGCCTGCACCGATCCGACCAACGACACCACCGTCGATTACATCTCCAATGGCTCGTTCCTCGGATTCCGCCACGTCGACCTCGGCGCCGGTGCCCATCTCTTCAAGGCCCGGATCGCATCGGCTGCCAACGGCGGCAACATCGAAGTCCATCTCGATAGCCCCACGGGCCCGCTCCTCGCCACGTGCCCGGTTAAGGGAACGGGCGGATGGGACACATGGGCGACCCAGACGTGCCCCATCACCGGCGGGGCGGCCAATGGGATGCACGCCGTTTATCTGGTTTTCACCGGCGGCTCGGGAGTCCTCTTCAACCTGAACTGGTTCGAATTCGTCCGCACCCCCGGGGCCTGACGAGGGGAGAGCCGGATATTAGCGCCTCTTCCCCTCCCGCCTCACCCCACCTTTCCTTGCAACCACCCCCTTCCCATGGTATTTAACAGCTTGAAATGAACATCATCGCCTCCCTCTTCAACCTCGCGGGACCGGACCTGAT
Source organism: Chthoniobacteraceae bacterium (assembly GCA_049521415.1). Taxonomy (GTDB): domain Bacteria; phylum Verrucomicrobiota; class Verrucomicrobiia; order Chthoniobacterales; family Chthoniobacteraceae; genus DATAXI01. The sequence goes on from JBEKOV010000109.1 coordinate 6,293, forward strand.
CGTCATCCTCCTGATCGTCCTGCTGTTGTTCGGCTCCAAGAAATTACCCGAACTCGCCCGCGGCATGGGGCAGGCCGTCAAGGAATTCAACAAAGCCAAGGAAGAGATCGAGCGCGAATTGACCAAGACCGAAGTCACCGTCCAGCCCGCTCCCGGCCAGCAGCCCCGCCAGCCTGCGGAATTGCCCGTCGCTCCTCCGCCCGTCGTTGCCGCCGCTCCGGCTCCCGTCGTCGCCCAGCCGGTTGCCCCGCAGGCCGATCCTCAGCTTTTCGGCGCAGGCGCCCCCTTCCAGCAGCCCCCTGTCGCTCAATCCTCCCAACCGATCCCTCCGGTGGAAAACCCGCACCCCGCGGGCCAGGCCTGATTCGGATTCGCAAAACACTTCCCCCGTGATCAGGAGGCAATGGGCGATTGTCGCGGTCTGCATCCTCCATGCGGCCATCCTCTCCGCGCGCGCGGACGATCTCGTCTTCGCCGCCTATAACCTCGATGACTACTTCCAGGCCTCCGATTTTCCCGACGGCAGGGAAAAAGTTTCCAAATCCCCCCAGTCCATCGGCGCGGAGATTCACGTCATCCAGGACATCCATCCCGCTATCCTCGGCGTCAGCGAGATGGGGCCGCCCAGGGACTTCGCCGGCTTCCAGGCCCTCCTCAAATCCGCCGGCCTCGACTACCCATACACCGAGTACGTCCAGGGCCCCGACCCGGAGCGCCACATCGCCTTCCTCAGCAAATACCCCATCGTCGCGCATCAATCGCTCCCTCACGTCCCGTATCAGATGGATGGCCGCGAGGAGGAAATATCGCGCGGCATCCTCGACGTCACCGTTTCCATTGGCGGCGCAAAGCTTCGATTCATCGGCGCCCATTTGAAATCGAAGCTCAAGGACACATTCGAGGACGAGGAGGAATTGCGCCGCAACGAAGCCCACCTGCTGCGATCCCACGTCGACGATGTCCTCAACGCCGACCCCGCGACAAAGCTCATCGTCTACGGCGATTTCAACGATACCAAAAACTCCCCTTCCATTAGGGAGGTCACCGGCGCCCGCGCCTCCGGCCTCGGCCTGCGCGATCTCTGGCTCAAGGATTCCGATGGCGACCACTGGACCGAGTACTGGGATCAGGCCGACGTCTACACCCGTATCGATTACATCCTCGTTACGCGCAACCTCACCCGCGCGGTCGATTCCTCGAAGTCGTTCGTCTATCGTTCCCCCTATTGGAACCTTGCCAGCGACCATCGCCCCGTCGTCGCAACCTTCCGCATCCAGGATATCCAATGACATCGCGCGCATGCACCTCCCTTTGCGCCGCAGCCTGCCTCTCGCTCGCCGCCCCCGCCTCCGTGCGCGCCGATGCCAATGGCGATTGGCGGCAAATCCAGGCCATGGAAACCAGCGCTCCCACTTCCGATTGGAGCACCTCCGAGGATATGCGCGCCGTCACAGTCGGTTACCTCGGCAGGCAGGAGCAGGCCTTGCGCGCCTTCATCGTCGCCTATCCCGCGGACATCCGCATTCCCGATGCGAAACTCCGCCTCGCCCATCTCCTCGCCACACTCGGCGACCTCGAGCAGGACCCCGCCTTGCGCGCCCAGTCCATGGACGTCCTGAACCAGCTCGAGCGCGATCCTTCCATGAAGGACCGCCGCGCCGATGTCGAGTTCGCCCGCCTCTCCCTCTTCATGGAGCGCGCCGACGCCTCCACCACCAATCGCGACATCCTCCTCGAAAAATCCCGCGCATTCGCAAAACAATTCCCCAATGACCGCCGCCTCGCCGCCTTGCTCGCCGAGGTCGCCAGCGCCTTCGATGACGAGCCCCCCACCGCCCGCTCCCTCCTCGGGCTGGCCCAACCCGCCGCCAAAACCCCGGAATTGCGAGCCCGCATCGACGATGACCTCAAGCGCCTCTCCCTCGTCGGCAAGCCCCTCGACATGACCTGGGTCGCCGTCGATGGCTCGACCGTCGACCTCAAGTCCCTGCGCGGCAGAGTCGTCCTCATCTACTTCTTCGCCACATGGTCCGCCCCATCCATGTACGCACTCGATTGGGTGAGGGGACTCGGCGCCGGCTCCGGCTCCGTCGCGCGCCTCGGCATCTGTCTCGACAACGACCCCGTCTCCGTCCCCGACATGCTCACCGCCCACAGCATCACATACCCCGTCTACTGCGACGGCGAGGGCTGGCACGGCAAGCTCGTCCGCGGCCTCGGCATCAACTCACTCCCCGCCCTCTGGATCGTCGACCGCGACGGCATCCTCCTCACCATTGACGCCAAAGACGACGCCCAATCCATCATCGAAAAAGCCGTCCCCATCGGCGACTCGGGGGAGTGAAGCCCTACAAAATCCCCCTCTCCACCCACTCCAACTTCCCCTCCAAAACCTCCTGCGCCAGCCTGTACCCCTTCCGGTCCGCATTCCGCCCCACCGCCCGGAACAATTCCTCCACCTTCCCCCTCGACGTAACACAAAAGTAATCCACGAGAGCCAATACATTTTCGGCCGCATCCTTCTCATCCAGCATCCTCTGCGCTCGCGCGCAACTCGCCAGCATCGCGAATAACTCCGTCCCAATATCCACAAATCGCCCCAGCAGCACCTGCTCCCGTTCCAGCTTCGGCCCATATTTCGCCATCGCGTGGAATAACCGCCGCGCTAGCCGCCGCGCCAGCGCCTCCGCCTTCCTCACGTGCCCCGCCAGCACCGGATCAAACCCCTTCGTATCCCACCCCGGCGCCCACTGCTGCGGATACCAACGCGCATAAAACATCGCCGCCCGCAGCGCCGATTGCGCCCGCTCCTTCATCGGCAATTGCGTGTTCAGCATCGGCGCGCCCACCTTCAGATGCGGGTCCAGCGCCTCCCGCGCGATGAACAGCCGCATGATCTCGCTCGATCCTTCAAAAATCGTATTAATCCTGCAATCCCTCAAAAACCGCTCCACCGCCACCGGTTCCTCGCCTCGCGCCGCAAGCGATTGCGCCGTCTCGTACCCGCGTCCGCCGCGGATTTGCATTGTCTCATTCACGATCTCCCACGTCCGCTCCGTCGCCCACAGCTTGCACAGCGCAGCCTCCAGCCGCACATCCGCGTGCTTGTCTCGGTCCACAAGACTCGACGCATACATCACCATCGATTCCATCGCAAACGTCTGCGCCGCCATCCGCGCCAGCTTCTCCGCCACAGCCGCATGCTTCCCGATCGGCGCGCCCCATTGCACCCGCTCCCGCGCCCACTCGCGCGCCACGCGCACACACCGTTTCGCAAGTCCAGTACAAGCCGCCGGCAGCGTCAGCCGCCCGGTATTCAATGTGGTCAGCGCCACGCGCAACCCCTTGCCCTCAGCCAGCAATATATTCTCCCGCGGAATCCGCACATTCGTGAACCGCACCACACCATTATACAGCGCCTTCAATCCCATGAACCGGCACCGGTGCGTCACCTCGATCCCCGGCGTATCCATATCGACAACAAACGCCGTGATCCCCCCGCGCTTCTTCCCAGGCGGCGCCGGCGTCTTCGCCATCACCACAATCACCCCCGCCTTCACCCCATTCGTGCACCAAAGCTTCTCCCCATTCACCACATAGTAACTCCCATCCTCGCTCGGCTCCGCATGCGTCTCCATCTTCGCCGGATCGGACCCCACCTTCGGCTCCGTCAATGCGAATGCCGATATCTCCCCGCCCGCCACGCGCGGCAGAAACCGCCGCTTCTGCTCCTCCGTCCCGAATAAAATCAACGGCTGCGGCACCCCGATCGATTGATGCGCCGATAACAACGCCGTAAGATTCCCGCAATAACTCCCGAGTAACATCCCCGCCCGGCAATAATTGGTTTGAGATAATCCCAGGCCGCCATACTCCGTCGATATCTTGATCCCAAACGCCCCCAGCTTCGCCAGTCCCACGATCACTTCATCCGGTATCTCCCCCGTCCTGTCGATCTCATCCGGATCCACGTGCTCCACCAAAAAATTCCGCAGCCGCCCCAGGAACGCATCCCCCTTCTCCCGATCCTCATTTGCCTGCAATGGAAACGGCCTGATCTGCTCCATCCCCACGCGCCCCATGAACAGCCCGCCCACAAATCCCCGTTCCGCTTGCGCCGCCTCCCGCGCGCTCTCGCTCAATTCCAGCGCCTCCCGCTGCCCCGCCGGCATCTTCGAAGTATCAATAACAGTTTCTGTAGCCATGGTAATAAATCCTAAGTGAGTAAGTTATAAGTCCTGATCATAAAAGTTTTTGCCATTCCGGCTCATACTTACCAATAACTCACAAGGCGCAAAATACCCATCCCCGCCCTCCGCCAGCGCCCGCAATTCCTCCGCCACCTTCCCCACTCCCACCGCATCCGCATATCTTAGTGGCCCGCCGCGAAACGGCGCAAACCCCGCCCCCATGATCATCCCAAAATCCACATCCGCCGGCTCCGCGACAACCTTCTCCTCGATACACCTCGCCGCCTCGTTCACCATCAGCAGCGCCATCCGCCTCTGCATCCCCGCTCGATCCAGCGCCCGCGCACTCTCCCCGTCGCGATACTTAGCCACATCAGGATTCGGCGCCGTCAATCCCTTCTGGTGAATATAATACCCACTCCCCGACTTCCTCCCCAGCAGCCCCGCCTCCAGCATCCGCTTCAACACCGCCGGCGTGTGCATATGTTTCGGAAACGCCGCCGCCAGCGTCGCCGCCACATCCTCCGCCACGTCCAGCCCCACTTCATCAATCAACCGCAGCGGCCCCATCGGCATCCCAAAATCCAGCATCGCCCCGTCGATCTCCTCAATCGCCGCCCCGTGCGCGAACAGCTCCCCCGCCTCCACCATGTACGGCAGCAATATCCGGTTCACCAAAAACCCCGGGCTATCCCGCACCACTACCGGCAGCTTCCCGATTCTTTGCACGAACTTCACCGCCGCCGCCGCGCTCTCCGCGCTCGTCTTCTCTCCCGCGATCACCTCCACCAGCGGCATCCGGTGTACCGGGTTAAAAAAGTGAATCCCCACCACGCGGTCCGCCCGCTTCACCGCCGCGCCCAAGTCCGAGATCGAAAGCGCCGACGTATTCGTAGCCAGGATCGTCTCCGGCGGCGCAATCTCATCCAGCCGCCCAAAAATCTTCTTCTTCAATTCCATCTTCTCCACCGCCGCCTCGATCACCAGGTCGATCCCATCGAGCGGCGCCTCCTCTGCCGCCGGCGA